>NZ_CP012945.1:3439587-3758268 GCF_001402915.1 Devosia sp. A16
GCCGCTCACCGCCAGCCAGCGCGTGCCGCTCGTGCTGGCCGGTGTCGTCGGTTACGACGAACTCTCGGCCGGCAACGGCACCGAGCTGCCCGGCGTGGTCATCGTCGATGACGCCACCATCCAGGTGACGCTGAAGGCGCCCGATCCGATCTTCTACATGCGCCTTGCCAACCACCTGGTGCCGATTTCCAAGGTGTCGCAGTCGCGTGGCGCCGATGGCAACCAGAACCCCGACTGGTACATGCCCGAGGGTGGCGTGATCAGTTCCGGCCCGTTCAAGCTGGTAGCGATGAACCTCGATGAGGGCACTGTCGCCTGGGAGCCGAACGAGAACTTCTTCGGACCCAAGGTGAAGCTCAGCCGCATCGAGCTGCGCGTCATCGAGGACTCGGTGGCCGCCACCGCGCTCTTGAAGAGCGGCGAGGCCCATGCCCACACCGCGCTGGTGACCCCGACCATCGTCGATGACCTTGGCGTCGAGTTCAGCCAGGGCACCGAGATCCCCAATGGCCAGCACTTCTACTTCAATTCCAAGACCGCGCCGTTCGACGACGTCAATGTCCGCAAGGCGCTGATCCTCGCCGTCGACCGCAAGGAGATGATGCGCGCCTCCTTCCCCAAGGGGCCGCACAAGATGGCCGAGCAGATCCTCGTCGGCGTCAAGGGCGTCGATCCCGACTGGGTGCCGTATCCCTACGATCCGGAGGCGGCCAAGGCCGCGCTTGCCGCATCCAAATACGGTTCGCCCGACAAGCTGCCCCGCATCATCTTCGCCGGCATCATCGCGCCGGCCGAGCAGGCGGCGGCGCAGTTCGCCATCGAGCAGTGGCGGCAGAACCTGGGTATCACCGCCATCGAACTGAAGCCGACCCTCGACAACTTCCAGCCTGCCGATGTGCATATCGTGCGCGACGACGCCGGCTCGCGCGTTCCGGATGCGACGGAGTTCCTGCACACCGCCATCCACTCGAGCTCGAGCGTCGCCAAGAACAAGATGAACGGCTACTCCAACCCGGAAGTCGACAGGCTGCTGGACGAGGCGGCGCCGCTGCCTGTGGATGATCCGAGGCGCGATGAACTGGCCCGGGAGGCGCAGCGCATCTTCCGCGAGGATTACCAGTTGCTCCCCTGGTACATCGAAGCCATGTCGCGCTGGGCCCTGGCCAACGTCAAGGGCATGGAAAAGAACCTCGACTGGCAGGTGTTCGCTCCCTGGAACATCGAGATCACCTGATCTCGGAGCTGCTAGTAAACCAGGGACCGCGCCCCGAGCGCGGTCCCAACCGACGAGGCCGGCAATGCTCACCTATGCTCTCAAGCGGCTGCTGCTGTGGATCCCTTCAGTGCTCCTGGTGCTGCTCGCGGTCTATGCACTGGCCTTCTACGGTGCCGGTGACCCGATCAAGCTGATGTTCCTGCGCGAGCCCGGCGGCATCGCCTTCGATCCCAACCGGCTGGCGGCGATCCGCGAGGCGGCAGGCATCGATCGGCCGTTCTTCGAGCAGTTCGGCGATTATGTCTGGCGCGTGCTGCATTTTGATTTCGGCAATTCGCTGACCTCCGGCCGCTCCGTGGCCCGCACCATCGCGGCCGCGGCGCCGGTATCGATCCAGCTGGGGCTGCTGGCCATCGTCCTCACTGCGATCATTGCCATTCCACTCGGCGTCATCGCGGCGCTCAACCAGAACCGGGCGCTCGACTACCTCATCCTCGGTTCGGCGCTGTTCTTTTACGCCATCCCGGCCTATGTGGCCGGCCCTATTCTCATGGTGCTGCTGATCCTCGTCCTGCCCGGCGGCGCGGTACCCTATGGCTGGGGCGGACTATTCGACGTGCGGGTGATCCTGCCGCTGATCGTCCTCTCGATGCACCCGATCGCCCTTATCGTGCGCCAGACCCGTTCGGCGGTGATCGAAGTGCTGAGCGAGGATTTCGTCCGCACCGCCCGCGCCAAGGGGCTACCCGCCACGAGGATCGTCACCCGCCACATCCTGCGGCCGATCCTGACCCCGGTGCTGACCCAGCTCGGGCTGATCATGATCACCCTGATCAACGGCGCGGTGTTCGTCGAACTGGTGTTCGGGCTCCCGGGTCTGGGGCGGCTCGCCATCCAGTCGCTGCTCAATTCCGACTACCCGGTGATCCTCGCCGTGACGCTGATCGCCTCCGCCCTCGTGATGGTCTCCAACCTCGTGATCGATCTGGCCTATCCGCTGCTCGATCCGCGCGCCGCCGAGAGGAAATAGGCCATGACCACGATCGATCCGGGCGTCGCCGTCAAACTCGAAGAAAAGCCCGCGGGGCTATGGTCCGACGCCTGGGACCGGCTGAAAGCCAACAAGATCGCCATGGTGGGGCTGGGGGCGATCGTGCTGCTCATCCTCATCGCCATCTTCGGGCCGCTGCTGACGCCCTACGACTTCCTGACCCAGAACCTCGACAGCCGTAACCTGCCGCCGTCCGCGGCGCACTGGCTCGGCACGGACGAACTGGGCCGTGACGTGGCCAGCCGCGTCATCTACGGCACCCGCACCGCCTTTTTCGTTGCCATCGTGGTGACCGCCATTTCGGTGCTGATCGGCGCCACCCTGGGTGCCATCGCCGGCTATTTCGGCGGCAAGATCGATGCCACCATCATGTGGTTCACCGATATCTTCATGTCGGTGCCCAACCTGCTGCTGGTCATCGTCATCAACACCTCGCTGAAGCCGCCGCTCGGTCGCTGGATGGACCAGATGTACCTGGCTACCGGCAACACCCTGTTCCGCAACACGGTGATCGTCGATTTCATTATGGTGTTCGGCACCATCGCGCTGGTGATGTGGCCACCCTATGCCCGCACTGTGCGCGCCCAGATCCTCACCGTGCGCAGCCAGCCCTATGTCCTCGCCGCGCGTTCGCTCGGCCTCACGAGCGGGCAGATCATCCTGCGCTACCTGATCCCCAATTCGCTGGGGCCGCTGATCGTCGCGGTTTCGGCCGGCCTCGGCGGCGCCATGGTGCTCGAGAGTGCCTTCAGCTTTCTCGGTGTGGGCGTGCAGCCCCCGACCCCGAGCTGGGGCCTGATGATCTCCGACGGCCTCAGGACCTGGCAGCAATACCCGCACCTGCTGGCAGCGCCAGCCATCGCGCTCGCCATTGCCTCGGTCGCCTTCAGTTTCATCGGCGACGGCCTCAACGACGCCCTCAATCCCAAAGGTGCCAAGTAATGTCATCGGGTTCTCCCGCAGCGGTGGCGGCCTTGCTGCGCCCGGTTTCCTTCGTCCAGCCCACCCGGATCGAGTACGGTCCGGGCAAGGCGCGGACGCTGGGCGAGTTCGTGCCCGGGTGGGCCGGCAAACGGGTGATGGTCGTCGCCGACGCGTTCAACGCCGCGCGCGCCGAGCTGCTCGGCCTGCCTGCCGCCAACCACGTCTTCGCCAAGGTGAAGCCCGAGCCGGACCTGCCCAATCTCGAGCAGGCGCTGGATGAGGCGCGCGGCTTTGCCCCCGATGTCATCGTGAGCTTCGGCGGCGGCAGCGCGATGGACCTTGCCAAGCTCGTCTCGGTGCTGGTCGGCAGCAGCAAGGACTTTCGCGACATTGTCGGCGTCGGCAAGGCCGACCCGCGCTCCTGCGGCTTGATCGCCATCCCGACAACCGCCGGCACCGGCAGCGAAGTGGGGGCCCGGGCGCTGGTCACCGATCCGGCGAGCCAGGCGAAATCGGCTGCCGACAGCCGTCACATGGTGGCCGATCTCGCGGTGGTCGATCCCGACCTCACCCTGTCGTTGCCCGCCGCCGTGACCGCCGCCACCGGCGTCGATGCGCTGGCGCACTGCGTCGAGAGTTTCACCTCGAAGCGCTCGCATCCGCTGGTCGATATCTACGCGCGCGCCGGCATCACGCTGGTCGGCCAGTACCTCAAGCGTGCCGTCGAGGATGGCAGCGACGTCGAAGCCCGCGCCGGCCTCGCCATGGCGGCGCTCTATGGCGGGCTCTGCCTGGGGCCGGTCAACACCACTGCCGGCCACGCGCTGTCCTACCCGCTCGGCACCCGCTATGGCATTGCTCACGGCCTCGCCAACGCGGTGATCTTCCCGCACACCCTGGCCTTCAACGCGCCGGTGGTGGCCAACAAGACCAGCGAGATCGCCGCGCTGATGGGTTTTGGCGACGACCTGCTCGACAGCGCCTATCGCTATTGCGCCGATCTCGGCATCGAGATGCGGATCTCGAAGCTGGGCGTCCCGGAGGACGATCTGCAATCGATGGCCGACGAAGCCCACGGCATCCGCCGGTTGCTGGATTTCAACCCGCGGGACATGAGCCCGGCGGAAATCTTCGGGGTTTACCGCGCCGCTTACTAGGCGTCTGCGGCCGCACAACTCGCTCCCACGATCGTGGCTTTCCCCTCATCCGGCGCTACGCTCCACCTCCGGGCGAGGGCTGCGCCCTCGTCCCGCGACCCCGACGGGGAGAAGAATACCGAGAGTGCAGCGATCACTACCGTTCCCACGGTGAAGGCCAATTGGCCTTCACCGGACCCCGTCGGGGAGAGGGGTGGATCGGCCGTAGGCCGAGACGGGTGAGGGGCGGGGGCACCTGACTGTCCAGCGCCAACTCTGGCCTGCAGCGTTGCGCGCAGTGAGAAGCTGCCGAACGCAGCGCAGTTCCGTTCCTTACAGCGACAAATCCAGCATCCGGCCCTCGAACAGCCGATCCCGCGAGCCTTCGAGATGCTGCCGCATCAACTGACGGGCAGTGTCGGCCTCACGGTCGCGGATCGCTTCGAAGATGGCGCGGTGCTCGCCCAGCACCTTCTCGAGCCCGCGCCCCGGCCCCATCAGCGCCAGCCCGTGCAGCTTCATGCCCACGGCGATATGGGTGCGCAGGGCCTGCATCGCCGAGCTGTAATAGTGGTTGTTCGAGGCATCGGCGATCGCCAGGTGAAAGGCAAAATCGGCATCCTCGCGATGCCGCTGCTGGTCGGTGGCGTTCGACAGCAGGTCGACGACCTGACCGATCGAACTCACCGCTGCATCGTTCCGCCGCCTGGCGGCAAAGAACGCCGCTTCCGGTTCGATGGTGAGGCGGAACTCGTAGCAGCGCTGGATATCGGCGATGGTTTCGACCGGCGGAAAGCCGAGCGAGCGCGGCTCGGTCCTGAGCCGCACGAAGCTGCCGGCGCCCTGGCGCGAGTAGATCAGCCCCTCGTTGCGCAGGCGCTCCAGTGCCTCGCGCACGATCGGGCGGCTGACATCGAACTGGTCCGACAGCTCCTTCTCGCTCGGCAGCTTGTGGTCCGGCGCATACTCGCCATTGGAAATGCGGGTCAGCAGCAGCTGGTAGACGCGGTCGGCAAACAGCGTGCGATGTCGTGGTTCGTCGTCGAACCCTGCGCCGGTCTGCTTGACGTCGCTCATCGTTGCTCTCCTGCCAATGCGTAGTCAGTAACTGGAACGGCGTTCTCTGAAATGCCCACAAGGCGCAGGATGTCCTGAGCTGTGCCGAAGCCGCCGGACTTCGTCAATACTGTGAGGCTGCGATCCCCAAGCGCCGCGCGGGTCAGCGGAATGCCGGGCAATACTTCGCCGGCCACCTCGAGGCAGCCAATCTCGAGTGCCGCCAGCACCGTCTGCGCCGTCTCGCCGCCGCTGAGCAGCACCGTGCCGAAATCGCCGCGCCGCAGCAGCTCGGCGATCGAGCGCCCGAACCGCTGCATCGCCGCGCCGAAACCTGCATCGTGCGGCGCGATGGCTTGCACCAGCACCGGCCCGCCGGGCAGCGGGCCGAGGGCGCCGTCGGAGGAAACGACGTGGCTCAACGCGTCGTGCTCGAGCGCCACTTCGACCTGCCTCAGCGTGATCGGATCATGCGAGCCGACCACCAGCAGCAGGGGGCCCTCGAGGCGTTGGGTCTTTGGCGCTGGCGGTCCGCTGAGCCGTTCCCCCAGTGCCACGCCAAGTCCGTTCGCGCCAACCAGCAGCGTCTCCGGCGTCGCCCGGTCGAGCAACGCCAGCAGCGCCATCGCGTCGGCGGTGTCCGGCGCCTCGTGCGGCACGTCGCGCATCGCTGCAGCGATGGCAATCGGCGCGCCGATGCCCTGGCCGATCACGTGGCCGCCGCGCACCGTCCGGCCCTGGCTCGGCACCGCCGGCGCAACAACCGTTCGGCTGCGCCCGAATGCCTGCAGCATCGCCGCGGTTTCGATCGCCACGTGGCCCTTGAGCCGGGAATCGATTTTCTTCAGCGCCCATTCCGGTTGCATCGCAGCAAGCCGGCGGGACACCGCGTCGACGGTCGCGCGGGCGTCTTCGGGGCGGCCTTCGCGGCTTGCAGTGTTCACCACCACCACCTCGGCGCCCGAGCCGATCGCCTGCTCGGCGGCGTCCGGGGTGGTCGCGACCACTACCGTCAGCCCGCGTGCGGCGAGCGGGGCGCTGACGTCCAGCGCTCCCGTCAGATCATCGGCAACGATGGCCAGCCTCACCCGCGTCTCCCTCGCCCCCGCATCATGGAGGGTGCTCTGCTTGTAAACATTCAGGGGAACATGTCAACGATGCCGCAGCTGTTTGCCTGCGGACCGCGAGATGTGTTGCGCAGTCAAGTGTATGAAAAAGCGTAGGTTTCAAGATCTGCGACCTCCGTGATTACAAGTGCCTGATAACTTGACAATTTGCTAAGATCGCCGCTACATGCGGGGAACGGCGCGACCTCGGGACGCGCACGCCGGAGGAGTACGCCATGTCCAACCCTGTGCTGTCCGTCAGCGGGCTCAAGACCTCGTTCCGCAACCGCAACCAGTGGATCGAAGTGGTGCATGGCGTGAGCTTCGCGGTGGGCACGCGCGAAACCGTGGCGCTGGTCGGCGAGAGCGGCTCGGGCAAGAGCGTGACGGCCATGTCGATCATGCAGCTCAATAACCCCGTCAATACGCGGACCGAGGGCAGCATCCAGCTCGAGGGGCAGGAGCTGCTTGGGCTCTCGGGCCATGCGATGAACGAGGTGCGCGGCAAGCGCATCGGCATGATCTTCCAGGAGCCGATGACCAGCCTCAACCCGGTGATGCCGGTGGGCGAGCAGATCGCCGAGGCGATCATGGCGCACAAGGCGGTCTCGCATGCTGAGGCGAGAGCCGAGGCGATCCGCCAGCTCGATCGCGTCCGTATTCCCGATGCGAGGACCCGGGCAGCCGAGCATGCGCACCAGTTTTCCGGCGGCATGCGGCAGCGCGTGATGATCGCCATGGCGCTCGCCTGCGGCCCCCGCCTGCTGATCGCCGATGAGCCGACCACTGCGCTCGACGTAACCATCCAGGCGCAGATCATCGAGCTGATCAAGGCGCTGCAGGATGAGGAGGATATGTCGGTCCTCTTCATCACCCACGACATGGGGGTGGTGGCCGAGATCGCCGATCGCACCGTGGTGATGCGCCGCGGTCTCGTAGTCGAGGATCGGTCGACCATCGATATCTTCGCCGCGCCGCAGCAGCCCTATACCAAGGCGCTGCTGTCCGCGGTGCCGAAGCTGGGGGCGATGGCCGACGAGCCGCGGCCGCGCAAATTCGCCATCGCCGACCCGCAAACCGGCCTGCTCGGTGAAGCGGCGGCCAGTGCCGATACGGTCGATCGCCAGGCGGCGCCGGTGCTCGAGGTCAAGGACCTGACCACCCGCTTCACCATCCGTTCGGGGATGATGGGCCGCGTGAAGGGCAGGGTGCATGCAGTTGAGAAGGTCTCGTTCTCGCTGCAGCCGGGCGAGACGCTGTCGCTGGTCGGCGAGTCCGGCTGCGGCAAGTCCTCCACCGGTCTATCGATCCTGCAACTGGTCAAGCCGACCGGCGGATCGGTCAAACTCGACGGCGAGGAGATCGTCGGGCTCACCGACGAGGAGCTGCGCACCCGCCGCAAGCGGATGCAGATGATTTTCCAGGATCCGTTCGCGAGCCTCAATCCGCGCATGACGGTGGGCGGCGCCATCGCCGAGCCCATGCTGCTGCATGGCATGGCGACGCCGAAGGACGTGCCGGAGCGAATTGCCGAGCTGCTGGAGCGGGTCGGCCTCTCGGCCGCCATGGCCAATCGCTATCCGCACCAGCTGTCCGGCGGCCAGCGCCAGCGCGTCTGCATCGCCCGGGCGCTGGCGGTGAAACCCAGCGTCATTGTCGCCGACGAAAGCGTTTCGGCGCTCGATGTGTCGATCAAGGCGCAGGTGGTCAACCTGATGCTCGAGTTGCAGGAGAGCCTAAGGCTCAGCTACCTGTTCATCTCGCACGACATGGCGGTGGTCGAACGGGTCAGCCACCGTGTGGCGGTGATGTTCCTCGGCGAGATCGTCGAGATGGGCACCCGCGCCGAAATCTTCGCCAACCCGCAGCACCCCTATACGCGCAAACTCCTCGCCGCCATTCCGGTGGCCGATCCGACGCAGCGCCAGCGCCGCCGCAATATCGGCAACGACGACGTCAAGAGCCCGGTCCGCCGGCCCGAATATGTCCCGCCGGTACGCGCCTATGCGCAGGTGTCGGACAGTCACTATGTGATGGCGCAGTAGGGCCCAGGTCCACGCAGTCCGGACGGCCTCACACCTGCCCCCTCACCTCACCACCCCGCGTCGCCGCCGTCTCCACCTGGATCGTCGTGTGGTCGATGCCGAAATCCTCATGCAGGGCCGTCCGCGCCGCCACCAGCACCGCCTGCTGGTCCGCGTCGTCGGCAATCACCAGGTGCCCGCTCATCGCGTCGATGCCCGAGGTGATGGTCCAGACGTGGAGGTCGTGCGTGTCGATGACGCCGGGCAGGGCGCGCAGCGCGCGCTCGAGACGGGCCAGGTCGAAGCCGGCGGGGGTGCCTTCGAGCAGGATGTTCACCGCGTGCTTCAACAGCCCCCAGGTGCGGGGCACGATGAACACGCCGATCGCCGCGCCGATGAGCGGGTCGGCGAGCGTCCAGCCGGTGAACATGATGAGCAGCGCCGAGGCGATGACGCCGAGCGAGCCGAGCATGTCGGCCAGCACTTCGAAATAGGCGCCCTTCAGGTTGAGGCTTTCCGCCGATCCGGCGGCCAGCAGCCGCATGCTGATCAGGTTGACCACCAGCCCCACCACCGCGACGATCAGCACCGGGGTCGAGAGCACTTCGGGCGGCGCGAACAGGCGCTGGTACGCCTCGTAGAGAATGTAGACGGCGAGCAGCAGCAGGACCACCGCATTGACCAGCGCGGCCAGCACCTCGGCCCGCAGGTAGCCGAAGGTCTTGTTGGCCGATGGCGGGCGGGCGGCAAACCAGATGGCGAACAGCGCCAGGGCCAGGCCGCCGGCATCGGTGAGCATGTGCGCGGCGTCGGCGAGCAGCGCCAGCGAGCCCGAGATCCAGGCGCCGATCACCTCGACGAGGAGGAAGGTGGTAGTCAGCGCCAGCGCCGCCACTAGGCTCTTCCGGTGCCGCGCCCCGGCCGAACCGGCTGCAGGCTTTTCGATACCGTGGCTGTGACCGGCGCCCATGCTACGCTCCCGTGACGACGCGAGTGTTCTACAACCTCCAGTGGCTGGAGGTTCAAGGGGCAATCTGAGGAGCGAGCTCAGGTCGAGGGCGGCTGCGGCTCCCAGCCCGTCAGCAGGCTCTCCCAGCTGGGAAACCACTCGAGCAGGAGGATCTGGATGTTGCGGTCCCAACCCAGCCAGATGGCGAGTGCGGTCAGCAGCAGCACGACGCCGAAGACCCGCTGGATGGTGGCGGCGTGGCTCTGGAACCAGCTCAACCGGCGGACCAGTTGCCGGCCGCCCAGCAGCACCGCCGCCATCGGCAGTGCCGTGCCGAGGGAGAAGGCAAGGGTGACGGCAATCGCGCCCGGGCCCACCGACTGGTTGAGCGCCAGCGTGATCACCGAGGCCATGATCGGCCCGACACAGGGGCTCCAGGCGAGGCCGAGCCCGAGCCCGACCACGAGGCCGCCGCCGAAGCCGCTGCCCTCACTGCGCGGGGCGCGCCCGGCAAGCCCACTCGCCAACCGTTCAAACTGCAGTTGCAGCCCGGGGGCGGCCAGCACCAGGCCGAGCAGGGCGAGGACGATGGCGCTCAGGGTCCGGTTGATGTCGGGCGGCACGCCGATCAGCCGTACCAGCGCGCTCAGCGCCAGGGTTGCGGCGCTGAAGGCCAGGACGAAGCCGACGATCACCCCGACTGGCCGCGCCTTGCCCTCCTGCGTCGCCGTCGCGAGGATCATCGGCAACAGCGGCAGCACGCAGGGCGAGAGGATGGTGATGACGCCCGCGACGAAGGCGAGCGCGATGGTTGCCAGCATCGGCGGGTCAGAGCGCGCTGGTATGGGCGTTGAGGCCGTTGACCCCACCGCTGTTCCAGATTTCGACCCCGTTACCGTCCTTGTCGAGCAGCACGAACGTATCCTGGTAGGTCACGCCGAAGCGGGCCTTCAGCGCCTGCTCCTTGTCATAGTCGGCGATCACCAGCGTCAGGCCGGGATTGACCTCGTCCCAGCGGGCATTGAGCTCGGTCACCGTGGCCCGGCAATTGGGGCACCAGGCGGCATAAAAGAACACCACCGTCGTTCCCTTGGCGGCGAGCTCGGCGAGCTGCGCGTCGCTCTCGTAGGAGAGCACCTGCGACGCCGGCGCCGCGACGGCTGCATCCTCGGCGAGGGCAGGGGGGAGCGCAGCGGGGGATGACAGCAGCAGGGCGGTGAGGAGCAGGCGGAGCAATGGGCGCATGAAATGGTTTTCCGGCACGACGAGCCGTCGTTTTGGCCGGCATTATCGCCCGTGCCGGAGCTTATGCCTATGGGCCCGCAGGGAAATTGATTGCCGCGACGGCGGTGGCCGGCGACGGAAATTTCGGTCTCGCTCCGCAATTTGGAAACCTGTCGGCAGCATCGGAGGGGGCGATGCGACTATGATGCCGGCAAGTTCATGCTCCAGAGTGAGAATACTTCAATGCGTTTCAACGTCCTCGCCACGGCGCTCGTCATTGGCCTCGCCGCTGCCGGTAGCGCACAGGCCGAGCGCCTGACCAACCAGCCGCTGGTCGACGCCGCCTGGCTCAACAGCCAGCTCGGCAAACCCGACCTGGTGATCATCGACATCCGCGATACTCCCAAGGACGGCACCGCGCCCTACGCCGCCGGCCACGTGCCGGGTTCGGTCGAAGCGCAATATGCCGCCTATGGCTGGCGCGCCAAGATCGACGGCGCTCCGGGCCTGCTCCCCAAGCTCGAGGATATCTCGGCCAAGATCGCGGCGCTCGGCGTCAGCGACGACACGCAGGTGGTGATCGTGCCGGCCGGCAGTGATGTCGCCGAGTTCGGCGGCGCCACCCGCGTTTACTGGACCTTCAAGGTGCTCGGCCACGACAACGTCACCGTGCTCGACGGCGGCTACAAGGCCTGGGCCGATGCCGGCCAGCCGGTTTCGACCGATGTCGTGACCCCGGTCGCCGGCAGCTTCACTGCCAAGCTGCGTCCTGAACTGCGCGCCGAAGTGGCCGAGGTGGAAGAGGCGATCGCCAGCGACACCAACTTGATCGATGCCCGCTCGGTGGCGCAGTTCATCGGCAAGGAAAAGACCAACACCGTGCAGTCGCTCGGCACCATCCCGACGGCGGTGAACCTCAACTTCGATAAGTTCTGGGACAAGGACGCCGGCAAGTTCGCCAGCAAGGCGACGATCGACGCGCTGGTGCAGCAGGCTGGCGTCACCGACACCAACGGGCTCATCACCTTCTGCAACACCGGGCACCTCGCCTCGATCGCCTGGTTCGGGCTATCCGAGGTCGCCGGCCTCAAGGGCGTGCGGCTCTATGACGGCTCCATGTCGCAGTGGACCCTCGACCCGGCCCGCCCGGTGGTGGTACAGAACTAAGCTGCCGAACCAGCTGCGGTAGGCCTCCCTCCCCCTTGAGGGGAGGGATTGAGGGTGGGGGTGGTGCGGTTATCACCGATGGACCGCCACCCCCGCCCCTCCCCTCAAGGGGGGAGGGAGCAGCCTGGTGAGCGCCTGGCTACCGTGCCCGACGCGAACGCCTTCGACCAATCGCCAAGGGCGCCCGAGATTGCGGTCTCGGGCGCTGCCATTTACGACAGGCGATAGACTGCCTGCATAGGATTTGACTCTCGTGACCAATATCAGCGCCTCCCCACCTGCTCCTTCCTTCAGCTGGCCGAAACTCGATCGCGGCCCGGTCATCGTGGCGCTCCTGATGTTCGTGATCGGCAGCGTGGTGATCGGCCAGGTGGTCGACCTGCGCCAGACCGTCCTCTTCCTGATCGGCGGGCTGCTCGGCGCGACGCTCTATCACGCCTCCTTCGGCTTCACCGGTGGCTGGCGCCGGCTGGTGGTCGAAAAGCGCGGCGCAGCCGTGCGCGCCCAGATGCTGATGGTGGCCATTGCCGCGGTCGTCTTCATTCCGTTGCTCGCCGGCGGCAGCGCGTTCGGCCGGCCGCTGGCCGGGGCCGTCGCCCCGGTCGGTGTCTCGGTGCTGGTCGGCGCGGCGATTTTCGGGCTCGGCATGCAACTGGGCGGCGGTTGCGGTTCGGGCACCCTGTTCACCGTCGGCGGCGGCAGCGCGCGCATGCTGGTGACGCTGGCGGCCTTCATCTTCGGCGCGCTGCTCGGCACGGCGCACCTTCCCTGGTGGCTGGCGCAGCCGTCGCTCCCCAGTATCAGCCTCGGCACCAGTCTCGGCGCGCCGCTGGCCGTCATCGTGACGCTTGCCGGCCTCGCCGCCGTCGCCGGCATCACCGTGCTGATCGAACGCCGTGCCCATGGCGGGCTCGAGCAGGCATCAAAGCCCAAGACCCGCGGGCTGTCGCGCTTGCTGCAGGGGCCGTGGCCGCTGGTCGGCGCCGCGGTGCTGCTGGCGCTGCTCAACATCGCGACGCTGCTGATCGCCGGCCACCCCTGGTCGATTACCTATGGCTTCGGGCTGTGGGGCGCCAAGATTGCGCAATCGGTCGGCGTGCCGGTCGAAACCTGGACCTTCTGGACCGCGCCGGCCCAGGCCCAGGCGCTCGGGCGCAGCGTCTTGTTCGACATCACTTCGGTGATGGATTTCGGCATCCTGCTCGGCGCGGCTTTGGCCGCTGGCCTCGCCGGCAAGTTCGCGCCCAAGGCCGCCCTGCCGCTGAAATCGGCGCTCGCCGCGGTGATCGGCGGCGTGCTGATGGGCTATGGCGCGCGGCTGTCGTTCGGCTGCAATATCGGCGCGCTGTTCAGCGGCATCGCCTCGGGCAGCCTCCATGGTTGGGTTTGGTTCGCCGCCGCCTTTGCCGGCAGCTTCGTCGGCATCGCGCTGCGTCCGGTATTCGGTCTCGATGGGTTCAAGAAATGAGCGGTTCGCGTAACACCCTGCTGTTCGGCGCGGCGCTGCTCGCCGCCACTGCGGCCGTCGCCGCCGACCACGTGACCCGCGGCAGCGGCGCGGCCGCGCCTGCCGCGGTGACGGCCGGAGCGGATGCAGCGTCCAACCCTTGCGCCGCGGCTTCGCCATGCGCCGCTGAATCTCCATGTGCGGCTTCCTCGCCTTGTGCAGCCTCGTCGCCCTGCGCGGCAGCCTCGCCCTGTGCCGCTGCCTCTCCATGTGCCGCAGCCGCCCCCTGCGCCGCGGCTGCTCCATGTGCAGCGGCTGCGCCTTGCGCTGCGGCCGCCCCGTGCGCTGCGGCCGCCCCGTGCGCTGCGGCAGCGCCCTGCGCGGCAGCCGCTCCCTGCGCGGCAGGCAGCCTCTGATGGCCGACCCGGCGGAGCGGCTTCGCGCGGCGCAGGAAGCGCTGTTCTGCGAGGAGGTTCTGTTGAAGGGCGGCGACAACGTCTTGCACGCCACCCTCCGTGATGCGCCGGTCATCGCCTGGACCCACTACCCGCCGGGCGATGTCTATGACCCCGCTTCGGGCGGCCAGTGGTATTATCACTGCCATATTCCGGCAGCCGAGGCCGAGCACGGGCACTTCCACTGCTTCGTCCGCCCGGACGGCAAGGACGGTCCGGTGCATCACCTGATCGCCGTCGGCGTCGATGCGCATGGCAGGCTGCTACGCTTGTTCACCGTCAACCAGTGGGTGGTCGGCGACAGCTGGCTCGATGCCGAACCGAGCATTGCGCTGCTCGAGCGCTTCGACATCCAGATGCCGCAGCCCTCCTACCTCACCAACCGCTGGTTGAGCGCCATCCTTCGCCTCTACGCCGACGAAATCGCCGGCCTGATCCGCGCGCGCGACGCCATTCTCGCGGCGCGCCAGACACCGGGCGGCGCGCCGATCCGTGACGACCGCGCGCTGGAGGTGACATCGGAACTCCGTGTGGATCTGCCGTCGACGGTTCGGGCCTTGAGCTGATGAGCGAACTGTCGATCAGCGTCACCGAAACCCCGACCGCCGATGAGCTGGCCACCATCGGTGGGCGCCTCACCGCCTTCAACGAGGGTGACGTCGGTCCGGCCGATCGCCGGCCGCTTGCCGTCGTGGTGCGCGATGAGGCCGGCGCCATCGTCGCCGGCCTTTCCGGCTATACCGCCTGGGGCTGGCTCTACGTGCAGTGGCTGTGGGTCGCCGAGGAGCAACGGGGCGCCGGCCTCGCCGGCCGCATGCTGACGGCGGCCGAGACGGACGCCAAGGCCCGCGGCTGCCACGGCGCCTATATCGACACCTTCAGCCCGGTGGCGCTGAAAACCTATCAGCGCGCAGGCTACGTGTCGTTCGGCGCGCTCAAGGATTTTCCGCCGGGGCGAACGCGGACGTTTCTGCAGAAGCGGCTTTGAGTACGAGCGCCGGTGGAGACTGACCCCCACCCCTGTCCCCTCCCCCTAAGAATGGGGAGGGAGACCCTATCACCGCTATCGAGGCTGACGTCTCCCTCCCCCTGTTTCAGGGGGAGGGGACAGGGGTGGGGGTCAGCCCGCATCAGCGGCAGCGGTGAGCCCGACTAAGCCGCCAACCGTCCACCCAGCAGCGGGTGCGGGGCACCGGTCGTCGTCGGAAAGCTGATCGGCAGCCCGCGCAATACCCGCACTGCGAGAAACGCGAAGCACTCCGCTTCGATCGCGTCGCCGCGCCAGCCGACGGTTTCTGCCGGAGCCGCGTCCACCCCGGCGCGGGCCTTCAGCATCTCCATCATCAGCGGGTTGTGCCGCCCGCCGCCTGAAACGATCAACCGCGTCGGCCGCGTCGGCAGCAGGTCCAACCCCTTGCCGACGGCGGCGGCGGTGAAGGCGGTGAGCGTCGCCGCGCCGGTGGCCGGGTCGAGCCCGTCGGCCATGGCGGCGGTGAAATCGAAACGGTCGAGCGATTTGGGCGGCGGTGCGCTGAGATAGGGGTGCTGCAGCAGCTTCTTGAGCCGCGCCTCGTCCACGGTGCCGCTCCGCGCCAGGGCGCCGTCCCGGTCCATGTCGCCCAGTCCGCGCGCCTTCATGAAATCGTTGAGCGGCGCGTTCGCCGGGCCGGTATCGAAGGCGACCAGCCGGTCGGCGCCATCCCAGTAGGTGACATTGGCGACGCCGCCGAGGTTCAGCACTGCGGTCTCGCCATGCGTGCCTAGCCCGCGCAGCAGCGCCTGGTGGTAGATGGCGGCGAGGGGCGCGCCCTGTCCGCCGGCCCGCACGTCGGCCGATCGGAAATCATAGGCGACCTTGGCGCCCAGCAGCTGATGCATCAGTTCGCCGTCGCCGAGCTGCCGGGTGGCGCCGATCCGCCCCGGCTGCGGCGCGCGATGCAGCACCGATTGGCCGTGAAAGCCGACGACCCCGATATCGGCCATGTGGAGGCCGGCGCTTTCCACCAGCGCCTTGACCGCTGCCGACTGCGCCCGGGTCAGCATCTCTTCCGCCCGGGCGAAGATGGCTGGATCCGGCCCCTCGAAATTCCACTTGCGCGCCTCGGACAGCGTCTCTTCGAGCGTGTCGCGGATGGCCTGCGGGTAGGGAGCGAGCGTATAGGCGCCGAATTGCTCGATGCTCTCGCCGTCCGTCTTCAGCAGCGCCACGTCGATATTGCCGTCGAGCACGGTGCCGGTCATCAGGCCCACGGCCCAGATCGGTGCGGCCATCTCGCTCTCCCTCAATTGTCGTTGACCAGCTCGCCCACGGCGCGGCGCAGCGCGATGATGCCGCTGTCGAAATGCCGGGTCGGATGCACGCGGTTGGTGAGCAGCGTCCAGGCCCGCCCCCCCGCGAAGTCGATCCAGAGGCCGGTGCCGGTGAAGCCGGTATGTCCGATGGTTTCGGCCGAGCAGCGGTCGCCGCCCGACCAGCCTTCGTACGGCCGCTCCCAGCCATGGGTGCGGCGCGGCGACAGGGCGGTGCGCATCAGGGCGATGCTGGCCGGCGCCGCGCCGGTGCCGGCAAGCAGGCCCCGCGCATAGTCGAGCACCGACGCGGCCGTGCCGAACAGCCCGGCATGCCCCGAGCCCTGCAGTGCATAGCAGTTCTCGTCATGCACTTCGCCGACGATGACCCGGCCGCGCCAGGCGTCGCGCTCGGTGGCCGCGGCTTCCAGCGGATCGGCCGACCAGGCGAATCCGGGACCGGGGTCCTGCTGCCGGATCAGCTTGCCGCTCAGCCGTTCGAGCGCAATGCCGAGGAGGATGAAGTTGATGTCGGAATAAACCGGCGGGCCCGCCTGCCACTCGTGCTGCAGCACCCAGGCGCGGAGGAGGTTCGGGTCGCTGCCATAGGTGTAGATCGGCACCACCCCGGGGAACGGGGTCTGGTGCCCGAGGCACTGCCGGAAGCTGAGCTTCCGCTCCCAGCTGCCGTCGGGGTTGTACTGGCGGAAATCGGGGATCACCGAGGTCAGCGGCGCATCGAGGTCGATCGTGCCGGCTTCAGCCAGCGCGAGAATGCGCGGCGTGGTGAAGATCACCTTGGTGAGCGAGGCGAGATCGAACCAGGTGGCGTCGGTCATCGGGCGTGCGGCCGGAACCAGTTGCGCCGAGCCGATCGAACGCACCGCCCGATTGCCCTCGCGGTCGACGATGCCGAGCACGCCGCCGGGAATGCGCTTTGCCGCCACCGCCGCCTGCAGCGGCGCGAAGGCGCGATCGAGAACAGCGTTGACGCTCATGCGGTTTCCTCCACGCGCACGCGGTGATCTTCTCCCGCCTCACGCCATTTCGCCGGTGGCGGCTCGAACCCCGACGGACGCACCAGTGACGGGACATGCGTCGCATCGAGGGTGAAATGCTGGCGCCGCCGTTCGATCGCCGGCACCGCCGCGATCAGCCGCCGGGTATAGCTGTGTTGCGGTGCGCCCAGTACGGCCGCCGCCTTGCCGATCTCGACGATCTGGCCGGCATACATCACCGCCACTCGGTGAGCGATGCGTTCGACCACTGCCATGTCGTGCGAAATGAACAGATAGGCGAGGCCGAATTCGCGCTGCAGGTCGATCAACAGATCGAGCACACGGGCCTGGACGCTGACATCGAGCGCCGACACCGCTTCGTCCAGCACCACCACATCGGGGTTCAGCATCAGCGCTCGCGCTATGCACAGTCGCTGCCGCTGCCCGCCCGAGAACTGATGCGGGTAGCGGGTCAGTGCCTCCTTGCCCAGCCCCACCCGCTCGAGCAGGAACACCATCCGCTCGCGCAGCTTGCTGCCGAGCCTTTGGCCCGCGGCGATCGCCGGTTCGGCCAGCAGCGCCTCCACCGTGAGGCGCGGGTTGAGCGAGGCATAGGGATCCTGGAACACCATCTGCACCGGCCGACCGCTGCGACCCGCCTTGGCTTCGATCCGGCCGCGCGTCGCCTTGACGAGGCCGAGGATGGCCCGCGCCGTGGTGGATTTGCCGGAGCCGCTTTCTCCCACGATGGCCAGCGTCTCGCCCGGCCGCAAATCGAAGTCGACGCCGTCGACGGCATGGATCGCGCCGCCTCGGCGCCGGAACAACCCACGCGCCACCGGGAAGCGCACCGCCAGGTTATCGACGGTGACGATCGGCGCCGCTTCGCGCGCCGGGTCGTCGCTGCGCACGGCGCTGCCCGAGGTAAAGTGCGGCACCGCCTGCAGCAGATGCTGCGTGTACTGGTGCTGCGGGTTGTCGAGCACCGCGTCGAGCGGCCCTTGCTCCACGGCGATGCCGTGCTGCATCACCATGATGTCGTCGGCAATCCCCGCGACGAGGCCGATATCGTGGGTGATGAAGATCATCGCCATGCCGAGCTCTTCGCGAAGTTCCGCCAGCAGTGCCATGATCTGCGCCTGCACGGTGACGTCGAGCGCCGTGGTCGGCTCGTCCGCGATCAGCAGCCGAGGATTGCTGGCCAGCACCATGGCGATCATCACCCGCTGTCGCATGCCGCCCGACAGCTGATGCGGGTAGTATTTGAGCCGCTGTGCCGCATCGGGGATCCGCACCCGCTCGAGCGCTTCCCGGGCTGCCCGTGTTGCCTCGGCGCCGACCAGCCCGCGATTCAGCCGGAAGGCTTCCTCGATCTGCGCGCCGACCGTATGCACCGGGTTGAGCGAGGTCATCGGCTCCTGGAAGATCATCCCGACCTGACGGCCGCGGATCCGCTGCATCGCGGGCTCGTCCGCCGCGGTGATGTCGACCACCGTGCCGTCGGCGCGTTGTAGAGCGATCGAGCCGCCGGTGATGCGGCCGCCGCCGAAATCGACCAGCCGGTTGACCGAGAGCGCCGTCACCGACTTGCCCGAGCCGCTCTCGCCGACGATGGCGAGCGTCTTGCCGACGGCGAGCTCGAAGCTCACCCCCTTCACCACTTCGTTGGCGTGGGGATCGCGACCGAAGCCGACACGGAGGTCGCGCACATTGAGCAGGGTGGTCATGCGGTCCTCGCTTGCGAGCGTGGATCGAGGATGTCGCGCAGGGCGTCGCCGAGCAGGTTGAAGCCGAGAATGGCGAGCATGATGGTGAGGCCCGGAAAGATCATCAGCCAGGGGGCGCGCGTCATCATCGACTTGCTCTCGGCCAGCATCACTCCCAGCGACGGCGCCGGCGGTTGCGTGCCGAGGCCGAGAAAGCTCAGGCCGGATTCGGTCAGCAGCGCCCAGGCGAGCGCCAGGGTGATCTGCACGGTCAGCGGCGCCACCAGGTTGAGCAGCAGGTGCCGCGTCAGGATGTAGCCCTGCGAGCTGCCGAAGGTGCGGGCCGCCTCGACGAACTCGCGGCCCTTGATCGCCAGGGCAGGGGCGCGCACCACGCGGGCGAAGATCGGGGTGTAGACGATGCCGATCGCGACGATGCTGGTGACCATGCCCGCCCCTTCGATGGCGACGATCAGCAGCGCCAGGAGGATGGCCGGAAAAGCCAGCAGCACGTCCATGGTGCGCATCAGCACACCGTCCCACAGGTGCCCCCACCAGGCGGCGAACAGCCCGATGATCGTCCCGGCGGTCGCCGCGACGGCGACCGAGGCGAACGCGACGATGAACGACTCGCTGATCCCCAGCATCAGGCGGCTGAAGGTGTCGCGGCCGAGCAGGTCCGTGCCGAACCAGTAGGTGAGGCTGGGGGGCTTCAGCCGGTCGACGACGAACTGCTTTAGCGGATCGTGCGGCGTTAGGCCGAGTAGCCCCAGCAACGCGAGGACGAGGAAGAGCGCGATGATCGCGGCGCCGATGCGGCCGCTGGGATGCCGCAGCACGGCCTTGAGCAACGCCATCACTTGCCCCCGAGCCGGATGCGCGGATCGAGCGCGGCGTAGGCGAGGTCGACCAGGAGGTTCACCACGAGGAAGTTGAGCGCGATGAACAGCACTGCGCCCTGCACCAGTGGATAGTCGCGCTGGCTGATCGCATCGAGCGTCAGTCGGCCGAGGCCGGGCAGCGCGAAGATCTGCTCGACGATCACCGCGCCGCCGAGCAGATAGCCGAACTCGACGCCCGACAGCGTCACCACCGGGATCAGCGCATTGGGCAGCGCATGCCTCCAGACCACGTCACGCTGCGACGCGCCCTTGCTGCGGGCGGTGCGCACATAGTCGTCGCTCAGCACATCGAGCATCGCCGAACGCGAAATGCGAGTGACCGCAGCGGCAAAGGACAATCCCAGCGTGATCGCCGGCAGCAGCATCTGGCTGAGATTGCCGATCGGATCGTCGAACAGCGGAGTGAAGCTGCCCATTGCCGGCAGCATGCGGAAGGTCACCGAAAGGAAGTAGATCAACACCAGCCCGACCACGAAGCTCGGGGTCGATTGCCCGAGCATGGCGAAGAGCCGCACCAGCAGGTCGCTTGGCCGGTCGGCGCGCGTCGCCGCGAACACGCCGGCCGGGATGCCGACCGCCAGCGAGATCAGCATCGACAGGAGCGCCAGTTCGAGCGTCAGCGGGAAGCGGGCGAGGATCACCTCGAGCACCGGTTTGCCATAGGTGACGGAGATGCCGAAATTACCTTCGAACAGCCCGGCGAGCCAGCGGCCATATTGCACGATGATCGGCTGGTCGAGGCCGAAATAGGCCTCAAGCGAGCTGCGCTGCGCATCGGTCAGCAGCCCGGCCTCGGTCCCCAGCATGGCGATGATCGCATCGCCCGGCACCAGCCGGATGGCGAAGAACACCAGCAGCGATACCCCCAGCAGCACCAGCGGAAAGGTCAGCAGCCGTTGCGTCAGATAGTTCATGTCAGGCGCATGTGAGTTGGCATGGCTATCGTATCTGGCGTGAGGATAGCTCGGTTCGGGAAGGGTACCCCCCACCCTGTCCCTCCCCCGCAAGGGGGGAGGAGACGCCAACACTGACGCCGGTGTTTTGGTCTCCCTCCCCCTTGCGGGGAGGGGACAGGGGTGGGGGTAGGTTTCCCGCACCGGCTCATCAGCTGCGTTGCCGCCATATGCACTAAGGTCCTGACTGCGTGGGGAGAAGGCGGGCCCTCGGCCCGCCTCAAGTCGTTATTGACCCAGCGTCACTTTGCTCAGCGCGAACAGCAGGTTGCTCGGGTTGATCTCATAGCCCTTCACCGTCGCGAGGTTGGCCGTGTAGGTCACGGTGCTGGAAATCCAGACCCACGGCGCCTGTTCGGCGAGGCGCGCCTCGAACTGCTGGAAGATCGGCTTGCGCTTGGCGACATCGGTTTCGACCCGGCCTTCCTGCAACAGCTTGTCGAGTTCGGGATCGCTGAAGTTCGACACCTTCACCAGGTTCCCGTCCTTGGTGAAGTAGCGATTATACATCGGATAGGGGTCCGGCCGGCCGCCGTTCTGTGCCACAGCCATGTCGAAATCGCCCTTCAGCCAGGTGTCGACATAGACCTTCAAATCCATGGTCTTGATGTTGAGCTTGACGCCGATCGCGGCGAGCTGGCTCTGCAGCACCTGCGCCTCGTTGGCGGCATAGGGCGGCTCGCCCGTGGCGGCGATCACGTCGACCGAGAAGCCGGCTTCCTGGCCCGCCTCCTTCATCAGCGCCTTCGCCTTCTCGACGTCCTGCTTGTAGCAGAACAGCGTCGAGGGATCCGACGCATAGGCTTCCATGGTCAGGGGCCCGGTGACCTTGCCCTCGCCCACGAGCGCGGTGTCGATGATTTCCTGCCGGTTGACGGCGCAGGAAATCGCCTGCCGCACCTTGAGGTTGTCCATCGGCGGCCGCGACGGGTTCATCTGCAGCACGTTATAGGCGAGGCCGGGGATGCGGTTCAGCGTCATGCCCTGCTCGCCCGGAATGAGCGTCGCGATGGTCGGGTCGTTGAACAGCGCGAAGTCGGTCTGGTTTGCGCGCATCGAGTCGATGATGGCGCTCTCGCTGGGCAGCACCGAAATGGTAATGCCGTCGATGCCGACCTTGCCGCCGGCCCAGTTCGGGTTGGCGCTCAGCACGTCCTTGACGTTGGGCTCCCACTGGTCGAGCACGAATGGACCCGAACCGATGGCCTTGGTGCCGATGCTGCCATCGGCGATGGCGCTCGCCGGCACGATCGAGGCGTTGGTGCCCGACATGGCGACGAGGATCGGCGCGTCAGGCTGGCTGAGGTGGAACACCACGGTCTGCGGATCGGGCGTGTCGATCGAGGCGATCGAGAGGAAGTTGGCGCGCGCCGCCGCCGCCGTCGCCTCGTCGAGCAGGCGTTCGAACGACGCCTTCACGTCGGCAGAGGTGACCGCATCGCCGGTGGAGAACTTCGCGTTGGGGTCGAGCTTGAAGGTCAGCGTCAGCCCGTCGGCCGAAAACTCCCAGCTGGTGGCGATCGCGGGCACCACATTGTACTTGGCGTCGAGCCGCACCAGCGGCTCGTAGACCAGCTCGAGCAGGCGCAACGACGAGAACGCCGTTTGCTTGTGCGGGTCGAGCCCGGTCGCATCCTGCGACCACGCCATGCGCAGGTTTGCTGCCTGTACCGGCAAGGCGAAGGCGGTGGTCAGGGTTGCCGAGACGGCAAGGCCGGCGAGCCATCGTTTGGTGGTCAAGTGCATGGTTTCATCCCTCCTGTTTCATCCGGCCCGCTTTTGACGGCGCGCCATCGTTCAGACGTCGTCCAGTCGCGTCACGCTTCGAGGGCGCGACGCAGAAAGCCACCCGATCTCGCCATGGCGGCGCGCGCCGCCTCGACATCGAGGCCGGTAAGGATCACGAGGATCGCCAGCTTCACCTCGTTGCCGGTGCGCTGCAGCGCTGCCTCGGCGACCTCTTCGGGGCAGTCGGTCGCCTGCATGACGATACGCACCGCGCGCGCCAGCAGCTTTTCGTTGCTGGTCCGCACGTCGACCATCAGGTTCTGGTAGGTCTTGCCGATGCGGATCATGCTCGCCGTCGAGAGCATGTTGAGCACCAGCTTCTGCGCCGTCCCCGACTTGAGCCGGGTCGAGCCGGTAACCACCTCCGGACCCACCAGCGGCGCAATCGAGATGTCGGCGAGGCCGGCGATGGTGGAAGCGGGATTGCAGGTGAGGCCCACCGTTACCGCCCCCAACGACCTGGCGTAGTCGAGTGCGCCGATCACATAGGGCGTGCGGCCGCTCACCGCGATCCCCACCACCACGTCGTCGGCGGTGAGCTCGATGGCTCTCAGATCTGCCGCACCGGCCTCCGCATTGTCTTCGGCGCCCTCGACGGCGCTGACCAGCGCTCCGAGGCCACCGGCGATCAGGCCCACCACCATGGTCGGCGGCACGCCGAAGGTCGGTGGGCACTCCGAAGCGTCGAGCACGCCCAACCGTCCGCTGGTGCCGGCGCCGATATAGACCAGTCGGCCACCCTTGCCGAAGGCTGCCACGATCGCCTCGACTGCCTGCGCCACCTGCGGCAGCGTCTTCCCCACGGCTTCGGGCACCAGCCGATCCTCGGCATTGATGGTGGCGACGATCTCAGGCGTCGCCATCAGGTCGATGCCCATGGTGCGCGGGTTGCGCTCTTCGGAGACCAGTTGCTCGAGCTCGCTCAGCAGCACCCGGCGATCGCTGGCGACGGCGGTCATGGGCGGGCGCTCCCTGCGGATTCGGTGCGAGACATCTGGGCTCCTGAATGTCACCGGAAGGTAGAAACGGAGCGCTTTCGCTGTCAATTGTTTTCAGTGTCAGCGCACACGTTGCACTTTTGTTTCGCGTGGGTATGAATGTCGGCATGGGGATTCAGTCGAACATCGAGGCCTCCGCTGCGAGTTTCACGCCGACCATGCGGCGGCTCGCCAAGGCCATCCGCGACAACCCCGCGATCGTCCTCGAAAAGACCATCTCGCAGATCGCCGAGGCCTGCGGCACCTCGGTGGCCTCGGTGGTGCGCTTCTGCCGCGCCGTCGGCGTCAGCGGCTATGCCGAGCTGCGCATGGCCCTCGCCACCGAGCTCGGCAAGGAGGCGGCGCAGTTCGGCTCCGGTATGACGCTGGGCGCCGAGATTGCCCGCACCGATACGCTCGAAGAGGTTGCTGCCAAGGTCGCCTCGCTTGAGATGCTGGCGATCGAGGAAACCGTTTCGAACCTCGACTTCGGGACGCTGGAGCGGGTGGTCGCGGCGCTCGACCAGGCAGAACGCATCCTGCTGTTCGGCATCGGCGCCAGCCATTTCGTCGCCCAGGACCTGCATCACAAGCTGTTTCGCGTCGGCCGCAACGTCTTCCTGATGGCCGACGCGCACGAGGCCTGGACGGCGGCGGTGCTGTCGCCGGCCCATACCGTCGCGATCGGCTTCTCGCATTCGGGTACCACTGCCGATACCGTGCAGTTCCTGAGGCTCGCCCGGGAGAATGGCGCCCTGACCGTCGCGGTCACCGGCATGAAGGATTCGCCTCTGGCCCGCGCCGCCGCGGAGCGGCTCGTCACCCATGCTCGCGAAAGCACGTTGCGCGCCGGCGCCATGGTCAGCCGCATCGCCCAGCTGGCGCTGGTCGATTGCCTGTTCATGGGCGTCGCCCGGCTGCGCTACGAGCAGACCATCGATGCCCTGAAGCGTACCCGCGACATCACCCACCCCGAGCAGGCCGTATGACCACTACTTCCGCGCCACTGGCCCTGTTCGTCGGGGTCTCCGGCTACGAGCTCACAGCCGACGAGATTGCCTTCCTCAGCGACGCCAACCCCTATGGGCTGTTCCTGTTCCGCCG
This sequence comes from Devosia sp. A16, assembly GCF_001402915.1. Taxonomy (GTDB): domain Bacteria; phylum Pseudomonadota; class Alphaproteobacteria; order Rhizobiales; family Devosiaceae; genus Devosia_A. The sequence continues at coordinate 3,464,060 of NZ_CP012945.1, forward strand.
CAACCTCGACCACCGCGAGCAGGCCCTGAGGCTCTGCGCGCAGTTCAGAGAAGTCGTCGGCCGTCCGGATGCGCCTGTTTTCATCGACCAGGAAGGCGGTCGCGTACAGCGCCTTGACAACGGCAACTGGCCGAGCTTCCGCAGCCTTGGTTCGTTCGGCGCCCTGGCGAAAAAGGATCTTGTACTGGCGCGGCGCGCCTTGCGCCTTTCGACCCAGGCCATGGGCGCCATCATGACCGACCTCACCATCGACAGCGGCACCACGCCGGTGGTCGATCTCGCGCGGCCGGGTACTCACGACGTGATCGGCCAGCGCGCCTTCGGCGACGATCCGGAGCTGGTGGTGACCCTCGCCCGAGAGGTGATCGACGGCATGCTCGAGGTCGGCGCGCTGCCGATCATCAAGCACATTCCCGGCTATGGCCGGGTGACGGTCGACCCGCATTTCGATTGCCCGGTGGTCGATGCCGCGCTCGACGACCTTCGCGCCAGCGATTTCCAGCCCTTCGTCAAACTCCGCGACGCGCCTTGGGCGATGGTCGCCCACCTGATCTTCACCCAGATCGACCCCGAGCGGGCGGCCTCGGTTTCGCCCCGGGTCTACGATCTGATCCGCAACGACATCGGCTACGATGGGGTGCTGATCACCGATTGCCTCAGCATGGAAGCGCTACAGGGCACGCCGCGCGATCGCGTCGCCGCCGCCCTCGAGGCCGGTTGCGATATCGCGCTGCTTACCCAGGGCGGGCTCGAGGCCAGCATTTCGGCCGCTGGCGGTGCCCGCCCGCTAACTGGGCAAACGATCGAACGAATCACGCGCGCAGCGCGCAAACGCGGTAACCTTCGCGTGGATGCCATGGCCCTCCACGCTGAAGTCGAAGGGATTTTTCGGGAGAACGGCCTCGCCTGAGGCGGCGCCGCGACAAAGAGGAGACTGGAAGTGTTAAAGAGCAAGCTGATTGCGGCCACCGCCCTGGCGCTCGCGATGACCGCACCCGTGAGTGCGCAGGTCGTCCTGACCGTCAGCTCCGAGCAGACCACTACCTATGTGCGGAACTTCAATCCGTTCAACCAGACGTCGGCCCGCGCCACCACCAAGGATTTCATCTATGAGCCGCTGGCGATCTTCAACCGCCTCGCCGGCGCCAAGTGGGAATATCGCCTCGCCGAGAGTTTCGAGCTGGCCGACGACCTCAAGTCGATCACCTTCGTGCTGCGCGACGGGCTGAAGTGGTCCGATGGTCAGCCGCTCACCGCCGACGACGTGGTCTTCACCTATGACTATCTGAAGAAATTTCCGGCGCTCGATTTCAACTCGGTCAGCAAGCTGATGGACTCGGTGGAAAAGGTCGACGCGCGCACCGTGCGCTTCAACCTTGCCCAGCCCAATTCTCTGGTCGCCACCACCATCGTCGCCATGCCGATCGTGCCGGAGCATATCTGGAAGGATGTTGCCGACCCGGTGACCTTCACCAACGAGAACCCGGTCGGCTCAGGTCCCCTCACCGAGATCACCCGCTTCACCCCGCAGGTCTACGAGCAGTGCCGCAACCCCAACTACTGGGACGCGGCGAGCCTGCATGTCGACTGCATCCGCATGCCGCAGCTCGCCGACAACCCGCAGGTGCTGGCGGCGCTCGCCGATGGCACGCTCGACTGGGCGACGAGCTTCATCCCCGATATCGACAATACCTTCGTCGCCAAGGACCCCGAGCATAACCATTACTGGTTCCTGCCCTCGAGCCTCGTCGCGTTCACGCTGAACCTCGAGAGCCCCGACGCCAACAACAAGAAGGCGTTCAACGACGTCAACTTCCGCCGCGCCGTGTCGATGCTGATCGACCGGCAGTCGATCATCGATATCGCCGGCTACGGTTACCCGGTGATCAACGAAGACCCGGCGATGCTCGGCTCGTTCTACAAGGCCTTTGGCAACCCCGAGGTCGCCACCCAGTTCGGCCAGTACGGCAAGTTCGACCTCGAGGCCGGCAAGGCTTTGCTCGACAAATCCGGCTATGTCGACAAGGACGGTGACGGCTTCCGCGACAATCCGGACGGCACGCCGATCGCCATCGACATCGAGATCCCCAACGGCTGGACCGACTGGATCGATGCCGTGCAGATCGCCATCGAGACGCTGAAGCAGGGCGGTCTCAACGTGAAGATGTCGACCCCCGAGGAATCGGTGTGGGCTTCCGACCTGATCGACGCCAAGTACTCGATGTCGCTCAACGCCATCGCCTCGGCGGCCAATCCGTATTTCCCCTATATCCGCTCGTTCAACCCGGAAGATTTCGGCAAGAGCCGCACCTCGGCGCAGCGCTGGACCGATCCGGAAGTGGTGGAGATGCTCAACAAGTATACCCAGGTGAAAGACCCGGCCGAGCAGAAATCGATCATGGACGCCATCCAGCTCAAGGTGGCCGCGGCCATGCCGGTGATCCCGGTCTACAACAGCCCGTCCTTCTACCAGTACAGCACCAAGCGCTTCACCGGCTGGGCCAATGCCGACAACCAGATCACCTCGCCGGTGGTCTCCAACGCCAACCCGGGCCGCCTGATCCAGCTCCTGGCCCTGCGCCCGGTCGCGCAGTAGCGCCGTAGAAACCTCCGTGGATTTGCGGACGTTTCAGGTGTCTCGGTTGCCCCCTCTCCCCTCAGGGGAGAGGGCCGCAAAGCTTGTGAGCGTCAGCGAACTAGCGTCGCCGGGTGAGGGGTGCAGCCTCCCGGTCATGCTGGATCAACCAGCTCTACGCCGCCGCTTCACCCCTTATCCCACGGCGGCGGCGCTAGCCGCCGTCCGCCTACTACGCGCCACCTTCTCCCCTCAGGGGAGAAGGGAACCCCTGCCCACCATTTTCCGACAGCGGAATATCTAATCCATGGCCTTTCTGCTCCGTCGTCTGGTGTTCTACCTGGCGGCCTTCATCGCTGCGGCAACCATCAACTTCTTCCTGCCGCGCCTGATGCCGGGCGATCCGATCCAGAAGATGTTCGCCGGCGCCGGCTCCGACCTGTCGCTGGAAAACCTCAATGCGCTGAAGCTCACCTTCGGTTTCATCGATGCGCCGATCGGCGAGCAGTATCTGGCCTATCTGAAGAGCGTCTTCACCGGCGATCTTGGCCGCTCCATCCGTTTCTTCCCTCTGCCGGTGACCGAGCTGCTCGGCCGCGCCCTGATCTGGACCGTCGGTCTGGTCGGCACCGCCACCATCATCAGCTTCGCCATCGGCACGCTGCTGGGTGTCATGGCAGCCTGGCGCCGCGGCAGCCGCTTCGACACGCTGATCTCGCTGAGCGCCATCTTTTCGAGCTCGGTGCCGGCGGTGGTGGTGTCGCTGATCACGCTGTTCGCCTTCGGCTACACGCTGCGCTGGTTCCCCAACGGCTATGCCGCCAACCCGATGCTCGACCCATCCTGGGGCTGGGACTACGTGCTGAGCGTGCTCTATCACGGCACCTTGCCGATGCTCACCATGGTGATTGTCCTGACCGGCGGCTTCGCCGTGACCATGCGCAACAACATGATCAACCTGCTCGGCGAGGATTACATCGTCATGGGCCGGGCCAAGGGCCTGTCGGATCGCGGCGTGATGCTCTGGTATGCGGCGCGCAATGCGCTGCTCCCCACCGTCTCGGCCCTCGCCATCTCGCTGGGCGCCGTGCTCGGCGGATCGCTAGTGACCGAGGTGGTGTTCAACTACCCCGGCATGGGGAACACGCTCTACCAGGCCATCCTCGCGCGCGACTACCCGGTGATCCAGGGGGCGCTGCTGATCATGACGGCCGCAATGCTGACCGCCAATTTCATCGTCGATCTCAGCTACGTGCTGCTCGACCCACGCCTGAAGCGGGCCTGACCGATGACCCTGCTCAAGCAATTGCTGCGCAACCGCAAGGCCATGGTCGGGGTGACCATCCTGGTGATCGTCATCCTCCTCGCCATCTTCGCCCCGCTGCTCACCGAGTACAGCCCGACCCAGCGCGTCGGCCGGCCGCACCAGGCCCCTTCGGCCGATCACCTGCTCGGCACCACCCGGCTCGGCCACGACGTCTTGACCCGGCTGCTCTACGGCGCGCGCATCTCGCTGGCTGTCGGTTTCGGCGCCGGGCTGCTGATCACCGTCATCGGCACGGTGCTCGGCATCATTGCCGGCTACAAGGGCGGCGTGGTCGACGAGGTCATCACCTTTCTGACCAATATGGTGCTGGTCATCCCCAACCTGCCGCTGCTGCTGGTGCTCGCCGCCTTCATCGGCCAGGCGAGCCCCTTGGTCATCGCCGTCATCCTCGGCTTCACCTCCTGGGCCTGGGGGGTGCGCGTCACCCGCTCGGAGACGCTGTCGATCCGCCAGCGCGACTTCGTCAAATCCGCCGAGATGCTGGGCGAGCCCGGCTGGCGCATCATGGCGTTCGAGATCTTTCCCAACCTGATCTCGATCGTCGGCATCAACTTCATCGGCAGCGTGCTGTTCGCGGTGATCACCGAGGCGACGCTCGAGTTCCTAGGCCTGGGCGACCCCAACACCGTCTCCTGGGGCATCATGCTCTACAATGCGCAGAACGCCTCGGCCCTCTCGGTCGGTGCATGGTGGGACATCCTCACGCCCTGCTTCGCATTGGCGGTGCTCGGCCTCGGCCTGGCGCTGATCAACTTCGCCATCGACGAGATCGCCAACCCGCGGCTTCGCACCGGCGGCATGCTGGCGCGCTGGACCGGGCTGATCCGCCGCGGGGAGGGTACGCTGTGAGCGATCCTGTCCTTTCGATCCGCAACCTCTCGATCGACTACGTCGGAGCCACCACCGACTTCCACGCGGTCAAGAATGTCAGCTTCGACATCGGCAAGGGCGAGTTCTTCGGCCTCGCCGGCGAAAGCGGCTGCGGCAAGAGCACCATCGCCTTCGCCATCAGCCGGCTGCACCGTCCGCCGGCGCTGATCCGCTCGGGCAGCCAGATCCTGCTCGATGGGCGCGACGTGCTGACCCTCGACGACCAGGCCCTCAAGCAGCTGCGCTGGCGCGAGGTCGCCATGGTGTTCCAGAGCGCCATGAACTCGCTCAATCCGGTACTGACCATCGAGCGCCAGTTCTACGATGTGCTGAAAACCCATACCGGCATGTCGCGCCTCGCTGCCCGGACCCGCGCCGCCGAACTGCTTCAGCTCGTCGATATTCCTGCCGACCGGCTGAGCGCCTATCCGCACCAGCTCTCGGGTGGCATGCGCCAGCGCGTCGTCATCGCCATCTGCCTGGCGCTCAACCCGAAACTTCTGATCATGGACGAGCCGACCACGGCGCTGGACGTGGTGGTGCAGCGCGAAATCCTCGAACGTATCCACAAGCTGCGCCAGGAGCTCGGCTTCTCGGTGCTGTTCATCACCCACGACCTGGCGCTGATGGTGCAGGTCTCGGACCGCATCGGCATCATGCTCGAGGGCGAACTGGTCGAGGTGAACGAGGCGCAGGCGATCTACCGCTCGCCGCAGCACGACTACACGCGAAAACTCTGGGCCTCGATCCCGCGCCTCACCGGCGCCCGCATCGCCGAGGCGACCCCATGAACGACGCGGCCCCCATCCTCGCCCTCGACAAGGTGTCGAAGGTGTTCCATCGCGGCGGCAGCACCGTGCACGCGGCGCGGGCCGTGTCGTTCGCGCTGCATCCCGGCCGCACCCTGGCGCTGGTCGGCGAGTCCGGCTCGGGAAAGACCACCGCGGCCCGACTGATCATGCGCGAATATCGTCCCGACCAGGGCCGCCTGCTGTTCCGGGGAGAGCCGATCGAGGGCAGCGCCGTCAACGACATGCAGGCCTATCGCAGCGCCGTGCAGATGGTGTTCCAGGATCCGTTCTCTTCGCTCAATCCGGTTCACACCATCCGCTATCATCTGGAGCGGCCGATGCGGCTGCACCAGCCGAACCTCAGGGGCAAGGCGCGCGACGCCGCCATCGCCGAGGTGCTGAGCCGGGTGAAGCTCGATCCCGCGCTGATCCTGCCGAAATATCCGCACGAACTGTCGGGCGGCCAGCGCCAGCGCATCAGCATCGCCCGGGCCCTGGCGGTGAACCCCGAGGTGATCATCGCCGACGAGCCCACCTCGATGCTCGATGTCTCGGTGCGGCTCGGCATCCTGAATCTGCTCAACGACATGAAGCGCGAGCTCAAGCTCGCCGTGCTCTACATCACTCACGACATCGCCACCGCCCGCTACGTCGCCGAAGACATCATGGTGATGTACGCCGGCCAGATCGTCGAATGGGGCGAGACCGAAAGCGTGCTCGGCAACCCGCAGCACCCCTACACCCGGCTGCTGCTCTCCGCCGTCCCCGACCCCGACCGCCGCTTCGGCGACACCCGCTTCAGCGATGAACTCGACCGCATCGAGCTGATCCGCCGTCAGTCGGCTTTGGAGCAGACCGAGGTGCGGGAGATCGGGCCGAACCACTTCATCCGGCCAATGCCGGTGTGACCACGACGTGCCGGCCCCGACCCCTCTCCCCTGAGGGGAGAGGGTAGTGCAGCTAGGACCGTCAGGTCCGTAGCGAAACTGGGGTGAGGGGTTCAGTCTTTCAGCGAGGGCGTATTGCGACGCTTCACCCCTCAACCGGCCTTCGGCCACCTTCTCCCCCTGAGGGGAGAAGGGAGTGGGCACCTCGTCCGAGCGACCAAGCTCGGAGTCAAATCCGCCGATACCCCGTCGGCTCGCCGCCACCGCGGCTGATGGTCCGTGCCACTGCCTCGGCGAGCGGTTCAATCACCACTGCCATGTGGTAGGCGTTGGCGTGGACGATGTCGGTGGGGCTGGTGAGCAACGCCACGTGTCCACGCCAGAACATCAGGTCGCCACGCTGCAACGCCTCGACCGCAATGGGTTGGCCGAGCCCCGCCTGCTGGTCGCTGTCGCGCGGGCAGGCAAGGCCGCCGGCGTAGAGGGCTTGCTGCACCAGGCCCGAGCAGTCGAGCCCCAGGCTCTCGCGCCCGCCCCACTGGTAGGGCGTGCCGACGAAGCTTTCGGCAACCGCCACATAATCCGGCGCGTCATCGCCGATCGGCGCCAGGTGCTCCTCGACCATCCAGCCGCCAGCCGTCTTCACGAACCGCCCTTCGCGCCCTTCCTCGGCGACCGGAGTGTTCATCGAATAAAGCCCGATCGGCGCCGCCTTGATGCTGGGTGCGCTGAAGCCATAGGACCTGAGCGCCCGCACCGTGTGGGTCGGCGCCGCGCCCGGAGCCCCCAGTGCGCCGGACGCGACGTAGCCGACATAGCCGTCCCGCTGCGCCTGCCCGAAGGCCCAGCCATCGGCCTCGTCCAGCACCTCGAACACCTCGCCGAACAGCAGCTGGTCGAGCTGTTCGGCCTCGGGGGAGGGGGCGCGCCGCAACGCGGCTGCCGGGACGCGAGCCTGCCGCGTCACGGTGTCGACATAACGCGCCGCCGCAACGATCCCCTCGAGCGATCGCGCGGCAATTCCGTCGCGGGCGAGGGTGAGGCGCGGATCAGACGATGGTGTCATGTTCATCCGGCCACGCTAGCGCCGCGGCCCTGTCCTGTCATCACCGCTCAGGCCGCGGCGATCAGCGCCTTGGTATAGTCCTCTGCAATGGCGCCGGAGCGCAGTTGCTCGCGGGTCAGCGTTTCGACCGGCTGGGCGTTGCGCATCACCATCAGCCGCTCGCACATGTAGCTGATCACCGCCAGGTCGTGGCTGACGATCACGAAGGTGAGGCCGAGTTCCTTTCGCAGCCGGTTGAGCAGGTTGAGGATTTCCGCCTGGATCGACACATCCAGTGCCGAGGTCGGCTCGTCCAGCAGCAGCAGTTTGGGGCTGAGCGCCAGGGCGCGTGCGATGGCGACGCGCTGTCGTTGCCCGCCCGAGAGTTCGTGCGGGAAGCGGAACTGGAATTTCGAGCCGAGCCCGATCAGCTCCAGCAGCTCAGCGGTGCGGCGCTCCGGATTGGCGATGCCGTTGATCTTCATCGGCTCGGCGATCTGCTGGCCGATGACGTAGCGCGGGTGCAGCGAGGAGTAGGGATCCTGGAACACCATCTGGACCACCTTGGCCAGCTGCTTGCGCGGGATCTTGCGCACGTCGTGGCCATCGACGGTGATGCTGCCGCTCCAGTTGGCGTTGAGGCCCATGACGGTCCGGAGGATCGTCGATTTGCCCGAGCCGGATTCGCCGACCAGCCCGAAGCTCTCGCCGGGCTGCACCGAAAAGCTGGTGTCACGGACTGCCAGCTTGCCGGAGAATTCGACATTGAGATCACGTATCTCGAGCATCACGCAGCTCCCGCCCAGCTGGCGTCGCGGTTGAGCACGGGCAACGGCTCCAGCGATCCGTCGATATGCGGCAGGCACGATAGCAGCCCGCGCGTGTAGGGATGCGTCGCCTCGTTGAGGCGGCTCGCTTCGATGCTCTCTACGATGCGCCCGGCATACATGACGATCACCCGGTCGCAGAACTTCGAGACGAGGTTGAGGTCGTGGCTGATGAAGATCAGCCCCATGCCCCGCCGCGTCACCAGCTCGTCGAGGATCGACAGCACCTGGGTGCGCACCGTGACGTCGAGCGCCGAGGTGGGTTCGTCGGCGATCAGCAGGTTGGGCTCGCGCACCACCATCATGCCGATCATCACCCGCTGCCCCATCCCGCCCGAGAGTTCGTGCGGGTAAAGGCCGAACACCCGCTCCGGCTCGCGGATATGCACCGCATCGAGAATGCCCAGCGCCTTCTTCCTGGCGTCGTTGCCCGAAATCCGGCGATCGCCGATGCGGATCGCCTCGACGATCTGCTTGCCGACGGTCATCACCGGGTTCAGCGAGAATTTCGGATCCTGCAGGATCATCCCCATGCGGCCGCCGCGCAGCGAGCGGCGCAGCTTCGGGCTGGCCGACCTGAGGTCGATGCCGTCGAAGCTCATCCTGTCGACACCGATGCGCGCATAGGGCGGCAGCACGCCGAGCAGGGCGCGACCGGTGAGGCTCTTGCCCGAGCCGCTCTCGCCCACGATGCCCAGTTTCTCGCGGCCGAGCGATAGCGTCACGCCGCGCACCGCGTCATTGTAGCCACCCTCGTCGTTGCGGAAGGCGACCCGCAGGTTTTCGATCTCGACCAGAGGGCTCATTTGCGCTGCCTCAGGTGCGGATCGAGCAGGTCGCGCATGGCGTCACCCAGGAGGTTGAAGCCGAGCGAGACGATGAAGATGGCAAAGCCCGGAACGGTCGCCACCCACCACTGGTCGAAGATGAACTTGCGCCCGGTGGAGATCATCGCGCCCCATTCCGGTAGCGGCGGTTGCGCGCCGAGCCCGATGAAACCGAGACCGGCAGCGGTGAGGATGATGCCGGCCATGTCGAAAGTCATGCGGACGATCACCGAGCTCAGGCACATCGGGATGACATGGAACACAATGATGCGGAACTCGCTGGCGCCGGCAAGCCGCACGGCGTTGACGTAATCGGAGTTGCGCACGATCAGCGCCTCGGCCCGCGCGAGGCGTGCATAGGGTGGCCAGGCGGTAAGCGTGATGGCGAGCGCCGCATTGACGATGCCGGGCCCGAGCGCCGCAACGAAAGCGAGCGCCAGCAGGAGCTTCGGAATGGCGAGGAACACGTCGGTGATCCGCATGAAGATCACATCGACCCAGCCGCCGACCGTGCCCGACACCGCGCCGATGATCAGCCCGATCGGCGCCGAGGTGACGATCACCAGCGCCACGATCAGCAGGGTCAGCCGCGAGCCGTAGACGACGCGCGAATAGATGTCGCGGCCCAGCTCGTCGGCCCCCAGCCAGTAGGTGGCGCTCGGCGCGGCGAGTCGGTCGGCAAGGTTGGGCAGATAGGGATCATGCGTCGCTAGCAGCGGCGCGAAGGCAGCGCAGGCCAGCAACAGCACCACGATGGCGAGACCCACCACGCCGAGCGGATTGCGCATGAAGCGGCGGGCAAAGATCTTGAACTCGGCCCAGCGGGCGGCGCGCACCGCGCGCTTCGGGTCATCGACGAGATCGGGGGTGACGCTCATCTGGCGAACTCCCGTGAGCGCGGATCGAGTGCGCGGTACAGCACGTCGCTCAGCATGTTGAGAAGGACGAACACCACGCCGACCAGCAGCGTGCCACCCAGCACGGCATTCATGTCGGCGGCGAACAGCGAAGAATAGATGTAGTTGCCGATGCCCGGCCACGAGAAGATCGTCTCGATCAGCACCGAGCCTTCGAGCAGGCCGCCATAGCTGAGCGCGATCACCGTCACCAGCGGGATGGCCGCATTGCGCAGCGCGTGCCCGGCGACGGCGCGGAACTCGCTGGCCCCCTTGAGGCGCGCGGTCAGGACATACTCGCGGCTCAACTGATCGAGCATCACCGAGCGGGTCATCCGCGAGATATAGGCGAGGCTGTAATAGCCGAGCAGCAGCGCCGGCAGCGTCATGTGGCTGATGGCGTTGAAGAAGATGTCCCATTCGCCGGCGATGGCGCTGTCGATCAGGATCGAGCCGGTGATCCGCTTGACCACCCCGACATAGAACACGTCGAGCTGGCCCGGCCCCGACACCCAGCCAAGCAGATAGTAGAAGATGAAGAGGCCTACGAGGCCGAGCCAGAACACCGGCACCGAATAGCCGACGAGGCCGACGACACGCAGCACATGGTCGGGCCATTTCTCGTGCCAGTAGGCCGAGGCGACGCCCATCGGCACGCCCAGCACGACGCCGATGATCAGCCCGATGGTGGAGAGTTCGAGTGTCGCGGGGAAGAAATTGAGGAGGTCGGTCAGCACCGGCCGTGAGGTCGAGAACGACGTGCCGAAATCGCCGCGCAGGAGCTTGCCCAGATAGTCCCAGAACTGCGCCCAGAGCGGCTTGTCGAGGCCGAGCTCGAGATAGACCCGCTGGTACACTTCCGGCGTCGCCTTTTCGCCGACGATCGACAGCACCGGATCGATCGGCAGCACGCGACCGATAAAGAAGGTGAGGGCAGCAAGGCCGACGAGGGTGATCGCCACCGTGATCAGCCAGGAGCCGATGTCGATGAACAGGCGGAGGGGGCGGTTCATTGGGTTGCCCCTTCAGATGGCAGGCCGGCGCGGTAAGAGCTGATGTTCGCCAAAGAGCGACTCCGAGGAGAACCGGAGGCCATGGCCTCCGGTTCGGGATTGTAGGTTATTCCTTGCTCACGCCGCCATAGCGGTCGTCGGAGAAGGTGATGCCGAGCACCACGCCCTTGACGTTCTTGCGCATGGAAACCTTGCGGCTGTCCTGGAACATGAACACGAACGGCGAGGTGTCGGTGTGCAGCCGCTGGGCTTCGTCGTAGAGCGCCTTGCGCTTTTCGACGTCCTGCTCCTGCACGGCCTGGTTCACCAGTTCGGAGACCTTGCCCGAGTCCCAGCCGAAACGATCGGCGAGGTTGCCCTTCTGGCCGTCCGGATCGGACGGGTCATGGTTGCCGAACGCCTTGGCGTTGGAGTGCGGATCGGGATAGTCCGGACCCCACAGGCCGAACCAGACGTCGAGATCGTGCGAGCGGTAGCGATCGAGCCACGGGCCGCCATCCACCACCTGCAGGTCGAGATCGACACCGATCTGGCTCAGGGTCGCCTGCACGGCCTGGGCGTAATCGGGATAGGGCGGCACGTTCCACACCACGGTCGCGAGCTTGATCGGCGTGGCGACGCCGGACTCGGCGATCAGCGCCTTGGCCTTCTCGATATCGAGCGAGTAGGGGTTGTAGTTGATGCCGCCGCCCAGGAACCCGTCCGGGATCATGGTCTGGTGCACCTTGATGGTGCCCTTGCCGATAGTATCGGCGATGCCCTGGTAATCGACGCCGTACTTGATGGCTTCGACGACCTTGGGGTTGGCCAGGGCCGGGTTACGCACGTTGAGGCCGAAATAGTACATCGTCGAGGACACGCCCTCGAGGATCTGCACGTCGGGGTTGGCCGACACGGCGCCGATATCGTCCGGGCCGAGCTTGTTGGCGATGTCGATGTCGCCCTTTTCGAGCGCCAGGCGCTGCGTCGCCGATTCCGGCATGTGCTGCAGGAACACCCGGTCGACCCCCGGAGCGGTGCCCCAGTAGTTTTCGTTGCGGCTGAGCAGGATCGAAACCTTGGGGTCCCACTTGGTCAGCACGTACGGACCCGAGCCGGCCGAATTCTCGGCCTTCAGCCAGGCGTTGCCGTAGTCGTTGGAGCCGTCTTCCCGCTTGCCCTCGTGCTGCTTGACGACGGCGGAGTCGACGATGCCGCCGGTGAACGAACTCAGCACGTAGAGCACGAAGCTCGGCGCATACTTCTGGTCGACGACAAGCTGCAGGGTCTGCGGATCGACAGCCTTGATGTTGTCCTTGACGTTATCCTTGTTGAGCCCGAACTGGGTCAGGATGAACGAGATGCGGCTGTCGAGCAGGATGACGCGTTGCAGCGAGTACTCCGCGTCGGCCGCCGTCACCGGATTGCCCGAGGCGAACTTGGCATTCGGGTTCATCTTGAAGGTGAAGGTCTTGCCGTCCTCCGACACCGACCAGCTCTCGGCGAGGACGCCGTTGATCTTGGTCGGGTCGGCCGGGTCGAAACTGACCAGCGGCTGATATATCTGCTGGCTCGCCAGCACGCCGCCCACTTCCGACACTTCGGCCGGATCGAGCGTGATGATGTCGTCGATCGCATCGGCGATGACGAGGGTATTCTTGGGTGTTTCGGCGATCGCTCCGGACGCGGTCATCACCGCGCCGACGGCAACCGCCATAAGCGTCTTGAACAAACGCATGACAGTCTCCCTGGTTGAAGTCGTCAGTTTCCGGCTGATGAGCCGGTTCTCGTCGCAGGCGTCATCTCCCGCTGACCGCCGCGGGCAATGTGGAAATGCCCTCGAAGGTGAAAATCAGCGCAGCGATGGGTAGAAGGGTGTCGATCCGGGCGAGCGCCGCCGGGGTGAAGATGCCGGCATCGCCGAGCAGTGCCACCACGCCGCGCGTCTCGCCCCCGATCACGATAGGAAAGCACGAACAGGCGCCGTAGCCCATGGCGACGAGCCCGTCGGTTTCGGGCAGGAACGCCGCCATGCTGTCGACGCTGTCGCCGATGACCGGCTGCATCTTGCCGAGGATGGTGTTGTTCCACACGTCGTCGCCCACCGGGTCGACGTTGCCGACCGGGAAATCGGTCGGATTGGAGGTGCCGATACGGTGCGTCACGCTCTTGTCCGGCGCCACCGCGATGAACGTCGCCGTGCGCACGCCCGGCACGGCGGTAAACAGCTCCGACAGCACGGCGAACAGCTTCGTCGGGCCGGCCGCGAGGCCTGTGGCGAGCTGCGTGGCGATGGCAGGATCGATCACGGTCATTCGGGAAACAGCTGCATAGTCCCGACCCACAGCTCGAGCGCCGTGCCGGTGCCGATATTGGTGCCGCGATGCGGCCGGCGGCTGTCGAAATGCAGGGTATCGCCGGGACCGAGGCGATATTCGATGCCGTCGACTTCGTAGAGCATCTCGCCCGAGACCAGATAGACGAAGTCCTCGCCTTCGTGGCTCATCATCTCCGAGGCATGGCCGGGCGGCACGTGCGACAGGCAGGCATTGAGCCTGGCCTCGGGAAAGCCGCGCTCGAGGAACTCGTAGAACCGCGAGGTGCCGCCCACCTTGTAGGTCTGGCGCTGGCCGGAATGGCTGACGACGCTGTGCTGGCGGGCGGGAGCCGCCGACACGAACATGTCGACGCTGGCCTCGAGCGCCTTGGCGACATTGTAGAGCGAGGCCAGCGAAGGCGTGGAGATCCCACGTTCGATCTGCGAGATGAAGCCGACTGTCAGCGATGCCTCATCGGCCACCTGCTGCTGCGTTTTCCCCAGCTCCTTGCGGCGGTCGCGCAGGCGCTGCCCAAGGCTGGGGTCGATCGGGGTCGATGCCTCGACCGGATCGGAACGCTTCTCAAACTTCAAGACTGGCACGGGCGCCCTCGCGATTTTAGTGACACTAAAGTAGCGCGCGCCCAAGTCAATCCCGGCTGGTGCGGGAGCTGTTGGAAGCTAGCCCTGGGCCAGCTCCCACTCGATGGTGCGGCGCAGCGCCTGCTCCTCGGGAACGATCTCACTGTAGCCCAGTTCGGCTCGAATACGAGCGGAATCCAGCGTCAGCGGATAGCTGAGGTCGCTGCTGTCGGCGCGATCGGCGAGGATCCCGTCGGCATCGGCATCGACCAGCACGATCTCGCTGTCGACGCCCATCAGCGTCAGCACGGTGCGGGCCCAGTCGGCCTGCGTCCTGACGAATGGTTGGGCCACATTGTAGATACGGCCTTCGGCTTCGGGCAGCGTGGCGGCCAGCGCCAGCGCTTCGGCCACGTCGTCGATATAGGCGTAGGAGTTGAGCCAGGCCGCGCCACGCCGGTCCAGCCGGAACGGCTCGCCGGCCTTGGCGCCCCTGATCGCCCAGGCGAAGCGGTGCTGCTTGTCGTCCGGCCCGAAGATCATCGGCAGCCGCAGCACGGTTGCCTGTGGTGCCCCTGCCGCCATGGCGAATTCTTCGATCGGGATCTTGTCGTATTCGTCGAACAGGTCGTCCTCGATCCCCTTGGGTCGCCGGGCGTTCTGCCGGTAGGGATAGCGCAGGGTCCTGAGCGGTGAGTCCTCGGTGGCCGGCTCCGGTCGGATCGCCGGGCTCTCCTTTTTTAGGAGACCGCCATAGTTGGAATAGACGTCGGTCGAACTGACCAGCACATAGCGTGCGCCGGCCTTACCGGCCGCCTCGATCACCGGCTGCGTGTTGCGCAGGCTGATGGTGAAGATATCGATGACGGCGGTGACCTTGTTGTCCCTGAGCAGCTTCGTCAGCGCCTCGCCGTCCGTGCGGTCGGCCTGTTCGAACCGGACCCCGTCGGGCAGCGCCACCGGGTGCCGGCCGCGCGCCACCACCAGCACGTCATGCCCTCGCTCCCTGAGTCGCCTCGCCGTGGCGGTGCCGAGAAAGCCCGTGCCTCCGATGATTGCGATGGTCATGCCGCGACTCCTTTTTGCGAAAGAGGCGGGAGGGTGTTCGAGACCGCGGCGGGGAGCAAGGCGTAAGATTGCCGCTCTGGTTCACCAGCCCTCACCCCAATGGCATCTGGTGAGGCACCGGCGACGACGCGAGTGCCTTCTCCCCTTGTGGGAGAAGGTGGCCGAAGGCCGGATGAGGGGTTCTCTCCGCGTACTGGATCGCTCCTCGCTACGCTCGGATCGCGCTACACTTCGTTTCGCGAACCCCTCATCCGCCCTTCGGGCACCTTCTCCCACAAGGGGAGAAGGCCACTGCTGCACTGCCGGTGGATGTCCATATGCGACAGCCGTCAGTTCACCAACCGCCCGTGGTGGCGCAGCACCAGCCCGACGGCGCCCATGCAGGCGCCATTGTCGGAGAACTGGCTTGGCCTGAGCGTGGTGCGGGCGACGTCGGGAACGTCCCCATGCTTGACCAGCGTGTAGCGCTCGAAGCTCTCGGCAAGCGGCTTCATCAGGATCTCGCCGGCCATCGCCAGCCGCCCACTTACCACCACCAGCGTCGGGTTGAACACCGAACCGATCAGGCCAAGGCCATGCCCGCCCGCTTCCCCCGTCCGGGCGATCAACGCGCTGCACAAAGGATCTCCGCCCAGCGCGAGATCGACCACCTCGGCCAGCCGCAGCGAGCGTCCGAAATGGGTCTCTGCCTCGGTCAACGGCTCGCGGAAGCTGGCATAGACCTCGATGCAGCCGCGGTTGCCGCAGCGGCAGAGCGGACCGTCGGGGTCGATCACCACGTGTCCGAACTCTCCCGCGCCCCCGGCAATGCCGCGCAGCACGCGACCGCCTGCGACGATCGCGCCGCCGATGCCGAGATCGAGAGTATAGAGGACGAAATCATCATATCCCTGCGCCGCCCCCCAGGTCATCTCGGCGATGGCGGAGCAGTTGGATTCGTTGTCGCAGAAGATCGGCACTTCAGGAAAGATCGGTCCGAACAGCTCACGGATGTCGACGCCCGCCCAGGTCGGCATGCCGCCGGCGCGAAGCACTGTGCCGGTCACCGGGTTCACTGGCCCGCCCACGGCGATTCCCACCCCCAGCAATCCATCCCGGCGTTGCCACTGGCCTTCGTAGGCTTCGGTGATCAGCCGGCGCACATGCTGGATAGCGGTGTCAGGCGAATAGTCGATCTCGAGATTGATCGTGCGGTCCGACAGCACGGTGTGGGCGACATCGGCCAGAATCACCTGGATTTCGGTGGAGCCGATCAGGATGCCGATACAGGTGCCGGCGTGCGGATTGAGCGTCAGCGCCGTCGCCGGCCGGCCCACGCCGCCCGCCGACTCGGTGCCGATTTCCACCACCATCTGCGAGCGTCTGAGCTCGGTCAGGGCGGTGGACACCGTGGACTTTGCCAGCCCGGTCAGGCGCGCGATCTGCGTTGCGCTCAAAGCGCCGCGCTCGCTCAGGGCCCGCACGATGCGGCCCGACGGCGTGGCTAAAGCACTGTCAGCAAGTAGAGATTTGAGCTCGATCCGATTCACGCCTCTCCCTCCCCAAGCGCGTTGACAAGCCGAATAAGTTCACCATAGAACTAATACGACGGTGCGCAGGAGGATGTGCACCGCCGGGAGAAAAGCGCAAGTAGCCACAAGGACCGGCCGGGAGCGCCGGGGTGGGAACGGGCGTTTTCAAGGGAGAGAGACAATTATGACCTTCACGACCAAGGTCGCGGCCGCCGCGACCACGATGCTTGCTGCCGCGCTGCTTTCGGGCACCGCGATGGCCGCCCCCAAAGTGCTGATGCTACACCAGTGGGCCTCCGGCAACGATGCCGCCTCGATCGCCAAGCTCGGTGAGATGTTCACCGCTGCCGGCGGCACCTGGGAGCAGACCGCCATTGCCGGTCACACCGCCAACACCCTCGCCAAGCTCCGCGCTGACGTCGTCGCCGGCAACGCCCCGGCCGCCGTGCAGCTGAAGGGCCCGGAAATCGCCGAGTGGAACGCCACCGGCGGCACTGCCGACATGGACGAACTGGCCAAGGCCGAGAACTGGGATGCCGTCGTCGCCCCCGAACTGCTGCCGGTGATGAAGCCGGAAGGCAAGTGGGTCGCGGCCCCGATGAACATTCACCGCATCAACTGGATCTGGGGCAACAAGGCCGCCATGGAAGCGGTCGGCGTCACCGAGCTGCCCAAGACCTGGGCCGATTTCAACGCCGCCTGCGACAAGGCGGTTGCCGGTGGTAAGATCTGCCTCGCGCACCTCAGCGCCGACTGGACCGACGCCACCACCTTCGAGACCATCGTCTACGGCCAGGACATCGACCTCTACAAGAAGGCCTTCGTCGAGGCCGACGTCGACTCCCTGCGCTCGCCCGGCATGATCAAGGCCTTCGACCAGATGCGCCTGATGGTCTCCAAGTACATGGATCCGGCGATCGCCGGCCGCGACTACGACACCGCCTCCAACATGATGGTCAACGGCGATGCGCTGTTCTTCATCATGGGCGACTGGGAACTGGGTGCCATCAAGTCGGTGGGCCATGAGCCCGGCGGCGACATCCTGTGCGGCCAGTCTCCGACCGACTGGGGCAAGCCGGGCTTCATCCTGAACTCCGACTCCGTGGTGTTCTTCAAGCAGAAGGATCCGGACTATCAGGAAGGCCAGAAGCTGCTCGCCAGCCTGATCCTGTCGCCCGAGTTCCAGAAGGTGTTCAACATCACCAAGGGCTCGATCCCGGCGCGTCTCGACGTCGACCTCAAGGACGGCTTCAACGTCTGCCAGCAGGAGAGCCAGGCGGCCCTGAAGGCCTCGATCGATGACGGCACCCTGGTCCGCTCGATGGCGCACAACATGACCGTGCTGCAGAAGTATCGCGGCGCGATGATGGACACCATCACCGAGTTCGTGAACACGCCTGAAATGACTTCGGAAGAGGCGGCCAACCTGATGGCCGACGCCGTCGAAGCTCAGATGTAACCACCTGAGGACAGCCGGTCGCGGTGGCTTTGTCGCCGCGACCGGTTTCCATTGGAGCGTTTTCAGGAAAGTTGTGAGACTTTTCCGCTTCGAAAGCGCCACCAGGCAGAGACTTTGGAGCGTTTGTTGAAACGCTCCAGCGGCCGGTTGGGAGGGTATTCCGTTGGCAATGGCAGGTCAGGCCGTTTCGGCTGGCACGAGCACCTGGGACCGCATCAAGAAGTGGACGCCGATATTCATTATCGCCCCGTCCATCCTGGCGTCCTTCATCTACGTCTTCGTCTTCGCGGGCTGGACCTTCTACATCTCGCTCAGCGACTCCACCCTGTTGCCCAGCTACGGCTTCAAGGGGTTTGAGAACTACGTCTCGCTGTGGACCAACCGGCGCTGGAGCGTCGCCTACAACAACCTGCTGTTCTTCTCGCTGTTCTACGTCACCATCTCGATGGCCTTCGGCCTGCTGCTGGCCATCCTCATCGACCAGAAGATCCGCGCCGAGTCGTTCTGGCGCACGATCTTTCTCTACCCGCTGGCCGTCAGCTTCATCGCCACCGGTACGGTGTGGCAGTGGCTCTACAATCCCTCGAGCGGCATCCAGTTCCTGGTCAACTCGCTGGGCTGGACCGATTTCCAGTTCGCGCTGACCACCGATCGCAAAAACGCCATCTGGGCCATCATCATCACCGGCATCTGGGGCTCGGCGGGCTTCTCGATGGCGCTGTTCCTCGCCGGCCTTCGTTCCGTCGACCCCGATATCATCAAGGCCGCACAGATCGACGGCGCCAGCTGGTTCCGTACCTATCGCAAGGTGATCCTGCCCACCATCGGGCCGATCTTCCTCGCCGTCGCGGTAGTGCTGCTGCAGTTCGCCATCAAGACCTTCGATCTCGCCGTGGCGCTGACCAATTCCGGTCCCGGCATTTCGACGACGTTCCCCGCCACCTACGTCTACGATTTCATGTTCCAGCGCGGTGAAATCGGGCAGGGCGCTGCCGCGGCCATGATGGTGCTGGCGGCGCTGGCTATCGTGCTCGTCCCCTATTCGCTCTATCTCGTGTGGCGCCGGCGCCGGGAGGCCTCCAATGGCTGACGCTGTCATGGGCACCGTGGTCGAAGACCGCGAAGCGGCAGTCGCCAGCCGCCGCCGCCTGATCTCCCGCATCGTCGTCTACGGGCTGCTCGGGCTGATCTCGATCGTCTACATCGTTCCGCTGCTGGTTGTGATCCTCAACTCCTTCCGAACCAATGCGGAGATCGGCGCCAACGGCCTGATCTCGCTGCCCAACAGCTTCCGCCTCGATGCCTGGCCGCAGGCCTGGAGCGACTTCTGCATCGGCGGGCAGTGCGACGGTGTCGCCCGCTACTTCTGGAACTCGGTCATGATGGTGGTCCCCGCGACCATCATCTCGACGACGCTGGGGGCCATCAACGGCTACATCCTCAGTAAGTGGAAGTTCCCCGGCTCCGAGATCGTCTTCGGCTGCATGCTGCTGGGCGTGTTCATGCCCGGCCAGATCGCCTTGCTGCCCTGGGCCTTCCTGCTCGGCCAGATCGGGCTTTCGAACTCGGTTTACGGCCTGATCCTGGTGCATTGCATCCAGGGGCTGAGCTTCACCACGCTGTTCTTCCGCAACTACTACGTGTCGATCCCCGACGACCTGCTGAAGGCGGCGCGCATCGACGGCGCCGGCTTCTGGCGCATCTTCTGGAAGATCATCATCCCGCTGTCGCCGCCGATCATCATCGTCACCGTGATCTGGCAGTTCACCGGCATCTGGAACGAGTACCTGTTCGGCGTGGTGCTCAACTCGGGCGCCAACCAGCCTATCACCGCGGCATTGGTCGCCCTCTCGATGAGCGGCACCACGGTTCGCACCTATGACGTGATGAGTGCGGCCGTGCTGATCGGCGCGCTGCCGCCGCTGCTCGTCTACTTCTTCGGCGGAAAGTACTTCGTCCGCGGCCTTACCCAGGGAGCAATCAAGTAAATGGCGTCCTTGACCATCAGGAACCTGCGTAAGAGCTTCGGCGTCGTCGAAGTGCTGAAGGGTGTCGACCTCGAAGCCAATACCGGCGAGTTCATCGCCCTGGTCGGGCCCTCCGGCTGCGGCAAGTCCACGTTGCTGGCGATGATCGCCGGCCTCGAGACCGTGACCTCCGGCGAGATCTATATCGGCGACCGCCTCGTCAACTCGGTGCAGCCCAAGGACCGCGACATCGCCATGGTGTTCCAGTCCTACGCGCTCTATCCGACCATGACCGTCAAGGAGAACATGGCCTTCGGCATGGAGAGCCGCGGCGTCCCCAAGGCGGAGCAGGAAGCGATCATCGCCCGTGTCGCGGCGCTGTTGCAGATCGAGCCATTCCTGAAGCGCAAGCCCGGCCAGCTTTCGGGCGGTCAGCGCCAGCGCGTCGCCATGGGCCGCGCCCTGGTGCGCGATCCGGCGCTGTTCCTGTTCGACGAGCCGCTGTCGAACCTCGATGCCAAGCTTCGCGTCGACATGCGCACCGAGATCAAGAAGCTGCATCAGCGCATCGGCAAGACCACGATCTATGTCACCCACGACCAGGTGGAGGCCATGACGCTGGCGTCGCGCATCGCGGTGATGCACCAGGGCGAGGTACAGCAGTTCGCCGACCCGGATACGGTCTACAACCGCCCGGCCAACATCTTCGTTGCCGGTTTCATGGGTTCGCCGTCGATGAACTTCATCGATGCCGAGATCACTTCGTCAGGCGGCGCGCCGGCGGTCAACTTCCCCCTTGCGGGTGGTGGGGTTGCCAGCCTGCCGCTGCACAACGGCGTCGCCGACCGCGTGCAGAGCAAGAAGGTGATCCTCGGCATTCGTCCCGAGCACCTCAGCCGCCAGTCGTCGAGCAACAGCGGCAAGCAGGGCATCGCCACCATGTCGGCGCCCGTCGAAGTGGTGGAGCCCACCGGGGCTGAGACCATGGCGGTGCTGAAATTCGGCGATCGCGAGGTGGTCGGCCGGTTCTCGCCCGACGAGGCGCCCAAGACCGGCGAGAACATGCCGCTGGCCGTCGACATGACCCGCGCCTGCCTGTTCGATCCGGCAACGACGCGGCTGATCTGAGGGCTTGACTGATGATCCGGCGCGCGCTGCCCCCCACTCTTGATCCCTCCCCGCAAGGGGGAGGGAGACGAAAACTGGGACGTCAGTGTAAGCGTCTCCCTCCCCCTCGGGGCGACATCTTGTCGTCCCCTTGCGGGGAGGGGACAGGGGTGGGGGTCCACCCGCACTGATGTTCAAAGAGTAGGTCCCAGGAAATTTCCAACTTCGCAAAATACCCCAGTCTCGAGGGGCGGGTGGTGTTCGTCACCGGCGGTGCCTCCGGCATCGGCGCCGATATCGTCCGCGCCTTTGCCGGGCAGGGCGCCAAGGTCGGTTTCGTCGATATCCTGGACGAGGACGGCCGCGCTCTCGCCGACGAGACCGGCGCGCAGTTCATCAACTGCGACATCACCGATGTGACGGGGCTGAAGGCCGCGATCGACGTGATCAGGAACCGGCTCGGCAACATCACCGTGCTGGTCAACAATGCCGCCAACGACGACCGGCACGAGATCGACGCGGTCACCGAGGAATATTGGGACGCCTCGCTCGACCTCAACCTCAGGCCGCAGTTCTTCGCGGCCCAGGCGGTGCGCGAGCAGATGAAGGCCGAGGGCGGCGGCTCGATCATCAACTTCTCGTCCATCGCCTGGCGCGGCGGCGCTTCCAACATGCCGGTCTACGCCACCGCCAAATCGGCGATCATCGGCCTGACCCGGGCGCTGGGCCGCGGCTTCGGGGCGGACAATATCCGCGTCAATGCGATCGAACCGGGCGCCGTCATCACCGAGCGACAGAAGCGGTTGTGGTTCAAGGATCAAGCCTCGATCGACCAGGTCGTGTCGCGCCAGACCATCCAGCAGGTGCTGCTCGGCGACGAGATCGCCCGCACGGTGCTGTTCCTCGCATCCGACGACAGTCGAATGATCACCAAGCAGTCGATTACTGTAGATGCTGGACTGCGCTAACTCTACTGACCTGACAACGGTGACCCGATGAAACTCACGACCGGCCTCAACCCCTATGGCCTCACCTATTATCTCGGCCTGCAGGGCGCGGGCACGCCGCGCCACAACCCCAACGGGGCCGGCCTCGAGGGTTTCATCAGGCTCACCGAGGAATTGGGCGGCAAGGCCATCGAGCTGTGGGACGGCTGGCTGAAGGACCAGTCCGACGCGGAGCTCGCGGCGCTGAAGCAGCGCCTCGATACCCTGGGCTGGAAGCGCGTCGTGAGCTCCGGCCTGCAACATGGCCACATGGACCAGTTGATCCGCTGCGCCAAGGCGCTCGATGCCAGGTACATCCGCGTTGCGTTGACCCCGATCCTGTGTGGTGATCGCGCCGCGGCCGGCCAGAAATGGCATGATCTCGTCGCCTCGGTGCACGAGAAATTGCAGGCCGCCGTGCCCAAGCTCACGGCTGCGGGGGTGGTGCTGCTGATCGAGAACCACCAGGATTTCACCAGTCGCGAGCTGGTCAATTTCTGTGACGAGTACGGCCCTCATGTCCGCATCGTCTTCGATATGGCCAACACCTTCCCGGTGGGCGAGTCGCCGCTCGATTTTGCCCGGGTGATCGCGCCATACGTGCGCCATTGCCACGTCAAGGACTACCGCGCCGTGATCGAGCCGGACGGCTTCCGCCTGGTGCGCTGTCCCTCGGGCGATGGCTGCGTGCCGCACAAGCAGATGTTCGACATTCTCGCCGAGCACAATGACGAGATGGTCGCCTGCATCGAGATCGGCGCGCTCGATGACCGGCATGTGAAGCTCTACACCCCGGAGTGGTGGCATGGGTACGCCCCCAAGCAGGCCGAGGACCTCGCCGCGTGCCTCCTCGCCGTGCAGAAGAACCGCTTCGAGCCTGGCGAGGAGTGGCGTACCCCGTGGCAGCGCAATGCCGACCACGAACTGATCGATTACGAGCTGTCGCAGTACAGAAAGAGTGCTGCGAACCTGAAGGCTCAGGGCCTGATGTAGGCAGGCCGACGCTCAACTAGACTTATGTGATTGGAGGCCGTTGTGGCAGGAAAAGATCTCTCGGGAAAAATCGCTTTCGTAACCGGCTCCGGCCGTGGCCTCGGCAGTGTCATGGCGCGCAAACTTGCCGCGCGCGGCGCCGATGTCGTGGTGCATGACCTCACCTGGGACGCGCCGGCCAAATACAACGAAGGCGACAATCTCGGCGTCATGATCAAGACCATCGAGGGTCTTGGGGTGCGTTCGATGGGCGTCACCGGCAATATCGGCGACCGCGAGGCGGTCAACAATATGAGAAAGGAGATCGAGGAGAAGTTCGGCCCGGTCGAAATCCTCGTCAACTGCGCCGGCGGCGATATCGGCGCGGCGGGCGGCAAGCCGGTGCCCAACAACATCCTCGGCATCACCTACGACGACCTGATCACGCTGACGAACAACAACCTGATCGGCACCATGCTGGTGACCCAGGCCTTCGTGCCGCAGATGGTCGAGCGGCAGCACGGCATCGTCGTCAACATCGCCTCGGTCGCCGCCCATATCGGCGTGTCCGGCGGCGGCATCTACGCCACCCTGAAGGCCGCCGTGACCCACTATACCCGCTGCCTCGCTGACGAGGTGCGTGAGCATGGCGTGCGCGTCAACGTGGTGAGCCCGGGGCCGTCCAAGACCGCCCGCTTCCAGGCGACCCGCACCGTCGATCCCGACAAGATGAACTCCAACAAGGTGTCGATGGACCGCTATGCCGAACCCGAGGAAATCGCCGATGCGGTGGTGTTCCTCTGCTCGCCGGAAGCCAAGTTCATCCACGGCCAGTTGCTGCGCGTCGATGGCGGGTTGCAGCTCTACGCGGGTTGATTGTCAGGTGAAACGACACCCTCTCTTGCGAAAACCAAGGACTTGGCTGCGCTAAGCCCGAGTTTTCGCTTTCTCCCCGCCGAGGGCAGGGCAATCGCACATGGCCTGGCGCACTGCCCTCTCCGTGGTCCTCCACCGTGAAACGGGGGAGGGGGACCGCCGAAGGCGGTGGAGGGGGCGGCGGGAAGCGCCGGTGTTTGTGGCCGCCCCCTCCACCAGCTTCGCTGGTCCCCCTCCCCCGCTACGCGGTGGAGGACCACTGAGAAGCCGGTGACCCTCCGTATGCGATAGCCCTGCCGCCGAGGGGAAGATGGAGTTCCGGGCACCTGCCGCGCGCACCCTCTCCCCCTTGGCGGGGAGAAAGCAGTTTCTTGGGCTTGGCGTAGCCAAGTCCTTAGAAACTGCAAGAGAGGGGTTGCGGACCCTCCGCTTGCGCCATTACCGCTTCTGGGTCTGTCTCCCGGAGCGCCCATGCCCACACTCGGCCTTGCCATCGCAGCCATCGCGGCGCTTGTCTCGTTCCTCACCACCTGGTTCATCATGCGCCGGGCCGGCCGGCTTGGGCTGGTGCAGCAGCCGAACGATCGCTCCTCGCACGTGACGCCCACCCCGGGCGGCGGCGGCGTCGGCATCGTCGCCGGCGGTTCGATCGCCGGGCTGCTGATGGCGCTGCTTCTGCCCTGGCTCGGTGTGCCGGTGATCATGGCCGGCATCCTCCTCGCCTTCATCGGCTATTCCGACGACCGACGGCCGATCGCCGCGCGCTGGCGGTTGGGCGCGCAGGTGCTGCTGATGGGCGCCATCGTCGCGGTGCTGCCGATCGACCAGCTCGGCCTGCCGGTGCCGGAATCGGTGCTGCTGGTGCTCCTCACCCTGGGCGGGGCGCTGTGGATCAACCTGTTCAACTTCATGGACGGCATCGACGGCCTCGCCGCCACGGAAGCCATCTTCCTGCTCACCGGCGCGGCGCTGCTGGCCTACCTGTTCGAGCCCGGGGTCATCGACGATCCGCGCCTGTGGTGGATGCTCGGCCTCGCCGCGGCGTGCCTCGGCTTCCTGCTGCTCAACTGGCCGCCGGCCAGAATCTTCATGGGTGATGCCGGCAGCACCTATCTGGGGCTGATGCTGGCCTTTTTCGCCCTCACCACCATGCTCAGCTTCTGGCTTACCCCCTGGCAATGGCTGATCCTCGCCGGCCTGTTCCTCGCCGACAGCCTCACTACGCTGGTGCGTCGCATGCTGCGCCGCGAGCGCTTCTGGGAGGGCCACAAGCGCCACGCCTATCAGGCACTGCAGCGCCGCTTCGGTTCGCATCGCCGGGCGACGCTGCTCTATGTCGCGATCAACGTGGTGCTGCTGCTGCCGCTGGCCTGGCTCGCCGGCGTCTATCGGGAGTGGAGCCCGGCGATCGGGGTGCTGACCTATGCCGCGCTGGTCGCGGCAGCCCTGTGGGCCGGGGCAGGGGCTCCCCTAGAGCAGGAGGCCGAGAAAGAAGGCGCCGGCGCCTAGAATGGCCAGCGATGCCGCGCTCGCTGCAAACAGCATATTGCGCGCATAGGCGGTACGACGCAGCAGTTCGTGCCGGGTGATGGCGCGGACGTCGAAATGTTCGAATTCCTGGTCAAGCATGATGCGAGCCCCTCAGCTTCGAGCCAAAGGGTGCGCGCCTGGGCTCGCTTCAGCCAGCGCAACGCAAAATCATGCTTAATTAGCTTCAAATGCCTTGTAGTTCGGCCTCCGCTCGCGCAACCGTGTGCTGGAGATCGGCGGGATGCCATTCCGCCGCCACGATTTACGCGCTGTTGCCGCCGCCTTGCTCTGGAACACTCGCCGATGACGCTGCTGCGCTGCGGTCTTCTTGCTCTGCTTACCCTGACATTGCTCTCCGCCTGTACCTCGGTGGTGCCCCCCGCCAAGCCGCCGGGCAGCAGTAGCCCGTCCAGCATCACCCCGATCCAGCTGACCCAGGGCAGCATCCTCGCCGCCATTAACGGCACCCGGGCCGCCGCCGGCAAGCCGCCGCTGCGCTACAACATCAAGCTCGAGAACGCCGCCCGCTCGCAGTCCAACCTGATGGCGGCCAAGGATACCCTGTCGCACGATCTGGGCGTCACCCTGCGCCAGCGCGTCACCAATGCGGGTTACGAGGGCGCGGTGGGCGAGAACGTGGCCGGCGGCCAGTCGACGCTCGAGCAGGCGATCGAAGGCTGGCTCGCATCCCCGGCGCATCGCGACACCTTGCTGTCGACCAAGTTCCAGGAGTTCGGCCTCGCCGTCGCCACCGTGCCGGCCAACCGGCCGAGCAAATACCGGACCTACTGGTCGTTCATCGCCGGCGGGCCGTTCGAAGCTTGGCGTTGAGCCGTTACGCGTTCGCCGAGGCGGGCGGCGCGCGGCAATCCCACCGAAGCCGCAGCGAAGAGCTTGTGGCCTTTCAGCAAAAGTGTACCAATGAGGCTCGAGTGGGATAGGCCGCAAGCCCTTGGGAGTTGATGTCCGCAACGCCGTTTGACGAAATGACCAATGCGGATGCCTCTGTCCGCGCGCCCTACCACATCCTGGAAGAGTGGCTGAAAGAACAGCCTCCGCAAGCCCTGGGTCTGATGTCGGCTGACGCCGAAGCCCTGTTCCGGCGCCTGGGGATCACCTTCGCCGTCTACGGCAGCAACGAAGGCACCGAAAAGCTCATCCCGTTCGACATCATCCCGCGCATCATCTCGGCGATGGAGTGGCGCCGGCTATCCAAGGGCATCGAGCAGCGGGTGCGGGCCCTCAACGCCTTTCTCTACGACATCTATCACCGCCAGGAGATCCTCAAGGCCGGGCGGGTGCCGGAAAAGCTGATCCTCAACAACTCGGCCTTCTGCCCCGAAATGATGGGGCTCGATCCGGCGCGCGGCGTCTATTCGCACATCATCGGCGTCGACATCGTCCGCACCGGGCCGGACGATTTCTACGTGCTCGAGGACAATCTGCGCACCCCGTCGGGCGTCAGCTACATGCTGGAGAACCGCGAGGCGATGCTGCAGCTCGCTCCCGAGCTGTTCCAGCGCTACAAGGTGGCGCCGGTCGAGACCTACCCCGAAACGCTGCGGCGGACGATGGAGAGCGTCGCGCCAGCCGGCGTCAGCGGCTCGCCCAACCTCGTGGTGCTGACCCCCGGCATCTACAACTCCGCCTATTTCGAGCACTCGTTCCTCGCCGACCAGATGGGCGCCGAGCTCTGCGAGGGCCAGGACCTGTTCGTCGATGGCGGCAAGGTCTATATGCGCACCACCAAGGGCCCCGAGCGGGTCGACGTGATCTACCGCCGCATCGACGACGACTTCCTCGACCCGCTGACCTTCCGTCCCGATTCCATGCTGGGCGTGCCGGGCCTGTTCGACGCTTACCGGGCGGGCAACGTGACGCTAGTCAATGCGCCCGGCACCGGCATCGCCGACGACAAGGCGGTGTATGTCTACGTGCCGGAGATCATCGAGTTTTACCTCGGTGAGAAGGCGCTCTTGAAGAACGTCCCCACCTACAACTGCACCAATGACGACGAGCGAGCCTATGTGCTCGATCATCTCGAGGAACTGGTGGTCAAGGAGGTGCACGGCTCAGGCGGCTACGGCATGCTGGTGGGGCCGGCCTCTACCAAGGCGATGCGCGAGGAGTTCCGAAAGAAGATCCTTGCCCGACCGGACAACTACATCGTGCAGCCGACACTGGCGCTTTCGACCTGCCCGACCTTCGTCGACAACGGCATTGTGCCACGGCATGTCGATCTCAGGCCCTATGTGCTGTGCGGCGACGACATCCGCATCACCCCCGGCGGGCTGACGCGCGTGGCGCTGAAGAAGGGCTCGCTGGTGGTGAACTCGTCGCAGGGCGGCGGCACCAAGGACACCTGGGTGCTGGAGGATTGAGGATGCAGTTCGACCTCGAAACCAGCCCCCCGGTCCCTTCTCCCCTGAGGGGAGAAGGTGGCGCGCAGCGCCGGATGAGGGGTTCAGCCTCTCCATTCGCGCTCGCTGCACCGCTGAACCCCTCACCCAAGCTCTGCTACGTCGCTTCGCTCCTAGCGCCGCTACCCTCTCCCCTCAGGGGCGAGGGGGCGCTCGCTATTCACGTCGGGATAAACCATGCTCGGTAGAACCGCCCAGAACCTGTTCTGGCTCTCCCGCTATATCGAGCGGGCCGAGAACGTGGCCCGCATGTTCGAGGTGGGCTATCGGATGAGCCTCACCTCGCGCCGCGAAGGTGGCGCGTCCGAGCATCTCGTCTCGATGCTGCAGGCAGCCGAGGCCGATGAAGGCTTCAATCTCAAGCACAAGCAGGCGGACGTGCAGAGCGTCGCCAACTACATGCTGTTCGACGAGGAGAACTACTCCTCGGTGAAATCCTGCCTGCTCGCCGCGCGCACCAACGCGCGCTCGGTGCGCACGGCGCTGACCACCGAGATGTGGGAATCGATCAACACGGCGTGGCTCGAATTCTCCGCCATCCGGCCGCGCGACATCTCGGGGGCCAAGCTCCAGGAGCTGCTGTTCTGGGTCAAGCAGGTGAGCCACCGCTACCGCGGTGCGCTGCTCTCGACCTTTCTACGCGATGCCGGCTACGCCTTCAGCCAGATCGGCAATTTCGTCGAGCGGGCCGATAACACGGCGCGCATCCTCGACATGAAGTATTACGTGCTGCTGCCGCGCGCCACCATGGTGGGCGGCGACGTCGATATCCAGCAATGGACGATGATCCTGCGTGCGGCCTCGGCGCACCGCAGCTACCGGCATGTCTACCACGACCGCTACAAGGCTTGGAACATTGCCGACTACCTGATCCTCAGGCCGGAAATGCCGCGTTCGCTGATCTTCTGCGTGCAGTGGATCAACCGCACCATCGACATGCTGGAGGAGATCTATGGCGAGCGCACCGCCGGGCACGACGCGGCCGACGCGGTGACGGCGCTGTTGATGGATGCCAGCGTCGACAAGATCTTCGAGCACGGCCTGCACGAGTTCCTGACCGAGTTCATCGACCGCAACAACCGCATGACCGACGCCCTTGCCGAGAGTTACAACTTCTACTGATGAAGATCGCCATCCGACATTCGATGAGTCTGGCGCTGGGGGCTGGCGTGTCCCGCAGTGTGCAGCATGTGTTGTTGACCCCGGTGAGCGGGCCGACCCAGACGGTGCGCGAGTGGTCCATTCAGATGCCGGGCATCGACAGGGCAGCGAGCTTTGCCGATGCTTTCGGCAACCGGGCGCATCTGGTGAACCAGCTCAAACCCGATCCCGAGCTGCAGATCGCCGTAGCGGGGATCGTCGAGACCATCGACCGCAACGGTGTCGTCGGTCGCGTACCCGGTGACATCCCGCCGGCGCTCTATCGCCGTCCCACCGCCGCCACCAAACCGGTGGCGGCGATCACCTCGAAGTTTCGTGCGGCGCCGAGGACCGGCAGGGATCGCATTGCGCTGCTGCACGCTCTGATGGCGCGGGCGGCCGAAGTGGTGAGCGGCGGCGAACAGACCCAGGCGCAGGACGGGCAGAACCAAAGCCAAACCCAGTCGCAGGCGGGCGCCGTGCACGCTCCGGCAAGCGACTACGCCCACGGCTTCATCGGCGCGGCGCGGGCGCTGGAGATTCCGGCGCGCTACGTCACGGGCTATCTCCAGAGCAGCGACAGCGAGCAGTCGGCCCTGCACGCCTGGGCGGAGGCATGGGACGATGGACTCGGCTGGATCGGCTTCGATGCGATGCTGCAAGTCTGCCCGACCGACCGGCACGTCCGCGTCGCTGTCGGGCTCGACGCCACCTCCACCATGCCGGTCCGCTCGATCCCGGTGGCCGGGGAGCCCCAGGTGCTGACCATGAGCATTGAGGCGGCGCAGTAGCCATCGCAACCACCTCCGGCGCGATCAGAGCCCCAGCACGTACAGCCACCCGCTCACCGTGAGGACGCTCAGCACCGTCGAGATCAGGATGGTGTTCGCAGCGATGTGGACGCTGCGATTGTAGTAGGTAGCAAAGACATAGACATTGATGCCGGCAGGCATGGCGGCAAGCAGCACGCCGTAACGGGCGAGGTCGTGGTCGATATGGAGGATCGGCACCATGATCACCCAGGCGATGGCCGGCTGCAGCAGCAGCTTCAGCAGCGACATGGTGAGCGACTGACCCCAGCTGTCGGAGAGCTTGTAGTCGTTGAGCGCGCCGCCGAGGCCGAACAGCGCCGCGGGCGTGACGGCGGCCGCCATCATGGCGATGAAGGCCTGGGCCGGCTCGACCAGTTTTACGTGCATCAGGTTGGCCGCGGCGCCCGCCGCGATGCCCCACAATAGCGGGTTGGCGACGACGCGCATCAGCGCGACCCCCAGCGTTTTGTGCAGCGGCGCGCCGTCACGGCGCAGCAGTTCCATGGTGATCATGCCGGCTGTGATCAGCACCGGGGCGTGGAAGGCGATGATCGAGAAGGCCGTCGCCAACGCCTCCCCGCCATAGGCGCGCTGCAGCACCGGAATGCCGATCAGCACGGTATTGGTGAACGTGGCCGAGAAGCCCGATGCAACGGCCTCTCCCGGCTTGTCGCGAAACACCCGGCCGGAAACGATGATGCCGATGATGAACACCACGATCGCCCCGACATAGAACGGCACGATGACCGCCCAGTTGAACGTCGTGGCGAAATCGGTGTTGAGCATGGCGTTGAACAGCAGGCACGGGGTCGCGAAATTGTTCACGAACACCACCAGCCCGCGTACGCCTTCGGAAGGGAACAGTCGCAGCCGTACAGCGCCATAGCCCAACGCGAGGATGGCAAAGACCGGCAGGATGACGTTGAGAATGGCGAGCATGGTCGGCCGGTCGGGAGGGGTGTTCCCTGATGCACGCTCACGCGCCGGGGGTCAATGGCGGGCTGCTGACAGATAGAGACCGCCCCCTCCCAGCCTCCCCATAAAGGGGGAGGTGAAGAGGCGAGGCCCTGTCTTCGATGGTGCCAAACTCACCAGCGGGGCACCTCCCCCTTCATGGGGGAGGATGGGAGAGGGCCGTCTGCTTCGGCTCAATAACGAACCTCACACGAACATTTCGCTACCGAAACGAACCTGATCCGCGTATAGGTGAAGGCAGATCAGGGGGGCCGATTGGACGCGCTCACGCAGCGGCAGGACGACATCATGGCGCTCGCCCGGCAGCACGGGCGGGTGGATGTCGACACGTTGGCGCAGCAGTTCGCGGTGACGCCGCAGACCATCCGCAAGGACCTGAACGAACTCTGCGACAGGAAGCTGCTCAACCGTCTGCATGGTGGCGCCGCCTATCCCTCCGGGGTCAGCAACTATGCCTACGAGGCCCGGCGCCTGCTGGCGGCCGACGGCAAGCGACGCATCGGCTTGCGCGCCGCCGACCTGATCCCCGACAACGCCTCGCTGATCCTCAACATCGGCACCACCACAGAGCAGGTGGCCATGTCATTGCGCCGTCACGCCGGTTTGCTGGTGGTGACCAACAACATTAACGCCGCCAACATCCTGCGCGAGGTGCCGAGCGCCGAGGTGGTGATCGCAGGCGGTGTGGTGCGGCATGCCGATGGCGGCGTGGTGGGGGAGGCGGCGGTGGATTTCATCCGGCAGTTCCGGGTCGACTACGCGGTGATCGGCGCTTCGGCGATCGATGCCGACGGCACGCTCTTGGATTTCGACTTTCGCGAGGTGAAGGTGGCGCAGGCGATCATCGAGACGGCGCGCAAGACCATCCTCGTCGCCGACGCCATGAAGTTCGGCCGCACCGCGCCGGTGCGCATCGGCCATCTCGAGCAGATCGACGTCTTCATCACCGACGAGCCGCCCCCACCCGCCATTGCCGCCATCTGCAACGCCGCCGGCGTCACGCTCGACATCGCAACCGAAGGGCAACCCGTCCAATGACCGACACACAGCAGCCTGTCGACGTCTTCGTCATCGGTGGTGGCGTCAACGGCACCGGCATCGCGCGCGACGCGGTGGGACGCGGGTACAGCGTGATGCTGGCCGAGATGCACGATCTTGCCTCGGGCACCTCGTCGGCGGCGACCAAGCTGGTGCACGGCGGGCTGCGCTATCTCGAGCACTACGAGTTCCGCCTGGTGCACGAGTCGCTGGCCGAGCGCGAAGTGCTGTGGGCCTCGGCGCCGCACATCATCTGGCCGCTGCGCTTCGTCCTGCCCTATGAGAAGAACCTCCGGCCGGCCTGGCTGCTGCGGCTCGGGCTGTTCGTCTACGATCATCTGGGCGGGCGCAAGCTGCTGCCCGGCACCCGGACGCTCGACCTGACCCGCGATCCCGCCGGGCGACCGCTGAAGCCGGGACACAAGGTGGCGTTCGAGTATTCCGACGGCTGGGTCGACGATGCGCGGCTGGTGGCGCTCAATGCCCGCGACGCCGCCGACCGCGGCGCCCGCGTGGTGACGCAGACCAAGGTGACCTTGGCGCGCCGCGACGGCGGGCTGTGGCGCATCGAAATGGCGGGGCCGGCGGGGACCGAGACGGTGTCGGCGCGGCTGCTGGTGAACGCCG
This sequence comes from Devosia sp. A16, assembly GCF_001402915.1. Classification (GTDB taxonomy): domain Bacteria; phylum Pseudomonadota; class Alphaproteobacteria; order Rhizobiales; family Devosiaceae; genus Devosia_A. Next base: position 3,496,484 of record NZ_CP012945.1, read on the forward strand.
GCGGACCATGGGTCGATACCGTGATCCGCGAGACCGTGGGGCGGCACGAAGCGCACCACGTGCGACTGGTCAAGGGCAGCCACATCGTGGTCAACAAGCTGTTCGACCACGACCGCTGCTATTTCTTCCAGAACGCCGACGGCCGCATCTTCTTCGCCATTCCCTATGAGGGCGATTACACGCTGATCGGCACCACCGATATGGACTTCGAGGGCGATCCGGCCGCGGTGAAGATCAGCGATGAGGAGACCGATTACCTCTGCGCCGCGGCGAGCGAGTATTTCATCAAGCCGGTGACCCGGGCCGACATCGTCTGGACCTATTCCGGCGTGCGACCGCTGTTCGACGATGGCGCCAGCGCCGCGCAGGAGGCGACGCGCGACTATGTGCTGAAGACCGAAGGTGAGGCTGGCGAGGCGCCGCTGATCAACATCTTCGGCGGCAAGCTGACCACGCACCGCCGGCTCAGCGAGCAGGTGGTCGACCGGATCGACGGGCTGCTCGGCGGGAAAGGCCCGCGCTGGACCAAGGGCGCGCACCTGCCTGGCGGCGACTTCCCGCCCACCGCGTTCGACGCCGAGGTGCGCAAGCTCGCGGCGCGGAAATCCAGCTTCGATCCGGCCTTCATCCGGCGGCTGGTCCGCGCCTATGGCACATTGGCAGCCGACGTCCTGGGCGAGGCGCAAAGCCCCGCCGACCTGGGCCGGCATTTCGGCGCCACGCTTTACGCCCGCGAGGTCGACTACCTGATGGATCGGGAGTGGGCGCGGACTGCCGACGACGTGCTATGGCGTCGCAGCAAGTTGGGTTTGCGATTCAACGCACATGAGAGGGCGGAACTGGCCGGGTACATGGCCGAGCGCCTCGCTGGAATGGGGAAGAGACAATGAGCGGCAACATCTTGGCGATCGACCAGGGCACCACCTCCAGCCGGGCGATCGTCTTCGATGCCCAGCAGAAGATCGTCGGGTTGGGCAAGATGGAGTTCACCCAGCACTTCCCGCGGGATGGCTGGGTCGAGCACGTGCCCGAGGAGATCTGGGCCACCGCTCTGTGGAGCGCCAAGACGGCGATCAAACGCGCCGGCATCAAGGCCTCCGAGATCGCCGCCATCGGCATCACCAACCAGCGCGAGACGACCATCGTCTGGGACCGCAAGACCGGCAAGGCGATCCACAACGCTATCGTCTGGCAGGATCGTCGCACCATGCAGCAGTGCGAGAAGCTGAAAAAGGCCGGCCACGAGAAGCTGGTCAGCAAGAAAACCGGGTTGCTGCTCGACCCCTATTTCAGCGCCACCAAGCTCGCCTGGATCCTCGACAACGTCCCCGGTGCCCGCAAGCGGGCCGAGAAGGGGGAACTCGCCTTCGGTACGGTGGATTGCTACCTGATCTGGCGGCTGACTGGCGGCAGGAGCCATGCCACCGACATTTCCAATGCCTGCCGCACCCTGCTGCTCAACATCAAGACCGGCGAGTGGGACGACGAGCTTCTGGCGCTGTTCCGCATTCCCCGCGCCATCCTGCCCGAGATCAAGGACAACGCCGACGATTTCGGCATGACCGATCCCGAGGTGTTCGGCGTCTCGATCCCGATCTACGGCGCGGCGGGAGACCAGCAGGCCGCGACCATCGGCCAGGCCTGCTTCACCCCCGGCATGCTCAAATCGACCTACGGCACCGGGTGTTTCGCGCTGCTCAACACCGGCACCGACATGGTCCGCTCGAGGAACCGGCTGCTGACCACCATCGCTTACCGCCTCGATGGCGAGACCACTTATGCGCTCGAAGGCGCCATCTTCATTGCCGGCGCCTCGGTGCAGTGGATGCGCGACATGCTGAAGATCTTCGAGAACTCCGCCGACGCCGGCGCGCTCGCAGCCAAGGCCGATCCGACGCAGAACGTCTATCTGGTGCCGGCCTTCGTGGGGCTCGGCGCCCCCTGGTGGGATTCGGCGGCGCGGGGCTCGCTCACCGGGCTCACCCGCAATACCGGGCCGGCCGAACTGGCGCGCGCGGCGCTCGAATCGGTCAGCTACCAGACGCGCGATCTGATCGACGCCATGCGCAAGGACTGGAAGGGCGCCCATGACACCGTGCTGCGGGTCGATGGGGGCATGGTCGCCTCCGATTTCACCATGCAGTTCCTTGCCGATATCCTGAACACCGAGGTCGACCGTCCCACCATTCTGGAGACCACGGCGCTGGGCGCCGCGTGGCTCGCCGGCTGGAAGGCGGGCGTTTGGCCCGACCAGGAGGGTTTCGCCCAACGCTGGGCGCTGGACCGGCAGTTTCAGCCGCGCATGGACGACGCAACCCGCACCAGAAAACTCAAGGGCTGGCGGGATGCCGTGCGGCGAACCCTGAGCGAGACGTAAGACGTTGGGGGAGGGCAGGGCGCCGCCGGTTGTCCCACCAACGTCGCCTTCACCCCCGCGTGAAACTGCCATACAACCGTCCCTCGAATAGGGATGGGACCAATGCCGGAAGAGATTCTTCAGACTCACAAGCTGCTCGATCGCTGCGAAAAAGCGCTTGCCGAACGCTACACCGTGCACAAGCTGCACGAGGCTGCCGACAAGGACGCGCTGATCAGGTCGGTGGCGGGCAAGGTCCGCGCCATTGCCGGCGGCAATGTCGACGGCGCGCTGATGGATAAGCTCCCCAAGCTGGAGATCATCGCCAATTTCGGGGTCGGCTACGACTCGATCGATACGAGGGCCGCCAAGGAGCGCAACATCCGCGTCACCAACACCCCGAACGTGCTCAACGACGCGGTGGCCGAACTCACCCTCGGGCTGATGATCGGCCTCGCCCGTCGCATCCCGCAGGGCGATCAATTCGTCCGGCAGGGCAAGTGGCCCAAGGCGAGCTTCCCGCTGCTCACCGAGCTCAACGGCAAGACCGTCGGCATTCTCGGGCTTGGCCGCATCGGCAAGGAAATCGCCACCCGCTGTCAGGCCATGAAGATGCGGGTGGTCTATCACGGTCGCACGCGCCAGCATGACGAGCCCTATATCTTCTACGACAAGCTGATCGACATGGCCCGCGACAGCGACTGGCTGGTGATCATTGCGCCGGGCGGCAAGGGCACCGAAAAGATCGTCTCACGCGAGGTGCTGGAGGCGCTGGGCCCCGAGGGGTTCATCGTCAATGTCGCCCGCGGCACGCTGATCGATGAGGCCGCGATGCTCGAGCTGCTGCAATCGAAGAAACTCGGTGGCGCGGCGCTCGACGTGTTCGAAAAGGAACCGCAGGTTCCCGCCGGCTTCTTCGAGCTCGACAATGTCGTGCTGTCGCCGCACCAGGGCAGCGCCACGCATCAGACACGCAACAAGATGGGTGACCTGGTCGTTGCCAACATCGTCGCGCATTTCGCCGGCGAACCCTTGCTCAGTGCGGTGGTCTGAACATGCTGATCGATCTGACGGGCAAAGTTGCCATCGTCACCGGCGCCGGCCGAGGCATAGGCCGCGTCATCGCCAGGACCCTCGCGGCCGAGGGGGTAACTGTTGCCATCATCGATTTCCGGCAGGACCTGCTCGACGATGCGGCAGTGGAGTGGACGGAAGCCGGCTGGCCAGGTCTGCGCATTCTGTGCGACGTGCGCGAAGCCGCGCAGGTGAATGCCGCGGTGAGCGCCGTGGACGAGGCCTATGGCCGGGTCGACATTCTCGTCAATAATGCCGGCGTCGCCAGCGGCGCGCGCGTCGACAAGCTGCCCGAGGCGATCTGGGACGCCAACTTCGACACCAACACCAAGGGCACCTTCCTCGTGTGCCAGGCAGTGGCGCCGATCATGCAGCGTCAGAACTCCGGCCGCATTCTCAATGCCGCCTCCTTTGCCGCCATCATCCCCTCGATCGGCAGCGCCGCCTATGCGGCGAGCAAATCGGCGGTGGTGCAGTTTACCCGGGTGCTTGCCGGCGAGCTCGGCCCGTTCAACGTCACGGTCAACTCCTACTCGCCGGGCATGATTCCCACCGAGATGAACGGCTTCGCCAAGCTGCCTGACGCGCGCCAGCAGCGGCTGCTCGATACCTTGACGCTGCGCCAATGGGGCAACCCGGAGGACGTGGCAAACCTTCTCTGTTTCCTCGCCTCCGACCAGGCTCACTACATCACCGGCGCTTCGATCGACTGCTCCGGCGGCAAATACGCTACGCAGTTCCCGTCGGCGGCCTACGAAAGCTGAGCGGGGGGCCGCGCCGGCTCGGGCGCGGCCCCTGTCCCCGAGGTGCGTGGAGGGAGGGCGAGCGCTCTTGACGCCCAGGCCTGGCTTGGAAGCCGCTGCGCCGCCATCGACGCGGAACCCCCATGCCGTCAAAGCGATTGCCTTTCCGACGGGCCCTCGCGACACTGCGGGCCAGCAAACGGCGGAGACTTCGATGACGGATTGGTGGCGTGGCGCGGTAATCTATCAGGTCTACCCGCGCTCGTTTCAGGACAGCAACGGCGACGGCATCGGCGATCTGCCGGGCATCATTCGGCGGCTCGATCATATCGCCAGCCTCGGCGTCGACTGCATCTGGCTGAGCCCCATCAACCAGTCGCCGCAGAAGGACATGGGCTACGACGTTTCCGACTACAAGGAAGTCGACCGCCTGTTCGGCAGCCTCGAGGATTTCGACCAGCTGATCGAGCGCGCCCACGCGCTGGGTCTCAAGGTGATCATCGACCAGGTGCTGTCCCATTCCTCGGACATGCATCCCTGGTTTCGCGAAAGCCGGCTCAACCGCACCAACGCCAAGGCCGACTGGTACGTCTGGGCCGACCCCAAGCGCGACGGCTCGCCGCCCAACAACTGGCCGAGCGTGTTCGGCGGGCGGGCCTGGGAGTGGAATCCCAGCCGCGGCCAGTACTACTTCCACAATTTCCTGATCGAGCAGCCGGACCTCAACTTCCACAATCCAGACGTGCAGGACGCGGTGCTGGATGTGATGCGCTTCTGGCTTGAGCGCGGGGTCGACGGCTTCCGGCTCGACACCGTGAACTACTATTTCCACGATCGGCAACTGCGCAGCAATCCGCCAGCGCGCCGGCCGAAGCACCTGCCCTATGCCGTGAACCCCTATGACATGCAGGACCACAAGTTCGGCAAGAGCCAACCCGAGAATGTCGACTTCCTGAAGCGGGTGCGGAAACTCCTCGACCAGTATCCTGGCACCACCACCGTGGGCGAGGTCGGCGACAGCCATCGCGGCCTGCAACTGATGGAGGAATACACCTCCGGCGGCGACAAGCTGCACATGGCCTATACCTTCGACATGCTCGGCCCCGAGTTCACCGCCGAGCACTTTCGCACCAAGATGGCCAAGTTCTTCGCCGGGGCGCCGAACGGCTGGCCGTGCTGGAGCTTCTCCAACCACGACGTCAACCGCCATATGACCCGCTGGGCGCCGTACTCGCGCAACCCCAGCGATCTCGCCCGCCTCGCCGCAGCGATGCTGCTGAGCTTCAAGGGCTCGGTCTGTCTCTACCAGGGCGAGGAACTCGGCCTGCCCGAGGCCGACATCCTGTTTGAGGAACTGACCGATCCCCCCGGCATCCGCTTCTGGCCCGAATACAAAGGACGCGACGGCGCCCGCACCCCGATGCCGTGGGATGATGGGGAAGCGCCGAACGGCTTCTCCAGCGTTAAGCCTTGGCTTCCGGTGAAGCCCAACCACTCGGCGCTCAACGTTGCTGCGCAGAACGCCGATGCCGATTCAACGCTCAACTTCTATCGCAAGGCGCTGGCCTTCCGCCGCGCCCACCCGGTCTTTGCCACGGGCGATATCGAGTTCCTCAAGGTCGCCGAGCCGCTGCTCGCCTTCCGCCGCACCGACAAGGACGGCGCCGTCACCTGCCTGTTCAATCTCTCGGCCGATCCGCTCAGCGTGACGCTGACAGGTGGCGAAGGGCTCGAGCCGCTGGAACTGTCGCATGGCGCGGAGCGTCGGAAGGGCCGGTTGAAGCTCGAAGCCAACGGCTTCGCGTTCTTTGCGACCGGGGAGATGAAGGTGACGTTCGGCGGGCGACGGAAACGATAGCCGCCGCAAGGGCCGCCTTCAGTCCACCTGTTCCCAGGTGTCGGGATCGTAATAGTCGCTGTGCCAGGTGCCGTCGGGGTACTGCACGAAGGCTTCGATGCAGCCGTCCGAGGCGCGACTGACCGAACGGGCGTTCACGCCGCGTTTGCGCAGTTCCATCTTGACGATTTCCTGGTCGAAGCTGTCCCCGTCGCCGCCCTTCTTGCCGCCGATCGAGACGCCGAACTCGATGGTCAGTCCCGGGCGCGTGCCGTTCATGTCGCAATTCTCCCGCGCCAGGGCCGGGCCGGCGGCGAACAGGGTGGCGGTCAGGGCGGCTAGGGCAAGCGGACGCAGCATTCGAATCTCCATGACGGGAGGCACTTGCCCGTAGATTTGGGCGGGCTTGCGGCTTCGGGCAACCCGGCTAGGGCAACTCCTTGTCGCGAATGAGCATCGCGACGACCGGAATGGCGAAGGTGAGCATCAGCAACCGGCTGACGTGATGCGCCGCAATGAACGCGGTGTCGAAGCCCAGGGCGATGCCGAGTGCGCCCATGCCTTCGAGCGCGCCGGGCGATAGCCCGAGCCAGATCTGCCCGAACGGCATATCGACGAACGGCGCTACGGCGAGGGTCACCAGTGTGGCGATGGCGACGGTCAATGCCGTGCCGGCCAACCCGCCGATCGCCGCCTGCTTGAACTCCGCCCGGGTGATGCCGTTGAAGCGCGAGCCGATCAGCGCCCCGATCAGGACGAAGGTGGCGATCAGCAGCGGCTGCGGCATCGCGCCCTCGAACAATCCGGTGAACTTGGCAGTGATCGCCACCGCCATCGCCCCCAGCACATAGCCGGCTGGCGCCCGGAGCTTGGTGAGGACGAACCCGGCGACGGCGCAGGCCGCCGCCACCGGCAGCAGGGTTTCGAGCGCCATCGCCGCCTGCACCGGGGCGCCTTCATAGTGTCCGATCGGCAGGAACAGCGCCCCGATCGGTACGCAGATGGTGAGGATCAGGATGCGGATCACCTGGATGATGATGATCTGCCGCGTATCCCCGACCCCCGCCGCCGCGATCGACATGACGAAGCTCAGGTGCCCCGGGAACGAGCTGAGATAGGCAGTGCCGCGATCGAGCCCGAACAGCTTGCGCAGCAGGAACCCGGTGAGGGAAATGATGAGGATCAGCTCCACGGCAAGTGCCGCCAGCGTCACCGGCCATTGCACCATCAGGGCCAGCGAATCGCGCGCCACTGCCGCGCCCATCGACAGCCCGGTGAGCACGAAGGTCGCGTCGCGCAGCCAGGTGGGCAGCATCACCTTGACGCCCAGCAGTGCCGCCACCGCCACCGCCAGCGCTCCGCCCATCAGCCACGCCGCCGGCAGGTTGAACAGCGCCGCCACACCGCCGCCGGCTGCCGAGATCAGCAATGTGACGAGCGTCCGGCGGACAATCGTGCCGGCGGAAAGGGGGGCGGTCATCTGGAACGAGTCGGGATGGCTAGGACGCTAACTATCGACGAGTTTGGCGAGCGGGGGAAGCGGGCCGTTGGGAGGATACGGGGTGCTTGGCGCCCCTCACCCTGACCCTCTCCCCAGAGGGGCGAGGGGACGATAGGCGCACCGGCCGTGCCACAACGCCCCCTCGCCTCTTTGGGGAGAGGGACGGGGTGAGGGGTAGCCCCCGCGCTGCTACCTCTGGGACGCACCCTCCACCAGCTTCACGAAAAAGCTCACCCCCACCGGGATGATCTCGTCGTTGAAATTGTAGGTGTCCGAGTGCAGCTCCGAGCTCGGCCCGTTGCCGAGGAAGACATAGGCGCCCGGCCGGGCCTGCAGCATATAGGCGAAGTCCTCGCCACCCATCTTGGGGTCGACATTGGCGTCCACCCTTTCCTCGCCGACCACGCTGGCGGCGATCGCCGCGGCATAGGCGGTTTCGTCCGGCGTGTTTTCGACCACCGGGTAGCCGCGGCGATAGGTGACCTCGGCCTTGCCGCCGAAGGTTTCGACGATGCCCTTGGTCACCGCCTTGAGCCGCTCTTCCATCAGGTCGCGCACCTCGTCGTTCAGCGAGCGCACCGTGCCGGTGAGTTTCACCTTCTGCGGGATGATGTTGAAGGCCTCGCCGCCCTGCATCATCGTCACCGACAGCACGGCGGAGCGGATCGGGTCGATCTCGCGCGACACGATGGTGTGGAGCGCGGTGATCAGCTGCGCCGCGATCATCACCGGGTCGACCGTGTTGTGCGGCCAGGCGGCATGTCCGCCCTGGCCCTCGACCACGATGTTGAACTCGTCGCTCGCCGCCATCAGCCCGCCGACCCGCATCGCGATGCTGCCGGCAGCCTGGCCCGGCATGTTGTGCAGGCCATAGACCTCTTCGACACCGAAGCGGTCCATGATCCCGGCTTCCACCATGGCGCGCCCACCGGCGCCGCCTTCCTCGGCCGGCTGGAAGATCAGCACTGCGTTACCGTCGAAATTGCGCGTCTCGGCCAGGTACTTGGCGGTGCCGAGCAGGATCGCCGTATGGCCGTCATGCCCGCAGGCATGCATCCGGCCCGGCGTCTGGCTGGCATAGTCGAGCCCGGTGCGTTCGAGGATCGGCAGCGCATCCATGTCGGCGCGGATGCCGATGGTCTTGCCCGGTCCGCGGCCCTTGATCACTCCAACGACGCCGCTTTTGGCGATGCCCGTCACCACTTCATCGACGCCGAACGAGCGCAGCAGATCGGCCACTTTCCCCGAGGTGCGGGGCAACTCGTACTGAAGCTCGGGGTGAACGTGGAAGTCGCGGCGCCATTCGGCGACCTCGTCGGCGAATTCCGCGATACGATTGATAACGGGCATGGAAAACCTGAATGCTAGTAAGCGCGCACTGTGCGGGGAGGCGGGTAGGGCGTCAACCCGCCGAAGGTACGATCTTGCTGGGGGTGGCCGACGTTGACGTCGGTGTAAGCCGACCCACACCAGCCTATCCGTTTGCGCCAAGGGTGAGGGGCACGCCATTCTCCCAACCTCCTCCCCAGTAGTCAGAATTTCCCCGCCCGAACTTGCCCCTCTCCGTCATATTTGCCAAACACCCGGCAACACCGGAGGAAGCGATGAAAATCCTCGTTGCCGTCAAGCGCGTCGTTGATCACGCGGTGCGCGTGCGGGTCCGTCCCGATGGGTCGGGCGTCGAGACCGAGAACGTGCGCATGTCGATGAACCCCTTCGACAAGCACGCCATTGAAGCGGCCGTGCAACTGGCCGAGGCTGGCCATGCCAGCGAGATCGTCGTCGTTTCCATCGGCCCCAAGCAGAGCAACGACGTCATTCTCACCGCCCTCGCCATGGGTGCGCATCGCGGGATCCTGATCGAAGCCGATGGGCGGGTCGAAACCCTTGCGGTGGCGAAGCTCCTGAAGGCGGTGGTCGCCGAGGAACAGCCCGATCTGGTGCTGCTGGGCAAGCAGGCCGTCGATGACGATTCCAACCAGGTCGGCCAGATGCTGGCCGGGCTGCTCGACTGGCCGCAGGCGACCTTCGCCTCCGCCATCAATGTCGTCGATGGCGGGCTCGAGGTCACCCGTGAGGTCGACTATGGCCGCGCCACGGTGGGCGTCGCGCTGCCTGCCATCGTCACTGCCGACCTGCGTCTCAACAGCCCGCGCAATGCCGCCTTGCCCATGGTGATGAAGGCGCGCTCGAAGCCGCTCGCCGTCCGTCCCGCTGCCGAATTCGGCGTCGATCTGACCCCGCGGCTCAAGCTCGAGAAGGTCAGCCCGCCGGCCGAGCGTGTCGCCGGCCGCAGGGTCGCCGACGCCGCCGCACTGGTTGCTGCCATCAGCTCCGAACTCTCCGAACTGGAGGCGCTCTGATGGCTGTCCTGGTTCTCGCCGAACACGATTTCGGCGCGCTCTCCGCCTCCACTGCGCGCATTGTCGCCGCCGCGGAACAACTCGGTCCGGTCGACCTGCTGGTCGCGGGGCAGGGGGTCGAGGCGGTCGCCGCCGAGGCTGCAAAACTCGCCGGCGTTGAAAAGGTGCTGGTTGCCGACAGCGCCGCGCTCTCCAGCCTTTCCCCCGAGCCCGTCGCGGCGTTGCTGGCCCGTCTTGCCGAGCCCTACAGTCACATCGTCGCTGCTGCAGCGGCGACTGGCCGTGACGCCATTCCGCGCCTCGCCGCCCGGCTCGACCTGATGCCGGTCACCGATGTCGTCGCCATTCATGGCCCGACCCGCTTCGATCGGCCGATCTATGCCGGCAATGCCATCGAGACCGTGTCGTCGGGGCAGGCAAAGCAGCTGCTGACCATTCGCGCTTCGGCCTTCCGGCCGGCGGCCTCGGGCAACAATGCCCCGATCAATCCAGTCGATGCCGATGTGGCCGCAGTGGCCCGCTTCCTCGCCGCGCACCGCACCGAGAGCGACCTGCCGGAACTCTCGACCGCCCAGGTGGTCGTCGCCGGCGGCGTCTCCTTCGGTTCGGCCGAGAAGTTTGCGCTGGTTTCCGAGCTTGCCAAGGTGCTCGGCGCCGCGGTCGGCGCGACCCGTGCCGCGGTCGACGCAGGCTACGCGCCCAACGATTGGCAGGTTGGCCAGACCGGCAAGATCATCGCGCCCGACCTCTATATCGCCATTGGCATTTCCGGCGCCCTGCAGCACCTCGCCGGTATCCAGGGCGCCAAGAAGATCATCGCCATCAACAAGGACCCCGAGGCGCCGCTGATGAAGATCGCCGACATTGCGCTGGTGGGCGATCTGTTCGAAGTGGTGCCAGAGTTGATTGCGGGCTTGAAACGGTAGGGCTTAAAGGCCCCCTCACCCGGGCCTTCGGCCCGACCTCTCCCCCAGGGGAGAGGTGGTGCTGGGGCGAGATGGTGCCGCAACGTCACCTCTCCCTGGGGGGAGAGGTCGCCGCGTAGCGGCGGGTGAGGGGGCCTTTTGGATAAGGCCGAACCACCCATCCGCCCCGTTGCAATTCCCCCACCACCGCCTATAACAGCCCCGCTCTCGTTTTCCCCGGACAGACCTGATGTTTGAGACCCTCAAGAAGGCCACGCTCGACAAGATTTTCGTGCTGATGGCCGAGTATGCCAACGATCCCCGCGACGGAAAGATCGACCTCGGCGTCGGCGTCTACAAAGATCCCAAGGGCGTAACGCCTGTCATGAGCGCGGTGAAAAAGGCCGAGCAGCGCATCCTCGATAGCGCCAAGACCAAGACTTACAAGGGTGTGGTCGGCAACAAGGAGTTCTCGGCTGCCATCGTCGATCTGGCGCTCGGCGGCGTAGTGGACTTGAAGCGCATTCGCTGCGTCAACGGCGCCGGCGGCACCGGCGCGCTGTCGATCCTGATGAACGTGCTCGGCCGCGCCCGTCCGAAGGGCCGCATCTTCATTTCCGATCCGAGCTGGCCGAACCATTGGCCGATGGCGGAACTCGCCGGCCTGACTCCGGTCTATTATCCGTATTTCGACCATGCCAAGCGGCTGGTCGACTTCGACAAGATGATGGCGACGCTAGACACGCTGACGTCTGACGACATCGTCCTGCTGCACGGCTGCTGCCACAACCCGACGGGCGCCAGCCTCACCAATGCGCAGTGGGACGTGGTGGTCGAGAGCCTCAAGCGCACCGGCGCCTTCCCGCTGGTCGATCTGGCTTATCTCGGCTTCGGCGATGGCCTCGAGGCCGATGCCTACGGCGTGCGCAAAGTGGTGTCCTCGGTGCCGGAGTCGATGGTCGCCTTCTCGGCCTCGAAGAATTTCGGCCTCTACCGCGAGCGCGCCGGCGTCGCCATCGCCATCGCCAGGGATTCCGACAGCGCTGATGTCGTTTCCTCGCAGATGCAGAACGTCATCCGCGCCACCATCAGCCAGACGCCGGACCATGGCGCCGAAATCGTCCGCGTCATCCTCGAGGACAAGGAACTGCGCGCCGAGTGGGAAGCCGAACTCACCGAAATGCGGGAACGCATGAAGCGCCTGCGCGTCAAACTTGCCGACGCCATCCGGCAGCGCTCGAACTCGACCGACTTCGATTTCATCGCCGAGCACACCGGCATGTTCTCGCTGCTCGGTCTGCCCGAGAATGTCGTCACCAAACTGAAGCTCGATGACGGCGTCTACATGATCAACGACAGTCGCATCAATGTCGCGGGGATCCCCGAGGATCGCATCGGCGAACTCGCCGACAAGATGCTTGCCGCCATCCGCTGAAGCCAATGGTCGGGGCGTTGTCTCACGCCCCGATTGTGACTACCTAAAGCGTAGCTAACCATCTCCCTTGGAGGGGACAGAAATGAAGTTCTTCGTCGATACCGCCGAGATCAAGGATATCCGCGATCTCTATGAAACCGGCCTGCTGGACGGCGTGACGACGAATCCTTCGCTGATCGCCAAGTCCGGCCGTCAGTTCAAGGAAGTGATCAAGGAAATCTGCTCGATCGTCCCCGGCCCGGTGTCGGCCGAGGTCGCCGCCACCGACTATGACGGGATGATCGCCGAGGGTCATGTGCTGGCCAAGCTCGCCGAGAATGTCGTGGTGAAGCTGCCGCTGACCATCGACGGCCTCAAGGCCACCAAGACCTTTTCGAAGGAAGGCATCAAGACCAACGTAACGCTCTGCTTCTCGGCCAACCAGGCGCTGCTGGCGGCCAAGGTCGGCGCCACCTACATCTCGCCGTTCATCGGCCGCCTCGATGACATCAACGCCGACGGCGTCGAGCTGATCGAGAACATCCGCACCATCTACGACAACTACTCGTTCGCTACCGAGATCCTCGCGGCCTCGATCCGTACCCCGAACCACATCACCGAAGTGGCCCTCGCCGGCGCCGACGTCGCGACCATTCCCCCGGCGGTGATCTACAAGCTTGCCGACCACCCGCTGACCAAGTCGGGCCTCGAGGCCTTCGTCAAGGACTGGAAGGGCACCGGCCAGTCGATCCTCTGATCGGCTCACGCGGACATTAGCGCAGTCGGGCCTTCCCTTGTGGTCAGCGGACGAGGGCGAAGCCCTCGCCGCGAGGTGCCCGAAGGGCGGATGAGGGGTTCTCACCGCGTACTGGATCGCTCCTCGTTCGCACTCGGATCGGCGACACTTCGTGTCGCGACCCCTCATCCGGCCTTCGGCCACATTCTCCCACAAGGGGAGAAGGCCCGACTGAAAGCCCGGAGGCACTTGAATGGCCAATGAACTCATCGCCGCCGCCGTCCGCAACGCCCTCGCTTCCGTGGAGATTCCCGGCGGCGGGGCGCTGGCCGGCTATGGCGGCCTGAGCGAGATCATCGTCACGTCAGGCGCTGTGGCTTTCGCCATTTCGGTTGCGCCCGGCATGGAGGCTGCCTTCGGCCCGGCCCGTGTCGCGGCCCAGGCGGCGGCCGAGAAGGTCGCCGAGGGCCGCAAGGTGATGGTGTCGCTGACCTCCGACCGCGCCCAGGCTGCCACCGGCCAGGCCAAGGCGCAGGGCCGTCCCGGCCCGCCGCCGCGCGAAGCCGTCCCGGGTGTCCGCCATATCGTCGCCGTCGGCTCCGGCAAGGGCGGCGTCGGCAAGTCCACCGTCGCCGTCAATCTGGCGCTCGGCTTTGCCGCCGAGGGGCTCAGAACCGGCATCCTCGACGCCGACCTCTATGGTCCATCGATCCCCAAGCTCCTCGGTCTCGAAGGCAAGCCCGCGGTGCGCGACGACGGTATCTTCGCGCCGCACGAGGCCTATGGCCTCAAGGCCATGTCGATCGGCTCGATGCTCACCGCCAACCAGGCCGTAGTGTGGCGCGGCCCGATGGCCACCTCCGCGTTGCGGCAGCTCTTGCGCGAGAGCGACTGGGGCGGGCTCGACGTGCTGGTGGTCGACCTGCCGCCCGGCACCGGCGACATCCAGATCTCGCTGGTCCAGCAGGTGCCGCTGCTGGGCGCCGTCATCGTCTCGACGCCGCAGGACCTGGCGCTGATCGACGCCAAGAAGGCGATGGACATGTTGCTGAGGACCGACGTGCCGATCCTCGGCCTCGTCGAGAACATGAGCTACTTCATCGCTCCGGACACCGGCAAGCGCTACGACATCTTCGGCCATGGCGGCGCCAGGGCAGCCGCCGCGACCTTCGATATTCCGTTCCTCGGCGAGATCCCGCTGGTGATGAAGATCCGCGAGAGCTCCGACGCTGGCGTCCCCGTCGTCGCCACCGACCCGGCCGGGGCCGAGGCCCAGGCCTTCCGGGCCATTGTCGGCGCGATTCTCGCCGCCAACCCACAGCTGAAACCCTGATCGGTGCTGTCGATCCGCCCCGCGGCCGGCACTGATGTCGACGCGCTGATCGCCATCGACCACGTCGCCGTGCACAGCACCGACCGTCGGGAGGCCATTGCCGAATGGGTGGCGCTTGGCCAGTGCCACCTCGCCGAACGCGATGGCGCTGTTGCGGGCTACGTCGCGCTGACCTGCAGCTTCTTCCGCTCGCCCTTCATCGAAATGCTGATCGTGGGCGCACCGCACCGTCGCACCGGCATCGGCCGCGCGCTCATCGAGCACTGCATTGCGCTGACGCCGAGCGGGCAGAAGCTCTGGACATCGACCAACGAGTCCAATGCGCCGATGCGGGCGCTGCTGCCACAGCTGGGTTTTGAGCAGACCGGCGCATTCGAACACCTCAATCCCGGTGATCCGGAGCTGATTTTTCTGAGGTGGCCCGCGGCCGAAGCCGGCGCGTGCTGACCCCCACCCTTGATTCCTCCCCCTAAGAATGGGGAGGGAGACGCATGCTGGGAAGCTGGTGTTTTGGTCTCCCTCCCCAGGGGGAGGGGACAGGGGTGGGGGTCCGCAGTCACCAGCGCCCGGGGTGACACATCCGCTTCGCGCTGTTATGCAATCGATTACATCGATCCGTGACCGTCGAGAATCGTCGCTCCGGAACGACCACAACGAGCGCCGCAGGCGCCGCCCGCTGAGGAGTGATCCAGAGTGTTTTCGATTTCGCGTGACGACCTCGGTCCGAACTTCACCTTCGGCGCCGCCACCGCTGCCTACCAGATCGAAGGCGGCCAGACCGATGGTCGCGGGACGTCGATCTGGGATACCTTCTCCTCCACCCCTGGCAACGTGAAGAACCTCGATACCGGCGCCGTCGCCTGCGACCACTACAACCGCTGGCCCGGCGATCTCGACCTGGTTCGCGATGGCGGCTTCGACGCCTACCGCTTCTCGTTCGCCTGGCCGCGGCTGTTCCCGGAAGGTATCGGCGCGGCGAACCCGAAAGGCCTCGATTTCTACGATCGCCTGATCGACGGCATGCTCGAGCGGGGCATCAAGCCCTATGCCACGCTCTATCATTGGGATCTGCCCAGCGCCTTGCAGGACAAGGGCGGCTGGATGAACCGCGACATCGCCAACTGGTTCGCCGAATACGCAACGCTGGTGGGGCATCATTTCGGCGATCGGCTCGCCGCCACCGCCACCATCAACGAGCCCTGGTGTGTCGCCTATCTCAGCCACTTCCTCGGCGTGCACGCCCCGGGCTACCGCGATCTGCGCGCAGCCGCGCGCGCCATGCACCATGTGCTGTTTGCCCATGGCACCGCCATCGACGCGCTGCGCGCCGAAAGCGTCAAGAACCTCGGCATCGTCCTGAACCTCGAAAAGGCCGAAGCGTTCTCCGACCGACCGGAGGATCTCGAGGCGCAGAACCTGGGCGATGCTCTGTTCAACCGCTGGTATCTCGACGGGGTGTTCAAGGGCCGCTACCCCGAAGAACTCACCAGCCGCCTTGCCGCCTATCTGCCCGATGGCTTCGAGCGCGATATGGAAGTCGTCTCCCGGCCGCTCGATTGGTTGGGCATCAACTACTATACCAGGGGTCTCTACGCTGCCGGTCCCAACGGGCTGTTCGGCGCCGAGCGTCGTTCCGGAGACCTGGAAACCAGTGACCTCGGCTGGGAGATCTACCCCAAGGGCCTCGAGGACCTGCTGGTGCGAGTCAACCGCGACTACACCAAGCTGCCGCTCTACGTCACCGAGACCGGCATGAGCGAGACCAATGACGAGCGTCGAGTGAAGTACTACGACGACCATCTGCGGGCCGTCGCCAACGCCCAGGGGCAGGGCGCCGATGTCAGGGGCTTCTTCGCCTGGTCGCTGCTCGACAACTACGAGTGGGCGCAAGGCTACACCTCGCGCTTCGGCATCGTGCATGTCGACTACGAGACGCAGATCCGCACCCCGAAGGCCAGCTACCGCGCCTTCCAGGGCATGCTGCACAACACGCGGTGAGGGGCGGCTGCTGAGCTCCTCGACGAGCGACCGCAGTCCTACATCGTCGGCGCGGGCGAGGCCGCATAAGTCACGGTGTGCTTGCCGTCGGCCCAGCTATATGTCGCCCAGCATGCGTCGTTCGCCGCAGCCTTGGGGCAGTTGCTGCCGTCGACCCACACCCTGGCGAACGTACCCGCATCCGACTGGGTCAGCGTCGGCGCACCGCCCAGCACCTCGATCGGCTTGGCGAAACTGTCGCCCGAAACCGCAATGTCGATCTGGCACCCGCCATTGCCGCAGAACGCCGTGGCCGCGGCGCTGCACTGCAGGTTCTGCGGGTTGAGCACGTAGTCCGCGACGCCGTCCCCATCGAGGTCGGCGCTCATCGTCAGCGGCCGGTCGGCGCCCGCCACCAACGCGCCGCCCAACTGCTTGCAGCTCTCGGCATAGCCTGCGATCACCTTCTCGACGCCTTCGGGCAGCCCGGGGGAAGCGGGCTCGCCATTCTGCAAGGCGAAGAACTGCTGCATCGACGCCTCGATATTGGCCTTCAGCGCGGCGATCCGTTCGGTATAGACTTTGCGCAGGCAGGTGATGTCGGCGCCGCATTTGCCACGCGCCGCGAGGAATGCCTCCGCCTCGTCGTGCCGGGCGCCATTGGCGCCCATGAACATCGGCACCTTTTCATAGGCGAAGTAGAGCCCGCCCATCTCACTGTCGAGCGACGAGGTGACACCGTCGCGGCACACTGCCACTTCATCGGCGGCCGCCGCCTTGCTGCAGTCGAAGCTCGCGGCCTGGGCCGGAGCGGCGAAGGGCAGCAGCAGCAGGAGTGCCGAAAGGGCCGAAGCGAGGCTCAGAAGTGCGCGCATGATCTCACCTGTTCGATGTAAGTTGTTCCCGATAATAGCATTTTGGCGGCCGGCACTGACGCAACTCTCCGTGCGTCCTCAACAAACCCTGAACCGTCCGTCGGCCGCGCTTGCTATCGCAGCCGGCATTGGCCAAGAAACTGCTCGCCAATCATGGCCAGCCTGCGGTGCTCGATGCATGTCTATGTGATCAACCTGGCGCGCCGACCCGATCGCCGGGCCTTCATGCAGGCGCAGGCGGACCGGCTGGGGCTGAGCTTCGACTATATCGATGCGGTCGATGCGCAGTCGCCGACCGCCAACCTCAGCGAGATTGAAGTGCGAAGCGGTGCCTATGGCCGCATTTCCAATGGCGATCTCGCCTGCACTCTGAGCCACCGTAAGTTCTGGCGAACCTTCCTCGAAACCGGTGAGCCCTACGCGGTGGTGCTCGAGGACGACGCCATTCTCGCCAACGACAGCGGCCAGTTCTTCGCCGATGTGAGCTGGATCCCGGCAGATGCCGCCGTGGTCAAGCTCGAGCGCTATGGCCGCCCGCGTCCGATAGTGATGGACCGCAAGACGCAGCCGGCCCACGCCCGGCGTGTCGGCCGCTTCTACGGCAAATGCGCCGGCACGGCCGGTTATGTCGTCTCGGCTGCCGGCGCTCGCATATTGCTGGATGCCACGGCTTCAGTGGATGACCCGATCGACCAGATGATGTTCAACCCGGGCCGCTCGGCGCTGTTCAGCCGCCTCGCCCCCTATGTGCTCGAGCCGGCAATCTGCGAGCAGGAGCAGGTTGCCGTGCCCTCCGATATCCGCGGCAGGCGCCAATCGAGCCGCGGCGGTCTGCAGGGGGCGCTCAACGAGTTGCGCGCCGTGCCGCGACAGCTGGCGCATGCCGCAAGCCTCGTCCTGCCGCTATTGCAGGGTCGGCTCGAGCGCCGGGTGCTCACCTTTCGGCGGTAGTCGCGACGCGATGATTCAGTCGTCGCTTCCCTCCCCCGCCACGCGGGGGAGGACCAAGGAAAGGCCAGTGACCCTCCATATGCGATAGCCCACCCCTCAGGGGGAGGGGGGGCCGAGATAGAGCGGTAATCTAAGGGAACACCAGCAGCTTCACCGCCAGCGCGATCGACACCAGCACCACCAGCGGCTGGATCAGCCTTGCGCCGAAGCGGATGCCGGTCAGGGCCCCGAGATAGCCGCCGACGATCTGGCCGATGATCATCGCTATCGCCACCGGCAGCACCACATTGCCCGAGGGGATGAACAGCGCCAGCGCCCCGACATTCGAGGTGAGGTTCAGCACCTTGGTGTGGCCGGCAGCGCGCGTCACCCCCAGCCCGAACAAGGTGACGAAGCCCAGGGTCAGGAACGAGCCGGTCCCGGGCCCCAGGATGCCGTCGTAGAAGCCGATGGCAAAGCCCATCACCGGAACGAAGATCGCCGTGCTGAGCCGCGCCTGGCTGTCTTCGTCGGTGAGCTTGGGCGCAAAGGCGAAGTAGAGTGCCACCGCGATCAACGCCACCGGCACCGCATATTGCAGCACACTGGTATCGATGGATTTGACTGCCAGCGCCCCCAAGAACGAGCCGACAAAGGTCAGCGGAATGGCGATCGCCAATAGCTGCAGCGACACGAACCCCTTGCGCCAGTAGGTGAAGGCGGCGATCGCCGTCCCCACTACCGACTGCAGCTTGTTGGTGCCGAACGCGGTGACCGGCGGAATGCCGACCGACAGCAGCACCGGCAGGGCGATCAGGCCGCCGCCGCCGGCAATGGCATCGACGAAGCCCGCGAGCAGCCCCACGAAGCCCAAGGCGACGAGGATCGTCAGGTCGAAGCTCACAGCAGGGTGGAGATCCCCGGCGGCACTCCGCCCATGATCGACAGCAGCGCCTCGAGCTGCGCCTTCCTGAGCGGCGTCCAGTCGGCGGTGCGCGAGACGATCAGGTTCGCCTCCGACTTCATGATCAGCCCGTCCTCCAGCACTCGCAGCTGGTTGGCGGCGAGGGTAGAGCCCGTCGAAGTGATGTCGACGATCAGGTCGGCCGAGCCGGCGGCCGGCGCCGATTCCGTCGCCCCGGCGCTCTCGACGATGCGGTATTCGGCAATGCCGTATTTGGCGAAATGCCGCCGCGTCAGGTTGACGTATTTGGTTGCAACGCGCAGCCAGCGACCGTGCCGCGAACGGAAATCCGACGCCACGTCGGCGAGGTCGGTCATCTGCTGCACGTCGATCCAGCTGTCGGGCACCGCTACCACCACGTTGGCCTCGCCGAAGCCGAGCCCGCGCACGAACAGCACGTTCTCCTCGCCGTTCTCCGACGCTTCGTGGATCAGGTCCGAACCGGTGACACCGATATCGACCCCACCCAGGATCAGCTCGCGCGCAATCTCGGCCGCCGGATAGAAGCGCACCGTAACCTGCGGCTGGTTCTTGATCGAGCCGACATAGGAGCGCGCGCCGCCCGGCCGGGCGATGTTCATCCGCGCCGTGGAGAAGGCCTTGCGGGTCAGCTCCTCGAGCCGGCCTTTGCTGGGAATGGCGAGCGTCAGGCCGCCGGGCAAGGTGGTCATTGTTCGGCCTCCCTTTCCAGCCGGTCGACCCACAGCGCGCAGCCCGAGGCCTTCACCGGCTCGCCGGCGCCCAGCCGCTCCAGCATGCGGTCATACTCGCCGCCCGAAGCCAGCACTTCGCCGTCCGAGCCTGTCATCTCGAAGACGATGCCGGTATAGTAGTCGAGCCGCGGCGAGAAGCTCGCATCGAAGATCACGTCGGCATTGGGCGATAGCGCCGCCAGCGCCGCAGCATGGTTGCGCACCTGGTAGAGCGGCTCGTCGAAGTCGAACCCGGCCTCCTTGCACATTTCCGAGATGCGCTCGAATGCCGTCTCGGTGCTCTCAGCCACCGACAGGTAGTTCTGCAGCAGCGCCACGGTCTCGGGCGGGATCGGCGCCGATTCCAGCGCCTGCTTTTCGAGGTAGCGGTCGGCGATTTCCTCCGGCGTGCGGCTGCCGATCAGGCTCAGGCCGCCCGACAGCATGGCATCGGTGACGATCTCGATCACCGTATCCCGGCTGTCCGGGGCAGGGGCGTCGACCTTCTGCTCGGGATTGCTGAGCCGCTCCATCAGCCGCTCCAGCGCTTCGGGGTGGCCGAAGCGGTGGCGGATGCGGCTGCGCCAGGCCACCGGAATCTCGGCCGCCTCGAGGAAGGCTTCGAACAACCCGACCCCACCGAGCCGCACGTTCGGCGCGGTAATATCGTAAATGGCCAGCGCCCAGCGTGCGAAGGTCAGCACCTGGTCGAGCGCGTTGTCCGCGTCGGGCTGACCCAGGAGCTCGAGGCCCGCCTGTTCGTATTCGACCGGCGTCGAGTTCTGCTGGCGGAAGATCGGCCCGAGATAGGTGAAGGCCGACGGCACTCCGAGCAGCCCGTCCTCGAGATATTGCTGGGCGATGGGCAGGGTGAAGTCAGGCCTCAGGCAGTATTCGAGTCCGTTATTGGTGGTGGTCAGCAGCAGGTTTCGGCCGAATTCCTCGCCGGCGAGGTCGAAATACGGTCCGGCCGGCAGCAGCAGCGCCGGCGTGGCGCGCGTCACCGTGCGCGACTCGACCAGCCGCACCAGCGCGGCATATCGTTCCGATGCTGTCTTCACTTATGGGCGTCCAGGTAGGCGGCGACCGCCGGCAACTGGGCGATGGCCGCAACAATGGCGTCGAGGTCGCCGTCGCATTCGAACTGGCCCGGGCGCGCCGCCTTGTACTCGGCATTGTCGGCAATCGCCTTGGCGGCCTCCTTGCCGGCGATCAGGTCCTTGATCTGCACCTTGCCGAGCTCGCGTTCCTGGGTGCCTTCGATGATCACCGCCGGCGCGTTGCGCTTGTCGGCATAGGCCACCTGCTTGCCGAAATTCCTGGTGTTGCCCATGAACATCTCGGCCCGGATACCTGCCCGGCGCAGCCGCGAGGTGATCGCCTGGTAGCGCGCCGTCTGGTCCTTATCGAGCACCAGCACCACCACCGGCCCGAGCGGCTCCTCGGCCCCGAGATTGCCGGTCAGGCGCAGGGCATTGGCCAGGCGGGAAACGCCGATCGAAAATCCGGTCGCCGGCACCGGCTCGGAGCGGAAGCGCGACACCAGCCCGTCATAGCGGCCACCGCCACCGACAGCACCGAACACCACGTCCTGGCCCTTCTCGTTCTGGACCTTGAAGGTCAGTTCGATCTCGAACACCGGGCCGGTGTAATATTCGAGGCCGCGGACCACGGCTGGGTCGATCTTGATCTTGTCTGCGCCATAGCCCGCCGCGTCGAACAGCGCCTGCATGACGTTGAGTTCGGCGATCCCCTCGTTGTGCTCGGGCGGCTCACCGCGCACATAGTTCAGCACCACGGCGCGTTGCGCGTCACTGAGGCCCGCGCCTTTGGTGAAATCACCGCTCTCGTCCTTGCGACCTTCGCCGAGCAGCAGCGCCACTCCGTCGGTGCCGAACTTGTCGAGCTTGTCGATGGCGCGGAGCACCGAGAGCTTCTGCCCCTCGTCGGCCACACCGGCCGAGGCCAGCACCCCGTCGAGCACCTTGCGGTTATTCACCTTCACCACGTATTTGCCGGCAAGGCCGAGCGCATCCATGGTGTCGGCCATCATCATGCACATTTCGGCATCGGCCTCGGGGCCGGCTGCGCCGACGGTGTCGGCATCGAACTGCATGAACTGGCGGAAGCGCCCCGGCCCGGGCTTTTCGTTGCGGAACACATAGCCCGCACGGTAGCTGCGGTAGGGTTTTGCCAAGTCCTGGAAATGCTCGGCGAAGTGCCGGGCCAGCGGCGCCGTCAGGTCGTAGCGCAGGCTCATCCACTGTTCGTCGTCGTCCTGCAAACTGAACACCCCGGCGTTCGGCCGGTCGGTGTCGGGCAGGAACTTGCCGAGCGTCTCGGTGTACTCGAGCAGCGGTGTCTCGACCGGATCGAAACCATAGCGCTCGTACACGGCGCGAATCTTCGCCGTCATCGCGTTCACGGCCGAGATATCGGCGGGCAAACGGTCCTCGAAGCCGCGCGGCAGCCGCGGCGCGATGAGCTTCTTCTTGTCGGTCATGGTGTCTGCTGGTCAGAGCCCGGAATCTGAGGCTGGTTCCTAACGGAAAGCCCCCGTCGACTCAAGGAAAGCACCTGTGTCTTTGCGGCAACAGTAACATGCGTGGTGCGTCAGCCTGTCGCATCAGGGGTTGGCTTCGGTTTCGAGTCGGCGTATCAGCCCCTTCGTCCAACGCCAACCACAGAGGAGGCGACGCATGATTCATTCGATGTTCGTTTCCGGTCCTGGCGTGACCAAAGCTGGCCTCAATCGCGCCTAAACCGCGCCGGCCCCTCCCCAGGGCCTCTTTCTCCAGCTCTCTCTAGCCTCGACTAGTCTTCAGCAACCGGTCTCGCCATCCGGCGCCTTCGCGTCCGGATTCCGTCGCCACCACCATTGTCTCTTCACCAGAGGACCGGGCCGCATTGTGCCCGGACGAAATCATGACTCTCGAACTGCAGACCCGTGCTCCGGCACGTTCGCACCGCGCTCTCGCGCACACCCATGTCGGCGTCGCCGGCGCGCTGGTTTCAGCCGCCGTCACGATGCTTGCCAACGCCCAGCTGGCCCGCGCGGGGCGACGCTACAAGTCGCGCGGCTCGCCACCTGTGCCCCAGCATCTCCGTCGCGATCTCGGGCTGATGCCCGAGGTGATGGAGCCGAAAAGCCACTGGGACTATCGGTAAGCGCCTGCTGCGGTCTCGCATGAGGCCGCAGCGGTCCGCCGTCGTCCCTCTGCTTCGCATCAGAGGACCGGGTTTCCGCCCGGCAATTGAGATGGTTCTCATCGTACGGGACCGTGACACGTCACGCGTCCTCAGCCCGCCCCAATTCGACATCGGGCAGATTGGCTTCATCGGCCGAATTAGGCTGTTCATCGCCCGGCGCCGCGCCGATGCGATGCTCCGTCGCTTGCTCCGGCCCTATCGCCGGGGCAGCGCCGCGCCGCTGTCGCCACACCTGCTCAGGGATATCGGGCTGCCGCCCGACTTCCGGATGTAGGCCGAGGGGCGCCGGTCCCGGACAAGCCCTCGCCGGGCCGGTGCCCGTCACCAGATTCATCATTCAAGGAGCCGGCGCTGACGCGTCCGGACACGCTCATGTTTTTGTTCAACCGCCCCGGCCAACAGCGCCGGAAGCCACGTCCCAATCAGTCCGAGCTGCCGCGCGAGCGGCAGAAAGACGGTCTGCCGCTCGTCGGCAACATCACCGGCCTCGAACTCATGGCCCTGTTCATGAGCCGATGACCCAACGCATCCGAGAGGACGACACCATGTTCTTCCCCCGTAAGCCCGGCCTGCGCCGCGGCCCGCAAAAGCCGAAACATCCCCTCAACCCGGACGATGAACTGCGCCCGCAACTCAGGCTGTCCAAGCTCGAACTGATGGCGCTGCTGCTGATCAGGTAGTCGATCTGATCGATGAGAAGCGGCCTCGTGCTACGCGCACGCGCCTCAAACTCGGTGTCATTCCCGCGAAAGCGGGAACCTCTGTTTCCGTGCCGGCAGCGCCATCGCAAACGGAGATCCCCGCTTTCGCGGGGATGACACTGAGAATGGGCGCAAATACTTGGAGGCTATTTCGGCCGCTTCAGCGCCTGGCGCTCTCCCTCCGCCTCCGCCCGGCAGAAGCAGCCGTCGACGTGATCGTTCACCAGCCCCATCGCCTGCATGAAGGCGTAGCTGGTGGTGGGGCCCACGAACGAGAAGCCGCGCTTGCGCAGATCCTTGCTCATCGTCTTGGACGCCGCGGTTTCGGCAGGGATGCTGCCCGAGACGATCGGCCCCTTCACCGGCTCCGGCTCGAAGCTCCAGAAATATGCGGCCAATGAGCCGAATTCCTTCTGCACCTCCAGCGCCCGTTTGGCGTTGTTGATGGTCGAGGCGATCTTGCCGCGATGCCGGATGATGCCGGCATCCTGGAGCAGCCGTTCGATATCGGCCTCGCCCATCGCCGCGACCTTGCCGAGATCGAAGCCATGGAACGCAGCGCGAAAGTTCTCGCGCTTCCTGAGGATGGTGATCCACGCCAGCCCCGACTGGAAGCCTTCGAGGCAGAGTTTTTCGAACAGCCTGGTATCATCGGTGACCGGCCGCCCCCATTCGCGGTCGTGATAATGCTGGTATAGCGCGTCGCTCCCCGCCCAGCTGCAGCGCGTCACCTCGTTCGGCGTTGACATGGTTAACTCCTGGTAAATAGATGGCCCCGCGTGGCGGGATGAAGCAAGTCGCCGACTTTTCGTCTCCAACCTCGCGGCGAGCAACCCGGATTGGACGTCCGCGCGCTTCGACCTCGCGACCATGACTGGCGAAGCGGCTGGGGGGCCAAACGCCGATGATTCTGCCACAGGACCTCAAAGCGCTTGTCGTCGACGACAATGCCTATGCGCGCGCCGCCGTGGCGGCAACCCTGCGCAAGCTCGGCCTCGTCTCGATCGATGAGCTCACCGGCGCGGCGGCGGCCGTGGGTGCCATCCAGGCGACGCGCTACGACATCATGTTCATGGATTGGTACATGCCGGAAATGAATGGCGCGGCGCTGCTCGAAGTCATCCGCGATCCCCGGTTTTCTGCCCATGGCCGGGTCCCCGTGGTGATGATCACCGCCTATCCAAACCGCGAGACCATGGCGCGCGCCAGGCAGCTGGGCGCCGGCGAGGTGCTCACCAAGCCGTTCACGATCGCCCATGCCGCCGCTGCCCTGGCTCGCCTGTTGCCGGATGGCTGGCAGATCCCCGCGGACGCGGACCCGGGGCAGGTGCTGTTGTAGGCTTGACCATTAATAACCAAATAGTTATAGAACATTCAGGTTATAGATGGAGACCCCAATGTCCGCAGCTCTCACAATCACCCACCCGTCAGACAACGCCGTCACCGTGTCGCGCAGCTTCGATGCGCCTCAGGACCTGGTCTTTGCCTGCCACACCCAGCCCCAACTGGTGCAGCGCTGGCAGCTCGGCCCGCCGGGCTGGAGCATGCCGATCTGCGAGATCGACCTCAGGGTCGGTGGCGCCTATCGCTATGTCTGGCGCAGCGACGCTGACGCCTCCGAGTTCGGCTTTACTGGCCGGTTCCGTGAGATCGTCGTCCCCGTGCGCATCGTTCACACCGAGGGCATGATCGGCACCCCCGGCGAGGCGGTGGTCACCACCACCTTCGAGGAGCGAGCCGGCCGCACGGTGCTGACCCTCACCATGAGCTTCGAAAGCCAGGAGGTTCGCGACCAGGTCCTGCTCACCGGCATGACGGATGGCATGGCCCAGAGCTACGACCGCCTGGATGAACTGTTGTCCGAGAAGGTCGCGTAACTCACCCTGTTGCCGCAGTGGTTGATGGCGCTGGCGAGCGCCGTCAACAGACGAGCGGGCGTCGGCGCCTCACTTTCACTTAACCACCTTCCTTCACGCCCCGTTCGATATTGTCATAAATACTGCGCAGCGCCCGGCCTCCGTCGGGCGCTCGCGTATCAATGATGAGTGTGCGCCAATGCTGCGTTTGTCCCGAGCGGTGCTCGCCGCCGCCGCCTGCCTCGTGTCCTTCTCGGTCTTCGCCGATACTGCCAGCGCCGCGCAGGGCCTGTTCATGTTCGATCTGCAGTCGCGCCCGTCGCTGCACGACTCCAAGCCCCGTGCGGGCTACAAGCTAAAGAGCAGCAAGGTGCGCCTTGCCCCCGAGTTCCGGCGGCAGATCGTCGCCTACAAGACCAACCAGAAGCCCGGCACCATCATCGTCAACACCGGCGAGAAGCACCTCTATCTGGTGCTTGGTGACGGCAAGGCGCTGCGCTACGGCATCGGCACCGCTCGCAGCGGTTTCGAATGGAGCGGTACGCACAAGGTTTCCAACAAGCGCGAATGGCCCGGCTGGACGCCGCCGGCGGAGATGAAGCGCCGCCAGCCGAACCTGCCGGACTACATGCCCGGCGGCATCAACAATCCGCTCGGCGCCCGCGCCATCTATATCGGCTCGACTCTCTACCGCATCCACGGCACCAACGAGCCCTGGACTATCGGCCAGGACGTCTCGTCCGGGTGCATCCGCATGGTCAACGATGATGTCGAAGACCTCTACGCGCGCGTCAAAATTGGCGCGAAGGTGATTGTGCTTTAGTTAGGATTTTCAGCGACACTAACGCCGGAATTCTGGGGGCTTTCCGGCGTCATGCGCGGCACTTTCGACCTTCTCAAGCGGTTCCGCGCCGATGAGCGCGGCGCATTTGCGGTCATCTTCGGCCTGCTGGCGATCGTCCTCGTCGCCATGGCCGGCGCCGCCGTGGACTACACCGGGATGGAAACGGCCCGAGCCAAGGCGCAGATCGCGCTGGACTCCGCCGCTCTGGGTCTCGCTCCCAAGATTTACGCCCAGACTGAAGAGCAACTGCGCAAGTCCGCCGAGGATCTCGTCAAGGAGCGACTGAACGATTCCACCCTGACGGTCTCCGTCGACTCCGCCGACGCGACGACCGCCACCGGGACGTTGAAGCTCGAGGGCAAGATCACCGTCCCGATGGCGTTCGTGCAACTTATCGGCATTCCCACGATGACCACGAAGCTCACTTCAGAGGCGACCCGCGGCTCTATCAATCTCGAAGTGTCAGTGGCGCTCGATACCACAGGGTCGATGGGATCGACCGGCATCTCCACTTTGCAGACGGCGCTCTCGACGCTTATCCCATTGGTCGTCAAGGACCAGCAGGTGCCAACCTATTCCAAGATGGCGTTGGTGCCGTATTCGACAGCTGTGAACGTGGGTGCCGACTATGCCGTCGGGGCACGCGGGCCAGTCGTGCCGCCAAAGACGATAACTGCCATTGATTGGAAGAACGGCGTCGTAAGAAACATCAAGAGTATTAGCAAGACCAACCCGGCCGTGGTAACGACGACCGCGAACCATGGTTATATTACCGGAGAATTCGTCTACATCGCTGGCGTTGGCGGTATGAACCAGGTGAATAGCAAGAAATATAAGGTGGTCGTGCTTACGAACACCACTTTCTCGCTTCAGACTGTGGCCGGAGTGGGGGTTAACGCCACGGGATATTCCACCGCAAGCAACAACACCGGGACGTCCCAGCGCTGCTATCTCGCCACATGCGACATCGTCGTGACGACGTCAGACGATCACGGACTGGTGACCGGACAAACTGCCATGTTCACCGGTGTCAACGGAATGACGCAGCTGAACTTCGACTTTACCACGAAGACCTCATCCGCGACCTACAATAAGCCATGGTTCGTGGTGACCAGGCTGACGAACAATATGTTCGCACTGGACGGAACCGACGGAACAGATTCTAGCAAGGGAGGTGGCTACGGCGCCTATACCTCCGGCGGATTGTCATATTGCGTACTGTATGGGTGCACCTACTATCGCTACCGTACAGACAGGCCACCCTATAAGGCCACGGCGAGCTGCGTTACCGAGCGGATGACGAACAGCTTCAACGACGTTGCGCCGAGCAACACTCTGCTCTCCATCAACTATACCAGCGACGGCGTCTGCGGCATCAACGAGAAGATGTTGCCATTGACGTCGGACAAGGCGGAACTGCAGAAGTACACCGCCTCCGGCGCGCTCAAGGCTAGCGGCAATACCGCCGGACAGATCGGCACGGCCTGGGCCTGGTACCTCGTGGCGCCAACTTTTGGAGAGTTGTTCGCCACCCCCGGCAAGCCCGCCACCTACGACGCGCCCAACACGCTTAAGATCGTCATCATCATGACCGATGGCGCCTACAATCAGGAGTATTGCCGAGGCGTCGTCGCTGGTAATACTGCGACCTCCGCAACCTGTAGCGCTCCGGACGGCACCACCGGCACCATGACCGGTCCTTTTGGCCAAGCCGAGGACCTCTGTTACAACATGAAGCAGAAGGGGGTCGTAATTTACACCGTCGGCTTTAACCTCGGTACCAGTGGCAACGAAGTCGATCTGCTGAAGAAGTGTGCGTCAGATCCCGATAAGGCAAAACTGGCCAACGACAATGCCGGTCTGGTGAAAGCCTTCCGCGAGATCGGCGAGAATATCTCCGACCTGCGCCTGTCGCAGTAGCTCAGCCCTGCAGTACGAACCGTCTGCCGCCGGGGAAGGCGGCGAGCGCGGCGCGCTGCTCGGCTTCGGTCAGGCCTTCGAAACGGATCGCCATCGGTAGTTCCGGCGCGTCGATCGGCGCCACCGGACTGGTCGGTTGCAGCCGCCCGTCGTGCGCTGCCGCCAGCCACGACTTGGCCCTGCGGCTCGCGGCCGGTGAGGTCAGTCTGAAAGCGCGGCGATCCATTGCGAATACTCCGTGGACGAGGGGCACTGCAGTAACGCGGCGATGCTACGACAGGTTGCCGGTCAACCGGGTCATTTCGCAGTCAACTCCGCGTCAGCGTGCGATCCTGTCACCCGGCGCTTGAACCCTCCACCAACGTGGCATTCATACACCGTTCACCATCGGGGCAATCCCGAGGCCGATCAGTGAGCGCACCATGGCCACTCGTTCCTCCAGCGGCAGGGCAGGGATCCGCACCAGCTCGAAGCCGAGACGCTCGTACGCCGCGATGTGGAAGCGTTCGAAGCGCCGCGACTCATCGAGGCTGATCCGCCGTGCCTCGGTCCTGGTAATGAACCCCAGGAGGTCGACGAACAGCACCCGCCGCTCGTACTGGGCCGACGCGACCATCGACGCGATCGATTCGATGAGCGCATCCGGCACCGGGTGTCCCAGATATTCAGCCAGCGCCAGCGTGCAGACCAGCGAGCGGTCGGACACGCGCACGTTGCCGGTCGCCGGCCGAGCGGCCCGCTGCAGCTGCAACCGCGCGATGTCGTCGATGAACTCAGGTCGACGCCATGATTCGTCGATCCCGCGCCCCTGGTCCAGCGCGATCACGTCGGTCGCCGCCTCCTCGACCACATCGATGCCGCCGGCTTCGAGCGCCCTGACAATGACGGTTTTGCCGGCGCCAGGGGCACCGGTCAGGATGAATTCGCGGGCCATGGCCTCGCTCCATGTGAGGGATATGCAGGACCGGACAGGCCAGCGTCAGGTCAGTTCAGCGGGGGATTTTTGCCTGGTGCCGGGCCAGTGCGGGAATGGTACCGCCTCCCCGGATCGAACGGGGGACCTCTAGATCCACAATCTAGCGCTCTAACCAACTGAGCTAAGGCGGCCCGGCAAGCGCGGCGGACCATAGTTTCAGTTCTCGCTGCTGGCAAGCGCCGATTTGGCCTGTTTTCATCCCCTGTTGACGAGACCCGGTTTAACCATTGGCGACGAATGACGGCCGCTCACCTCCGGGCGATATGGACCGTGCCGGAGCCCCGGGATATTTAGAGAAGATTAAGTTCCGAGTTCGCTTTGTGTCGATTTGGCACAAGGCAGGAAAAGAGTACGCGTGCAGGCAGAGTGGATCAAATCGCCGACGGCCCGGCTGGTGCTGGTGCACTGGGCCGACGCGCGCCCCGCCTGGCTGTGGTCGCAGGATGGCGAAACGCTGCTCTGGCGCAACGACGCGGCACGCTACTTCCATGGCAAGATCAAGAAGCATGGGCTGAAGCTGGCGCCCGAGGCGGTGCCGATCAAGGGCCAGATCGCGCGTCTGATCCGGCTCGGCTCGATGGGCCGCGCCAGCCTGAGCCGCATCCAGTTCCTCGCCGGCGAGCGCCCGATCTCGACCACCTGCACCTGCACGCCGCTCGAACTGGCAGGCGGTGACACCGGCCTGCTGATCGTCGGCGTCGATCCGATCGAACCCGAACTGCTCGAAGCGCATGATCCGCTGCGCGTCGACGCGGTGACCGCCGGATTGCTGCCTGAGGGCGCCGAATTCCTGCTGGTCAGCGAGGATGGCCAGATCGCCGGCG
The DNA here is from genome assembly GCF_001402915.1 of Devosia sp. A16. Taxonomy (GTDB): domain Bacteria; phylum Pseudomonadota; class Alphaproteobacteria; order Rhizobiales; family Devosiaceae; genus Devosia_A. Next base: position 3,526,515 of record NZ_CP012945.1, read on the forward strand.
GTTCGCGCCATGCCCTCGAGCATTACGGCCCCATCATCGAGAGCGAAGGCCTGCCTGCCGAAGGCGCCGACGCGATCGAGCTCGCCGGCCAGCCGTTGCAGCTGACCCGCTTCAAGGCCAGCCCGCATGATGCCATGCTGCTGCTGTTCGAGCCTCGTTCCGGGACGCCGGCCGCCGCTCCGCAGATCGCCGATATTCGCGCTGACGAAGGGATAGTCGCGCTCGAAGACGCGTTCCCGCTGCCGGCGCCTGGGGTGCCCGAGCCCGAGCCGCTGCTGCCGATGGGCTTGCCGCCGCTCGAACGCGCCGACGACGAACCGGCAATCGCCGAGGAAGACAACTGGGTCGAGCCGATTCCGGCCGCCCCCGAGGTGCCGGGCACGCTCGCCTCGCTGTTCGACCGCCTCGCCGACGATGGCGGCCTCTACACTGCGCTCAATCCCGGCGACGAGCACTTCGCCGGGCCGCCGCCCGCGATCGTCGAGCAACCGCTGGTGCCCGAGCTGATCGAAACTGAGGTCGCCCCGGCTCCCGAGTTGCCGGATGAACCGATCGCCGCAGCTGTTCCGGCAGTGCCCCAGCTCGACGTCATTGCCGCCCTGATCGACTTCGCCGAAGAAGAGGAAAGCCTCGCCGGCTCTGAGACGGTCGAAGAACCGCAGGCTGCTCCGCCGACGGTATGGCGTGTGATCGGCCGTGGCTTCGCCGCGATCGATCAGGATCAGCCGGCCGAGCCTCCGCCGCCGGAGCTGCCGGCGGCCGACGACGAGGCGGCCGAAGCGGCCGCCGCGATACCGGATGCCGAGACGGTCGAGCGGGTCTCGCGTTACAATTTCGACGAGTTGAGCCGGATCCTCACCGACCGGGTCAGCGCCCACCCGGTCGCACCGCCGGCGGATGAGCCGGCTGCCCCGCCGGCTGCGGCCAATGACGGCGCGCTGATCAACCTCACCGGCGAGACCTTCATCCTCAACCGGCTGCCGCTCGGCATCCTGGTGTTCCGCGACCAGCAGGTCCTGTTCGCCAATCGCGCGCTGACCGACCTGACCGGCTACGAGTCGGTCGAAAGCCTGCGTGCCGCCGGCCTCACCGCCATCTTCCCTTCGGAGGATGCGGCCTCCGCCGGCCCGGTGACACAACTGGTGCGCCGCGATGGCAGCCTTGCTTCGGTCAATGCCCGGCTGCAATCGATCACCTGGCAGGGGCGCCCGGCGCTGATGCTGTCGGCGAGCGTCGCCGAGAACCGCATCGGTCACGAGGCGGCAGTTCGCACCTTCGCCGAGCTTGCTGCAGAGACCGGCGACGATGGCTTTCTCGCCGCCGACCGTTCCGGCACCATCACCTCGGTCTCGCTGCACGGTCGCATCATTCTGCGCCAGGCTGAAGACGACACCGTCGGCAAGCCGCTCGCCAGCCTGATCGAGCCGTCGCAACTGGGCGACCTCAAGCGTTTCCTCGAACGCCCGGCCCGCTTTGCCGAGACGGCGCGCCCAGCCATCACCTTCGTCGGCACGGCCCCCAACACCCGCATCACCCTGTTCGCCGAAGGCCAGGCGGGCATCGTCGCCGGTTACTATGGCTTCATCCGCAAGATGGCGGGGGCGGCCTCCGTCGCTCCAGCGGCGCCGTCGCGATCGGACGATGTCGAGCCGTCCATGCTGACCCGCATCTCGCGTGGCGTCCGCCGACCGCTCAACACGGTGATCGGCTTTGCCGACCTGATCCGTTCGGCCGCCTTCGGTTCGATCGAGAACCAGCGCTACCTGGAATATGCGCAGGACATCAAGACAGCCGGCCAGGAGATCGCGACGCTGGTCGACGAACTCGATGACTACACGCGTTTGCGCGAGGGACGTTACCCGGCCCAGGCCAACGATATCGACCTGGTGACGCTGCTCGAAAGCTGCCTGATGCGCGTCCGCGGCCAGGCCGGCGAGGCGCGCGTGCTGGTGCGCAACGCCGTATCGGAGCGGCTGCCGCGCATTACGGCCGACACCGCCTCGCTGACCCAGGCCATCCTCAACCTGCTGGCCAGCGCCATCGACCAGACGCCGGTTGGCGGCTCGGTCATCCTGTCCGCCCAGCAGGAGGACGACGGCGCTGTCATCGTCAATGTCCGAGACGGCGGCGAAGCGCGCCACGACCTGGGGGAACGCTTCGTGGTGTTCCGCGATGGCGTCGGCAAGGACGGCGAGGCGCTGCAGCCGGTACGCTCCAGCGTCGGGCTGGCGCTGACCCGCTCGCTGCTCGCCGTCAATGCCCTCCAGCTGTCCGTGGACCCGGCGGTCGGCGTCGGCACCATGTTCTCGTTGCTGATCCCGGCCGACCTGGTGCGCGAGATCGGCCAATGAGCCGCGGCGCCGGCCGTTCACGATCCGGTTTGTTGACTTGCCCGGTCAGAAAAAGCAAAAACCACCGCGAGCGGAAAGTTCCCGCGATCCGGATCCGATCATGACCAGCAGCTTGCGCCTCGTACCCGTCCTCCTTCTCACGCTGGCGGCGGGACCGGCTTTCGCGCAGAGCGGCGAAGTCAATGTCTACAGCTACCGCGAACCGGGGCTGATCCAGCCGCTGCTCGACAAGTTCACCGCTGAGACCGGCATCAAGACCAACGTGCTGTTTGCCGGCGATGGCCTGCTCGAGCGCGTCGCGGCGGAGGGCGAGCTGTCGCCGGCCGACGTGGTGCTCACCGTCGATATCGGCAACCTCGCCAATGCCAAGGATTTCGGCATCACCCAGACCATTCCGGCCGAGGCGCAGGCGCGGGTGCCCGCTGCCTACCAGGATCCGGACGGGCAGTGGATCGCGTTGTCCCTGCGGGCCCGCGTCTTCTACGCCAGCAAGGACCGCGTCGCCGAGACGGCCCTCACCTACGAGGATATCGCCAAGCCGGAATGGAAGGGGCGGCTGTGCACGCGCTCCGGCCAGCACGTCTACAATATCGGGCTGATCGCCACGCGCATCGCCCATTGGGGCGTCGACAAGACGCGCGACTGGCTGACCAAGGTGCGCGACAACCTGAATGGTCCGGTGTCGGGCGCCGACCGCGATCAGGTGAAGAAGATTCTCGACGGCAGCTGCGACCTCGCGATCGGCAACACCTATTACATGGGGCTGATGCTCAACAACGACGCTGAGCCCGAACAGAAGACCTGGGCCGCCGCGGCCCGCATCATCTACCCGGATCCTGACGGCGACGGCACCCAGGTCAACGTTTCCGGCGCGGTGATCGCCAAATATGCCCCCAACCAGGCCAACGCGCAGAAGCTGGTGGAATTCCTGCTCTCAGACGAAGCCCAACACCTTTATGCCAGCGGCAACTACGAGTTCCCCGTGGTCGCCGGCGTGCCGCCTTCCGACCTTGTCGCCAGTTGGGGCGAGCTCAAGGCCGACAAGACCCCGCTGACCGAGATCGCGGCGCATCGCAAGGAGGCCAGCGCGCTGGTCGACGAACTGCGCTTCGACGAAGGCCCGCAACCCTGATCGGACACGTTGCCGCAGTCCCGGATGCAGTGGCCGGCGCGGAAACCGGCGGCTTGGCTGGCGACTCCCTGCTCGTTCTGGAACGGTTCTAAAAGACTGTCGCAAACCGCCGGCAATCTGCGTCGACGGATTGTTGACATTGGGCGTCAGAATTCGTGTTTGCCCCTGTCACCGGCGCCTCCTGGGCGCCGTTCGCAGGAGATTCAGATGACCATGACGATGCGACTGTCCGCTGCGCTGCTTGGCGCCGCGATGATTGCCGGCACCGCCGGGCCGAGCTTTGCCCAGAGTGGCGAAGTCAATATCTACAGCTACCGTGAGCCCGGCCTGATCCAGCCGCTGCTCGACAAATTCTCTGCCGCCACCGGCGTCAAGGCCACCGTGCTCTATGCCGGCGACGGCCTGCTCGAACGCGTCGCGGCCGAAGGCGAACTGTCGCCCGTCGATGTGGTGCTGACCGTCGATATCGGCAATCTGGTCGGCGCCAAGACGCAGGGGCTCACCCAGCCGATCACCGCCGCCGCGTTGACCGAGCGCCTGTCGCCCGAGTTCCGCGACGCCGAGGGCCACTGGGCCGCGCTGTCGCTGCGCGCCCGCGTCTTCTACGTCAGCAAGGACCGCGTCGACGCTACCGCGCTGACCTACGAGGATATCGCCAAGCCGGAGTGGAAGGGGCGCCTCTGCACCCGTCCGGGCGACCACGCCTACAATATCGGCCTCGTCGCCAACCGCATCGCCGCCTGGGGCGAGGACAAGACCCGCACTTGGCTCGCCGCGGTGCGTGACAACATGTCGGCGCCGCCCGCCGGCAACGACCGCGCCCAGGTCAAGGCAATCCTCGAAGGCTCGTGCGATCTCGCCATCGCCAATACTTACTACATGGGCCTGATGCTGAATAACGACGCCGAGCCCGAGCAGAAGCAGTGGGCCGCTTCGGCGCGCATCGTCTACCCCGACGCCGAGGGCGAGGGCACCCAGGTAAACGCCGCCGGCGCGTTCATCGCCAAATACGCGCCGAACCTCGAGAACGCCAACAAACTGGTCGAATTCCTGCTCTCCGACGAGGCGCAGCAGCTTTACGCCGATGCCAACTACGAGTATCCGGCGGTGACCAGCGTCCAGCCGGCCGAACTGACCCAGAGTTGGGGCACGCTCAACCCCTCGAAGGTCTCGCTCACCGCCACTGCCGATTTCCGCGACGAAGCGGCGGCGCTGATCGATGAGCTGAAGTTCAACGAGGGCGCGCAGAACTAGCGAGGGGAGGAGGCGGCGCACTCGGCGCCCCCCCTTCACCAGCGGAACCATAGCGGAGGCTGAACCATCAGCCGGACGACCGCAACAGTAACGAGATCCGGAACCGGCGGGGGCATGCTCCCGCCGCTTTCGGCCATTCTGCTGCTGGCCCTGATGGGCCTGCCGATCCTGTGGCTGGCCGTCGCGGCGCTCGACACCACCGGCGCCGGTGGTCTCGCTGCCGCCATGCTGCCGACGGCGCTGCGCGAGACGGCGACGCTGATGGCATGGGTCGGGCTGATCACCGGCATTCTCGGCCTCGTCTCTGCCTGGCTGGTGACCCATTTCGAGTTCCCGGGCCGTCGCATCTTCGAATGGGCGCTGGTGCTGCCGCTGGCCACCCCGACCTATCTGGCGGCCTACACCTACGTCGAGTTCCTCGATTTCACCGGTCCGATCCAGCAGGCGCTGCGCGCCGTCATCGGTGGGGAAACCATCAAGGATTACTGGTTCCCGCAGATCAAAAGCCCCACCGGCGCCGCCTTCGTGCTCTCGATGGTGCTCTATCCCTACGTCTACGCCTCCTGCCGGGCCTTCTTCGTCATGCAGTCGGGCTCCATTTCGGCGGCCGCCCGGACGCTTGGGGCAGGGGGCTTTCGCGCCTTCTTCTCGGTTACCTTGCCGCTCAGTCGTCCCGCCCTCGTCGTCGGCATCACGCTGGCCATGATGGAGGTGGTGAACGACCTGGGCGCCGTGCAATATTTCGGCGTCAACAGCCTCACCGCGGTGATCTATTCCACCTGGATCAACCGCTCGAACTTCGGCGGCGCCGCGCAACTGGCGGTGATGATCGTGCTCATCATCGGCCTGTTGATCCTGCTCGAACAATGGGCCCGCCGCGACCGCGTCTACGCGCTGCATCGCGACAGCCGCGTCGCTCCGCCGCGCGAGCAACTGGTCGGCGCCGAACGCGCCCTCGCCATCGGCTTCTGCACCATCCTGCTGCTGCTCGGCTTTGGCGTTCCGGTGGGCGAGCTGCTGGTGCTCGCCATCCGCAATCTCGGCCCGGATGCGCTCGGCCTTACCCTCAATGCCGGCCTCACCACGGTGACGCTGGCGGCGCTCGGCGCCTTCATTACCGTGTGCGTCGGGCTCATCGCCGCGCGCCTCGCGAGGTCGCGCTCGGCCCACGGGCTGATCCGCATCGCCACCCTCGGCTACGCCATTCCGGGCACCGTGCTGGCGCTGGGCCTGCTGCAACCGCTTGGCCAGGCCGATCTGTGGTTCAACCGCCTGACCATGGCCGTCGCCAATTGGCGCCCCGGCCTCATCCTCTCCGGCTCGATCGCCGCGCTGCTTTATGTCTACGCCATCCGTTTTCTCGCCGTGTCGCACTCCACCATCGATGCGGCGATCAGGAAGCGTGGCGATACCATGCTCGATGCCGGCCGCGTACTTGGCGTGACCGGCTGGCGACTGTTGTTGCGGGTCGATCTGCCGACCCTGTCGCCGGCTCTGCTGACGGCAGCGACGCTGGTCTTCGTCGAGATCGTCAAGGAGCTCCCGGCAACGCTGTTGCTGCGGCCGCTCGGCGTCGAAACACTGGCCACCGTTGTCTACGCCCGCGCCAATGTGAGCCTGTTCACTGAAGCGGCGCTGCCGGCGCTGACGATTGTCTTGGTCGGTCTGGTGCCGGTGGTGCTTTCCACCCGTTTCAGCGATCGGCGCTGATGCGATACATTGGAAATTAACCGGTCATTGACTAAGCATTAGCCGGTTCGGTCTTTCCTCAACTTGGTCGGTTCCTGGGGCGCCGGGGCATGCGAGATTACGTCCTCACGCGGCTCGCGTTGGCAGCGGCAACCATCCTCGGAGCCGCGGTGCTGCTGTTCGTCGTCCTCGACCTCCTGCCCGGCGCCGGAGCCGGCGACCGTTCCCCCTGGGCCCGCTTTGCTGGACTGTTCACCGGCGACACCGGAGCGCCCAACACGTTTGGCGAGCGGCTCGCCGTCACTCTGCCGCTGGCCCTCCTGGCATTGCTGGTGGCCACTCTCGTCGGCATTGGTCTCGGGCTCGCGGCCGGGCGCTTCCCCGGCTTGATCGACAGGCTGGTGCGCCTCGCCGCGGCGCTGCTGGCGCTGCTGCCGCCGTTCTGGCTCGGCATGTTGCTGGCGTTGCTGTTCGCCGGGCTGCTGCGGCTGTTGCCGGCGAGCGGTTTCGTGCCCTGGGGCGACAGCCCACCTGCCGCCTTTGCGTCGTTGCTGTTGCCGGCCGCCGCTCTTGGCCTCCCCTATGCCGGTCAACTGGCGCTGCGTGTTCGTCGCGAGCTCGCCGCCATCGATGCCCGCGAGCTGTTTCGGTTGCGCGCCGACGGCGTCGCCGCCGCCGAGGCGACATGGCGCCTCGGCCTTGCCCGGCTGCGAGCCGACCTGCCGCAGACTTTGGGGCGCACCTTTGCCGCATTGCTGATCGGCTCGGCCCTGGTCGAGAGCGTGTTCTACCTGCCGGGCTTGGGGCGGCAGATTCTGGGAGCAGCCGAGCAGCACGACCTTGCGCTGCTGCGCGGTGGCCTGTTCCTGCTGATCGTGGTTGCGACTATCGGGGCTTTGCTGCTGGCCCTCCTGCGCCTGCTGATCGATCCCGCGATGCGTGGGGAGCCACGATGAGCCTCGAGGCGGCGCCGGCACGGCCAGGGATTGACCTGCGAGTGATATTCGGCGCGGCGCCGGCGCTGCTTGTCGTTGCGCTTGCCCTAGTCTCGCTGGCCTGGACCCCGCACGGCGCCGCGCTGCTGACGCCGCTGGCCGAGCCGGATGCAGCGCACTGGATCGGCACCGATGCGGCTGGGAGAGACGCCGCCTCGCTGCTCATGTCGGCGACGCTGACCACTCTGCTGCTGGCCTTGTTCGGCACGCTTGCCAGCCTGTTCATCGGTGTTCCGGTCGGTGTCGCGCTTGCCGTCCTGCGGCCGGCTGGCGCGTTGACCAGCCATGCCGTCGCGATGCTGCCGCCGGCGCTGCTCATCGGCATGGTGGCGAGCGGGCTGGGCGCATCGGCCAACCTCACGATCTTTCTCGGCATCGCTGTTCCCGGCGTGATCATCGCCGGCATCATCACCCGTCACCTGCTCGTGCCATTGTGGCAGCGCGACTACGTTCTGGCGGCACGGCTGGCCGGACTGCGGCCGCTCGCTACGGCGCAGCGCCACGTGCTGCCATGCCTGTGGCCGCAATTGGCCGCCCTCGCCCTCGAACTGCTGGCCATCTCCATCCTGGTCGAGGTGAGTCTCTCGTTTGCCGGCCTCGGGACCCTGGCGCCGGGCGCCAGCCTTGGGCTGATGCTGCGCGAGGCCCAGCAGTTCATGGCGATCCGCCCGCTGCTGGCTCTCGCTCCTGGCACGGTCGCCGTCGCCACGGCGCTGGCACTGATGCTGGCCGCCACCGGCCTCAGGGGAGCACCTCGCAGTGCTTGAGCTCGCTGGTCTCGGCATCGCCATCGCCGGCAACCGCCCCATCGCGGGGCTTGCTCTCACGCTGCCCGACGGCGCCGCCCTTGCCATCGTCGGCCGCGCCAATAGCGGCAAGAGCGTGCTGGCTGAGGCCATCGCCGGGCTGCTGCCGATCGAGGCGAGCATCGAGGGAGCCGGGCTCCCGGCAAGAGGCGCCGGCTTCGTCGGACCCGACGCCGATCTGGCAGACCTCGCTCGCCGTCTCGACCGCGGTGCCACGCTCCTGGTATGCGACGAGCCGGGCCGCGCCCTGGGACCTCTTGCGCAGCGCGAACTGCTGACGGCACTGCTCGAGGCCAACCGCGATCGACGGACGACGCTGCTCATCTTCACCCGCGACTTCCGCCTGCCCCTCGCCTTGGGGCTTGAAGTCGCCATCCTGAGCGACGGCAAGCTGGTGGAACGCGGCCCGGCTGTGGCCCTGCAGGAGCGTCCGCAGCATGCCGCGACCCGCGAACTGGTCGCCGCGGGTCGGCCGCGCACCCGCACCATGGCCCGCCCGCCCGTCGGCGAACCCCTGCTCGAGCTGCAAGACGTCGGCAGTCGCTTCGTCGACCCGCCTTTTCGTATCTGGCCGCGCCGCCCGTCGTTTGCGGCGCTCGAGAACATCACCCTCTCGGTGCGCCGGGGCGAGGCCGTCGGCCTGCTTGGCGCCGCCGGTGCCGGCAAGACGCAATTGCTGCGCCTGGTTGCCGGAGCCGGTCGCGCCAGCACTGGAAAGCTGGCGTTCGACCGCACATCCTACCGTGGGGATGATCTCGCCCGCGAGGCGCAGGCCCGTATCGGCCTGGTGTTTCCCAATCCGCGGGCCGCCTTCAACCCTGCGCTGCCCGTGGGCCTGTCGCTGACCGAGCCGCTGCGGGTCGAAGAGCAGTTGCTGATCGACGAACAGGCCGACCGCCTTGTCGAGGCGGTGCGGGTCGTCGGGCTGACCCCCGACGTGCTCGACCATCTGCCTGGCCAGTTCTCCGTCGCAGAGTTGCAGCGCCTCGCGCTGGCCCGTGCGCTGGTCGGTCGTCCGAGCCTCATCGTGCTTGACGAACCAACCGCGAGGCTCGATCCGGTGGAGACAGCCGAGTTTGTCATCCTGTTCAACCGTGTCCGCTCGGACTATGGCCTCGCCGTGCTCTGCGCCAGCCGGGATTTCGACGTGCTGCGCCTCGTCGCAGACCGCGTCCTGGTGCTCGATGCGGGCCGCCTCGTCGAAAGCGGCAAGCCATCCGAGCTGGCCGAAACCGGCCGGCATCCGGCGACCCTGGCGCTGCTGGCGGCGCGCTACCCCGAGCCGCTGCCGGCCACGCCACCGGCGCCTGTGTCGGCGCCGGCTACCGTGCTAGAGCACGGCTCCGACGAAGGCGCCGAAGGCAGGCAGGTCGAGATCCCCGTCGCCGATGGGAGCGGCGACCGAGCCGGGCGCGTCGATGCCCTTGACCCCGATCCCGTCGGGCAGGGGGACGGCGATCGGGCCGCCAGTCATGTTGAAGGCACACAATAGGGTGTCAGCGCCCGCGGTGCGGGTGAACATCAGCACTCCCTGAGGCGCGTCGAGCGTCTTGATCGTACCCTTCACCAGCGCCTGGTGCTCGCGCCTAAACTGCAGCGTCGCCCGGTAGTGGTGCAGCAGCGAGTCATTCTGCTTTTCCTGCAGGTCCGGCGCCTTGAGCAGGTGATCGCCGGGGACCGGCAGCCAGGCACGCGGCGCCGTCGAAAAACCGCCCAGATGGGCCGTCGATTGCCACACCATCGGTGTGCGGCATCCGTCGCGCCCTTTGAACTGCGGCCAGAACTCGATGCCGTAGGGATCCACCAGGTCCTCGAACGCCAGCTCGGCTTCGGTCAGCCCCAGCTCTTCGCCCTGGTAGAGGCAGACCGAGCCGCGCATCGTCAGCAGCATCGTGGCGGTCAGCCTGCCGAAAGCGTCACGGTCGCCATGGCTCATCCAGCGGCTCACGTGGCGCACCACGTCGTGGTTGGAAAAGGCGAGGCAGATCCAGCCGTTCGGCGCATCCTTTTCGGTGAGGTCGATCGATTTCCTGAAATGGTCGGCATCGAACGCTCCGCCCAGATAGTCGAAGGTATAGGCCATATGCAGCCTGTCATTGCCCGAGGTGTACTGCGCCATCACCTCCAACTGGTGCTGGCTGTCGCCGATCTCGCCGACCGAAGTGCGGCCCGGATACTCGTCGAGCAGCGAGCGGATACGAGTGAGGAATTCGAGGTTCTCCGGCCGGCTCTTGTCGTAGAGATGCTCCTGGAAATTGTAGGGGTTCACTGCCGGAGCGGTGGAGGCGTTGAAGTCTTCCGGCTTCACCACCGGATTGGACTCGAGGCCGAGCGAAGCGAAGTAGAAATTCACCGTGTCGAGCCGGAAACCATCCACCCCGCGCTCGAGCCAGAACCGCATGTCGCCCAGCACCGCATCCTGCACGTCCGGATTGTGGAAATTGAGGTCCGGCTGCGAGGTCAGGAAATTGTGCATGTAGTACTGCATGCGCCGGCTGTCCCAGGTCCAGGCCGAGCCGCCAAAGATCGACAGCCAGTTGTTGGGCGGCGTGCCGTCCGGGTTCGGATCCGCCCACACGTACCAGTCATGTCGCGGGTTGGTCCGGTTCTGCCGGCTTTCCGAGAACCACGGGTGCTTGTCCGAGGTGTGCGAGATCACCTGGTCGATGATCACCTTCAGTCCGCGCGAATGCGCCTTTTCCAGCAGGCGGTCGAAATCGCCGAGCGTGCCGAAGATCGGGTCGACGTCGCGATAGTTGGAAACGTCGTAGCCGAAATCCTTCATCGGTGAGGTGAAGAACGGGCTGAGCCAGATCGCGTCGACGCCGAGGTCGGCGACATAATCGAGCCGTTCGGTGATCCCCACCAGGTCGCCGATGCCGTCGCCGTTATGGTCCTGAAACGAGCGAGGGTAGATCTGGTAGATCACCGCACCACGCCACCAGTCCTTGTCGAGCGGTTGTTCCGGGTTGGACTTCTGCTCCGTCATCGGCGGAACGGCCATCATCGGCGGCACAACGCTCATCGGGGGGACTCCTGGGTGGATTTCGCCCACGTTTGGCGCGGCGCGCGGGCCGGTGTCAATCGCGACCCGGCGCGCAGGAGCCCTGCAGATGAGGCTCGAAGTCGGTCCATGCGCAGTGGGCCCTCTGAGAGAACCGGCTTCCCAAACGAAAGGGCGGCCCGTCGGACCGCCCTCCCGTTCGTGACCTTCGTGAGAAGATCGGATGTCGTCTTGCCCGAAGGGCCACGGCCGTGGGCCGCCCCCGCGGAGGTCCAGCATTCGGGCCGAAGCCCGAATGCGGTGCGGACCGTGAGCGCCAAGAACTCTCTAAATCGCTTTCGCGATTTAGAAGTCCATGCCACCCATGCCGCCCATGCCGCCGCCGCCCGGCATTGCCGGCGGAGCGTCCTTCGGCACCTCGGCGATCATCGCCTCGGTGGTGATGAGCAGCGACGCAACCGAAGCGGCGTCCTGGAGAGCGGTGCGAACCACCTTCACCGGGTCGACCACGCCCATGGCAACCATGTCGCCATACTCGCCGGTCTGCGCGTTGTAGCCATAGTTGGCGTTGGAGTTCTCGAGGATCTTGCCGACCACGACCGAGCCTTCGTCACCAGCATTGTTGGCGATCTGGCGGACGGGCTCCTGCAGAGCGCGCTTCACCAGGTTCACGCCGGCCTGCTGGTCGGAGTTCACGCCCTTGACGGTGATCGAGTTCGAAGCGCGCAGCAGCGCGACGCCGCCGCCCGGCACGATACCTTCTTCAACCGCGGCGCGGGTCGCGTTCAGCGCGTCGTCGACGCGGTCCTTGCGCTCCTTCACCTCGACCTCGGTCGAACCGCCGACCTTGATCACCGCAACACCGCCGGCGAGCTTGGCCAGACGTTCCTGCAGCTTCTCCTTGTCGTAGTCCGAAGTGGTCTCTTCGATCTGCGCCTTGATCTGGCCAACGCGGCCTTCGATGTCGGCCTTCGAGCCGGCGCCGTCGACGATCGTGGTGTTCTCCTTGGAGATTTCCACGCGCTTGGCAGTGCCGAGCATGTCGAGGGTGACGTTCTCGAGCTTGATGCCGAGATCTTCCGAGATCACCTGGCCGCCGGTCAGGATCGCGATGTCCTCGAGCATGGCCTTGCGGCGATCGCCGAAGCCCGGAGCCTTGACGGCTGCGACCTTGAGGCCGCCGCGCAGGCGGTTGACGACGAGCGTGGCCAGAGCCTCGCCCTCGATGTCCTCGGCGACGATCAGCAGCGGACGCTGCGACTGCACCACGGCTTCGAGGATCGGCAGCATGGCCTGCAGGTTCGAGAGCTTCTTCTCGTGCAGGAGGATCACCGGATCCTCGAGCACCGCCACCATCTTCTCGGCATTGGTGACGAAGTACGGCGACAGGTACCCACGGTCGAACTGCATGCCCTCGACAACGTCGAGCTCGGTCTCGGCGGTCTTGGCTTCCTCGACGGTGATCACACCCTCGTTGCCGACCTTCTGCATGGCGTTGGCGATCATCTCGCCGATGGCGGTCTCGCCATTGGCCGAAATGGTGCCGACCTGCGCGACTTCGCCGTTCGACGAAATGGTCTTCTTGGCCTTGCCGAGATTCTCGACGACTTCGGCGACGGCGAGATCGATGCCGCGCTTCAGATCCATCGGGTTCATGCCGGCGGCAACCAGCTTGATGCCTTCGTTGACGATGGCCTGGCCGAGCACGGTCGCGGTGGTGGTGCCGTCACCCGCAATGTCGTTGGTCTTCGAAGCCACGGCGCGCAGCATCTGGGCGCCCATGTTCTCGAACTTGTCCTCGAGCTCGATCTCCTTGGCGACGGTGACGCCGTCCTTGGTGATGCGCGGGGCGCCGAACGACTTGTCGATCACGACGTTACGGCCCTTGGGACCGAGCGTGACCTTCACCGCGTTGGCGAGGATGTTGACGCCGCGAACCATCTTGTCGCGGGCATCGGTGGAGAATTTTACGTCTTTCGCAGCCATTGGAGGCGCTCCTTACGAAGTTGAGGGGGAGGGTCGGAACCGGCCTGGCGCCTGGTTACGCGATCACGCCCATGATGTCGGATTCCTTCATGATCAGGAGGTCCTGACCATTGAGCTTCACCTCGGTGCCGCTCCACTTGCCGAACAGAATCCGGTCGCCTTCCTTGACGTCCAGCGGCACGATCTTGCCGGCCTCGTCACGGGCGCCCGGGCCCACGGAGACGATCACGCCCTCGGAGGGCTTTTCCTTGGCGGTGTCGGGGATGATGATGCCGCCAGCCGATTTCTCTTCGCTGTCGACACGCCGGACGACCACGCGGTCGTGCAGGGGACGGAAAGCCATTTTTGCTCCTATCAGCAACTAAGTGATTTCGCGTCTGTTAGCACTCGTGATCGAGGAGTGCTAACAGCTGGCAGGGGATATAGGAGGGGGGCCAAAGCGAGTCAAGGACGAGGCGAGCCATACGATGACGATGTGGCGGCTATGCGACGAATGCATGAAACGGGCGCGCTGCAGCCACGTTTGTGGTGCCGAGATAAACCGTAACCGGCCCGATGGTAAGTTGCAAAGCGTCGAGCTTGGCAGTACCTGAGGCCCTGAGATACCTCCGGAGCAGACGTGACCGTCGTCCAGTTCGATAGCCATCCCCGTAAAGCCACCGAAACCTGGGTTGCCCCGCAACTCGCGGTGATCGTGCCCAGCTACAACGAGCGCGACAACGTCGCGCTGCTTTACGACAAGGTCACCGCCGCCCTCGGCAACACGCCATTCGAGTTCATCGTGGTCGACGACAACTCTCCCGATGGCACTTCCGAAGTGGTGCGCGAGATGGCGAGGCGGCACCAGAATGTCCGCGGCATTCACCGGCTTGGTCGGCGCGGCCTGAGTTCTGCGGTGGTGGAGGGCATCCTCGCCAGTGCCGCACCCTATTTTGCAGTCATCGACGCCGACCTGCAGCATGACGAAGCCATTCTCCCCCAGATGCTGGAGAAGGCGATTGCCGGCGACCACATCGTCGTGGGTACGCGCTACAGTGGCGATGGCAGCGTCGGTGAGGGCCTGTCGAGGACGCGCGAGGCCGGCAGCCGTTTCGCCACCAGGCTTTCCAGCCTCGTCACCGGCAAGTCGCTCAGCGACCCGATGAGCGGCTTCTTCCTGATGCGCCGCAGCGTCTTCGACGAGATCGCTCCCTCGCTCAGCGATGACGGCTTCAAGATCCTGCTCGACATCATCGTCTCCGCCGGTCGCGCCCGTGCCCGGCAGGGCAAGGAGTTGCGGATCGGCGAGGTGCCCTACACATTCCGCCCCCGCCACGCCGGCGAGAGCAAGATGAGCTCGCTCGTGGTGGTGCAGTTCCTTGGGTTGATCGTCTCCAAGCTTTCCGGCGGCCTGCTCCCCACCACCTTCCTGCTGTTCGCGCTGGTCGGCGGCCTCGGCGTCGTGGTCCATATGGGCACGCTCTGGTTCACCCACGAGGTGCTGGCCTTCAACTTTGTCTGGTCGCAGGTGGCGGCAACGCTCCTCGCCATGACCTTCAACTTCATGCTCAACAACGAGCTGACCTACGCCAACAAGAAGCTGCGCGGCTGGCGCTATCTCACCGGCATGCTCACGTTCTACGCCGTCTGTTCCATCGGCGCCCTCGCCAACGTCTCGGTCGCCAGCTGGATCTACGCCTTTGACGGGCAGTTCTACGTGGCCGGCCTGCTCGGCGTGCTGATGAGCGTTGTCTTCAACTACTCCGTTACAAAGGTATTCACATGGCGCTGAGCGCAGAACTCGAAATCAAGCTCCGCCGCACCGGTGGCGTCGGCCCCAACACCAAGTGGGACTGGAGCCTGGTCGACGCCGAGGGCACCGTGGTGAAAAAGGGGTCAGCCCTGGGCGAAGAGGCGCGCGCGTTTGCAACGGCCAAGAAGGCCCGCGACAAGCTGAAGGGTTAGATCAGATCCTGCGGCGGCCACTGCTGGGCGCCGTGGATCACCGGAGCACCGTGATCTGGTCAGGTGCCACAGCATAGATCACGATGTACGGCGTGCCGGTGACCACGAGTTCGCGGGTGGCTGCCACTCGTCCCAGGCGACCGCTTTCGGGAAAGGCGGCCAGTTGCCGCCGACAGTGGAGATCTTGCCGTCATTTTCGGGGGCAGCGGAGAAGTTGTCAGCGGCGATACGATCAAGAATCGCATCGCGATCCCGCTCCGAAGCCCGCGACCAGACGACTTAGCGAAGTATTCCTCGATCACCTCACTGGGGATTCCGGGCCGCGGAAGCGAGCCAGGACCTCGCTTGCCTTGTCGCGGATTTCGGGATCGATGCGAGCCCGAACGAGAGAATTGCTGGCCATGGAAGCCTCCTATGGTCAGTTCAGTGAAGCCTCAAGCCGCGCCCTTCTTGCCCTCGAGCTCCGCCCAGGACTGCCGCTTGCGATAGATCGTTGATGGGCTGAGCTCGAGTGCCGCGGCGGCCAGCGCGATATTGCCGCCGAAGCTCTCGATCGCTTCCTCGATGATCCGTTGCTCCTGTTGCCACATCGGCAGCACTGCCGGCCGCACCGGCGATGCCGCCGCCGCGGCGCGTCGCTCGGTCTCGCCGCCATCGAACATGGCAACGATCCGGCGCGCCACCCCCTCGAGATTCTCTGCGCTGCCCGGCAGGTCGCGTGCCACGAATTCGAGCACGGTCTGCAGCTGGGTGGAGGCATCGATCAGGCCGGCGACACGCTCCTGCTCGGCCGGGCCGCGGAACGCTCCGGCGATCGGCCGGCCGTGCCGGTGCGCCAGCTCGCTCAGTCGCGTCGCCAGCGTCATGCCATCCAGCGGGCGCGTCACGTGCTCATGTGCGCCGGCCTGCAGAGCCGCCAGCGTCGCCGATATCGACCCGCCATCGGAGAGCACCACTACCAGCGCACCCGGGGCCAGCCGCACCAACCGCGCCACTGCATCCTCGGCTTCCGCCACGAGGTCGCGCAGGCTGTCGAGTTCGGCCAGCAGCAGATCATACGAGGCGAGCCGCAGCCGGTCCGCCGCCTCGCGGCCACCCCGGGCGAGCGCGATCTCGGGCGCGACGATGAAACCTTGATCAAGCACTTCGATCAAAGCCCGCGCGCCCGCCTCGTCGCGATCGACGAGCAGGATGCGGGCGGCATTTTCCAGGCCGAAGCCGGGAGCGGGCATGGCGACAGGTCCTTGGGCACGTGGCTGTGCTGAATGGAGTGTTGACGAACTGGGTAAATAAACCGTTCAGCCGGCGCGGACAGCAAACGCGCTGTGTCTCCCGATTAGCCACAGCTGGCGCGTTCCCGCGCCTATCGGCAGGGGCCGCCCGATGCTATGACGGGATGCGTCGAATCCCGCTGTCCCCTGGGAGCCCGAGCGTCACGTGCAAGGCCTCGTCTACATCTTCATCGCGTTGGCCACGCTTGGCGTCGCGGCGGCTGCCTATTTCGGGCTGACGTTCTCGCCGATCGAAGCCTTCGTCACCGCCATCGCCTTCGGCGCCATTGCCGTGGTGCTGATGGAGCGGCGGCTGCGCCAGCGTTCCGAGGCCCGGCTCGAGCGCGCCGTCGAGGATCTGGCGCGTCTGCTGTCGACCGACGCCAAGGCCGGGCAGGTCCTGAGCCAGCGGGTCAATGCGCTTGCCGACACCAATGTCGGCAGCCGGCTCGACGGCATCGAGGCCGACATTTCAGTCCTCGGGACGGTGACCCGACAGCTCGCCGAGGCACTGGCCGAGTTCGAGGAGGCGCGGCGGGCCGACGGCGGCGCGCGCCTTGCCGAGGCGACGGCGGCGCCGGCCGAACCCGATGACGACATCTTCCTCGACCCGATGATTCCGGAGGCCGAGCTGCGCGCCGCGCTCGATGCCAACCGGCTGGTGTTCCATATCGAACCGCTGGTCCGCCTCCCGGCGCGCAAGCCCATCGGCTATGATCTGGTGCCGCGCCTGATGCAGGATGCCGGCGGTCTCGCCGATGCGCCGGATTTCATGCCGCGCCGCGGTGGCGAAGAGCTGATCCGCCGGATCGAGGCGATGGCGCTCGATGAAGCCGTCACCATTGCGCGGCGCGCCAGGACCTCGGGTCAGCCGATCACCCTGTTCCTGCCGCTCAGTCGCGCCACCATCCTCGACAGGAAGGCGCTCGAGCAGGTGACAGCAACGCTGGTCGCCAACCAGGCGATCACCGCTTCGCTGCACTTCGCCGTGCGTCAGACCGAGTGGAAGCCGCTCGGCCCGGCCGACAAGCGTGCGCTTTACGAGTTCCGCAAGGCCGGGGCCGGCTTCGTGCTCACCGATGCCACCTCGCTGCGGTTCGATTTCGCCGAGCTCGAAGGCCTCGGCTTCAGCGACGTGCGGTTCGATGCGACCCGCTTCCTCTCGAATCCGCAGAGCTTCACCGATTTCCACACCGCCGACATCGCGCCCTATGCCAAGCGCTTCGAGATCGAGCTCTGCGGCACCGGGGTGATCGATGAGCAGCAGTTGCTCAGCCTGTTCGAAGATGGCATCAGCCTGGTGCAGGGCCCCCATATCGGCCGGCCCGGTCCGGTCCGTCCGGACCTGACGGCAGAGCGTCCGCGCGATGCCGAGCGCCGCGTCGAGGCGCAAGCTTAGTAGGAAAAGACCATGCAGGCACTGGCAGGACTGAGGGGCATCGCCCCCCGCTACGATGTGGTTTTGAGCGATATCTGGGGCGTCGTGCACAACGGCATCGCCGCGCACCCGACGGCCGTCGAGGCTCTGGTCAATTATCGCCGGAACGGCGGACGTGTCGTCCTCATCAGCAACGCCCCGCGTCCGCACGGCCCGATCATCGAGATGATGGACGGGCTCGGCGTGTCGCGCGAAGCCTATGACGACGTGGTGACCTCGGGCGACGCCACCCGCGTGGTGCTCGAGCGCTATCGCGGCCAGACCGTCCATTATGTCGGCCCGGCGCACGACAATGACAGCCTGTTCGAGGGGCTCGACATCAGCATCGGCCAGGCCGAGGACGCCAAAGCCGTCGTCGTCACCGATCTCGATACCGATCACGACGCGCCCGACATGTACAATGAGCGGATCACCCTGTGGCTCAGCCGCAATCTGCCGCTGATCGCCGCCAATCCCGACCGGGTGGTCGAGCATGGCGACCAGATTCTCTATTGCGGCGGCGCCCTTGCCGACCTCTACGAGGCCCGCGGCGGCATGATCGTGATGGTCGGCAAGCCCTACAAGCCGATCTATGCCGAGGCCCTGCGTCTGGCCGAGACGGCTGCCGGCCGGCCGGTCGATCGCGCCCGCATCCTGGCGATCGGCGACTCGGTGCGCACCGACGCGATCGGCGCCGCCGGAGCCGGGCTCGACCTGCTGTTCATAACCGGCTCGATCCATGCGGCCGAACTTGACGCCTTCGGCAATCCCGACACCGACGCCATCGCCGCTCTTGTCGCCCCGAGCGGCGCCAACGTGGTCGGGTTCATGGCAAGACTTGCCTGGTGAAGGCCTGCATACCAGCCTCCAACCTTAGCCGCCTTGCAACCCATGCGGTTTCTTGCCATATCGCCATCACTCTCAAGGCGGGTACGAATTTGAGCGGCTTCATCAGGCTCGCTGGGCTCGACCAGGTTCCGGCGTCGCTGCGCGGGGCCATGGTCGCGATCGGCAATTTCGACGGCTGCCACCGCGGTCATCAACACGTTTTCCGGGCGCTGAAGGCTCGTGCAGCCGCGCTCGGCGTGCCGGCGATCGTTCTCACGTTCGAGCCGCATCCGCGCGACGTGTTCGCGCCTCAGCCCTTCATGTTCCGCCTGACCTATGCCGACCAGAAGGCCGAGATCGCCGAGGCGCTCGGGCTCGATGGCATCGTGGTGATGCCGTTTTCGCTCGAGTTCTCGCATATCGTCGCCGAGGACTTTGTCACCCGGTTCCTCGTCGGGGCCCTCGGGGTCACCGGCGTTTCGGTCGGCGCCGATTTCCACTTCGGCTACAAGCGCCAGGGGACGCCGGATTTCCTCAAAGACGCCGGCCTGCGCCACGGTTTCGAGGTCGAGATCCTCGATATGCTCGACGAGGGGGACGATCACATCTCGTCTTCGCGCATCCGCGCGCTGCTCGGCGAGGGCGATGTTGCCGGCGCGGCGCAACTGCTCGGCTACCACTGGTTCCTCTCGGGCGTCGTGGTGAAGGGCGACCAGCGGGGCAGGGAGCTCGGCTTCCCCACGGCCAACACCGCGAGCCCCACCGGCTTCGGCCTGCTGCAGGGCGTCTACGCGGTCCGTGCCAAGCTCGGGGAGAGGCTGCTCGATGGCGTTGCGAGCTACGGCAAGCCGATGTTCAACAACGAGCGTCCGCCCTTCGAGACCTGGATCTTCGATTTCGACGAGGACATCTACGGCCAGACGCTGGAAGTGGCGCTGCTCGGCACCGTCCGCGGCCAAGTGAAGTTCACCGGCCTCGACGAACTGATCGCCGCCGTCAACAACGACGCCGCCCAGGCCCGGTTGCTGCTGCAATCGACCTTGCCGGTGTCGGAGCTCGACGAGAAGCTCGGGTTCTTCCGCTGACGGCGGGACCGGTGCCGGCTGCCCACCACCGAGCGGCCAATATGTGCTTTCACCGCGCGCCCCCGCTTGCTACAAGCCCGCAACTTCCCTTGAACATCGATCGATGACGATGAACGATACTGCGACCAGCGGCGCCGAGACCGACTATTCCGCGACGCTCTTCCTGCCCGAGACCGAGTTCCCGATGCGCGCCGGCCTGCCGGCCCGTGAGCCCGACTGGCTGAAGCGCTGGGAAGACATGGACATTTATGCCCGCCAGCGCGCCGCCTGTAAGGGCAAGCCGCTGTTCACGTTGCACGACGGCCCACCCTACGCCAACGGCAACATCCATATCGGTCACGCGCTCAACAAGATCCTCAAGGATCTGGTGAGCCGATCCAAGACCATGCTGGGCTACAACTCGGCCTATGTGCCGGGTTGGGACTGCCATGGCCTGCCGATCGAATGGAAGGTCGAGGAACAGTATCGCGCCAAAGGCAAGAACAAGGACGACGTCGAGATCAACGAGTTCCGCAGCGAGTGCCGCAGCTTCGCGCAGTACTGGGTCGATACCCAGCGCGAGGAGTTCAAGCGGCTCGGCGTGATCGGCGACTGGTCCAACCCGTACCTGACCATGAGCTTCGATGCCGAGGCGCAGATCGCGCGCGAGCTGATGAAGGTCGCTGCCTCCGGGCAGCTCTATCGCGGCTCCAAGCCGGTCATGTGGTCGGTGGTCGAGCGCACCGCGCTGGCGGAAGCCGAGATCGAATACCAGGATTATGAAAGCGACGCGATCTGGGTGAAGTTCCCGATCCACTCGGCCAACGGCGCTTTCGGCACCGGCTCGTTCGAGGACTTCGGCTCCTCCTACGTCGTCATCTGGACCACCACGCCCTGGACCATCCCGGCCAACCGGGCCATCAGCTATTCGTCCAAGATCAGCTACGGCCTCTACGAGGTCACCGGTGCCCCGGAAGGCAACTGGGCGTCCAAGGGCGAGAAATACGTCCTCGCCGACAAGCTGGCCGAAGAGACCCTCCAGAAGGCCAAGGTCGAGAGCTTCGTCCGCCTGCACGATGTCGACTGTTCGAAGATCGTCTCCTGTAGCCATCCGCTGCGCGGGCTTGCCGGCGGCTACGAGTTCGAGGTGCCGCTGCTCGATGGTGAACACGTCACCGACGATGCCGGCACGGGCTTCGTCCACACCGCCCCAAGCCACGGCCTCGACGACTTCGAGATCTGGATGGCGTCCGGTCGCAAGCTCATCGAGCGCGGCATCGACACCTCGATCCCCTTCGTCGTCGACGATGCCGGTTTCTACACCGCCGCCGCGCCGGGCCTCGAGGGTGCCCGCGTCATCGACGATGCCGGCAAGAAGGGCGATGCCAATAACCGGGTGATCGCGGCCTTGGCCGAGCGTAACGCCATGCTGGCGCGCGGCCGTCTCAAGCACCAGTATCCGCATTCCTGGCGTTCCAAGAAGCCGATCATCTATCGCAACACCCCGCAGTGGTTCGTCTACATGGACCGCGACATCGAGGGCAAAAAGGGCGATACGCTGCGCGCGCGCTCGCTGGCTGCGATCGACGCGACCAAGTTCTACCCTCAGGCCGGGCAGAACCGCCTGCGCTCGATGATCGCCGATCGCCCCGATTGGGTGCTGAGCCGCCAGCGCGCCTGGGGCGTTCCGATCGCCGTGTTCTACAATGAAGCGACCGACACCATCCTCAACGACGCCACGGTGAACCACCGCATCGGCCAGGCCTTCGAGGAGGAGGGCGCCGACGCCTGGTTCAAGCCAGGCGCCAAGGAGCGCTTCCTGGGCGACGCCGTGCCCGATCCGGAGAACTGGAGCAAGATCGACGACATCCTCGATGTCTGGTTCGAGAGCGGCACCACCCATTCCTGGGTGTTGAAGAACCCGCAGAAATGGCCCGACATGCAGTTCCCGGCCGGCATGTACCTCGAAGGGTCCGACCAGCATCGCGGCTGGTTCCATTCCTCGCTGCTCGAGAGCTGCGCCACCAACGGCTTCGCTCCCTATGCGAGCGTGTTGACGCACGGCTTCACCCTCGACGGCGAGGGCAAGAAGATGTCGAAATCGCTCGGCAACACCACCGCCCCGCAGGACGTCATCAAGCAGTTCGGCGCCGATATCCTGCGCCTGTGGGTCGCCCAGTCCGACTATTCGGATGATTTGAGGATCGGCAAGGAGATCATCAACACCACCGTCGACAGCTATCGCAAGCTGCGCAACACCATCCGCTGGCTGATCGGCAACCTCGCCCATCGCAAGGCGGAGGAGACCGTCGACTACCGCGACATGCCCGAGCTCGAGCAGTTGATCCTGTCCAGGCTCAAGGATCTCGACGTGCTGGTGCGTGACGCCTACGAGAGCTACGACTACAAGCGGATCGTCGCTGCGCTGTCGAATTTCATGAACATCGACCTGTCGGCGTTCTACTTCGACATCCGCAAGGACGCGCTTTACTGCGACCCGATCTCTTCGGTCCGTCGCCGCGCCAGCCTCACGGTGCTCGACCACGTGTTCGACGCGCTCACCGCCTGGCTGGCGCCGATCCTGGTCTTCACCATGGAAGAGGCCTGGCTGGAGCGTCACCCCGGCGCCGAGTCTTCGGTGCACCTCAGGGAGTTCCCGAAACTCCCCGAGGAATGGACCGACGAAAAGCTCGACGAGAAATGGGAAGCGATCCGCGAGGTCCGCAAGGTGGTCACCGGGGCGCTCGAGATCGCCCGCCGCGACAAGGTGATCGGCGCCTCGCTCGAAGCCGCGCCGAAGGTCTACATCACCGACGACAAGCTCGCTGCCGCCGTCCGCGGCACCGACATGGCCGAGATCTCGATCACCTCGGCGATCGAGATCATCGAGGGCGAAGGTCCGGCCGAGGCTTTCCGGCTCGACGACGTGCGCGGTGTGGCCGTGGTCTTCGCCAAGGCCGAGGGCCAACGCTGTGCTCGTTCGTGGCGGATCCTGCCTGAGGTCGGTACCGATCCCGAATATCCGGACCTGTCGCTGCGCGACGCGCAGGCGATGCGCGAGCTGAAGGCGGCGGGACGGTAAAGTTTGAACGCGAGCAGACGGCCCCCTCCCATCCTCCCCCATGAAGGGGGAGGTGCCGCATCGAGTGCCAGGCACGATCGAGCCACAAGCTCGACTCTTCACCTCCCCCTTCATGGGGGAGGCCGGGAGGGGGCCGTCTCCATCGATGGGGCACACGCAGCCGAGCGTTTGCCATGCTAGCTCGCCCCCACCTGATCGCCTCCCTCTTCGCCGGTCTCGCGGCCTTCGCCCTCGACCGCGGCCACAAGTTCCTGCAGGTCAGTTCCGATTGCATCGGCGCCGCGGCGTCGCAGTGCATCGAGCACCTCGGCTTCGTCTCTCCCGCCACCCCGCTCGGCTGGCAGGGTGGGGAGGTGGTCTCGGTGACGCCGTTTTTCGACTACGTGCTGGTCTGGAATACCGGCGTCTCGTACGGGCTGCTCGGCGACCTGCCGGTCTGGGCGCTCGGCGCCATTGCCGTGGTCGCCATCCTTGCCCTGGGCATCTGGTGGTCGCGCACCTCCGACGTTCTGGTGCGCTATGGCCTGATGCTCGCCATTGGCGGCGCCGTGTCAAATGCGCTCGATCGTGTGCTTTATGGCGCCGTTGCGGATTTCTTTCACTTTCATTGGCAGGATTGGTCGTTCTACATCTTCAATCTCGCCGATGTGGCGATCACCTTGGGGGTGTTGCTGCTCCTCCTCGACTTCGTCGGGATCGGACGCCGCAAGGCCACCTGAACGCAAAGGCGCCTCAATCTGGTCTTACGGGCCAGCTTGGTCTATAAGGCCCGCGCGGGGCGCGCACGGGTCGGGGAAAAGGGAAGTTTCATGCTGAGTGATTTGACCGGGCGGCGGCCCACTCTCAAAGCCGTGACCCGGGGCGGATTGCTGACCGTCGGCATCGTGCTCGGCCTGGGCCTGAGCGCCTGCACCACCACCGAAGGCACCAATGCCCTCACCGATGTCGGCACGTTCGAACGCGAAGTGCTGACCGAGACCATGAAGGGCATGGGCATGATGGAGCGTGAGGAGAAGGCGGAGAACCCCGAGCGGCGCGGTCCGCTGGTGCTCCCCAAATCCACCGCCTTGCCGCCGC
Organism: Devosia sp. A16; assembly: GCF_001402915.1. Classification (GTDB taxonomy): domain Bacteria; phylum Pseudomonadota; class Alphaproteobacteria; order Rhizobiales; family Devosiaceae; genus Devosia_A. Next base: position 3,550,415 of record NZ_CP012945.1, read on the forward strand.
CGGCCGACCCCAAGGCCGCCAAGACGGCGCTGATTCCCGAAGATTCGAGCCGCGTGCAGATCGATACGTCGAACATTTCCGATGCCGACCTGAAGCGGCTGCGCAACGCGCGCGTGGTCGACCTGCGCACCCTCAGCGGCCGGCCGTTGACCGAGGCGGAAAGCAAGCAGCTGACCGCCCGCATGACGGCGGCCAAGCTGAAGGGCGGCCCCAAGCCGCTCTATCTGCCGCCCGACGAATATTACACCACGGTCAAGGGCCAGGACATGGTCTGCCTCGCCGCCAATGGCGAGCTCGTGCCGCTGACCGACAAATCGTGCCCGCCGGAGGTCCGCAAGGCTCTCGCCGCGCAGGCGAAATAGAGCGTTTCCGGGAAAGGCCAGTCTCCGCCAGGGCGGGGATCGCAGGTTTTTCGGTTCGGAAGCGCGACCACTCAACCCGGTAGGGCAGGTCGAGGCCTCAAAGAGGCGGCGGCCGGCCTACCACCAAACTCGAAAGATGCGCTGACCTCCCCGGGCAATCCTGCTCGGTCCCGGTCCCGCAGGAGTTAGTATATGTCGAATGTTTCGGCCGTCCCGACGGACGGCGACCGCTTGGCCAAGGTCATTGCTCGTTCCGGTCTCTGCTCCCGTCGCGATGCCGAAGGGTGGATCAAGGACGGCCGAGTCACCGTCAACGGCAAGAAGGTCCTGACGCCGGCCTTCAACGTTTCCGAGAAAGACAAGATCAAGGTCGATGGCGAGCCGCTGGCGGCCCGCCAGGGCACTCGTGTCTGGCTCTACCACAAGCCCGCCGGTCTGGTGGTCACCGAAAAGGACCCGGAAGGGCGGCCGACGGTGTTCGAGGCGCTGGCCGAAAAAGACTTGCCGCGGGTGGTCTCGATCGGTCGGCTCGATATCAACACCGAGGGGCTGCTGCTGGTCACCAACGATGGTGGCCTGAAGCGCGTGCTCGAGCTGCCGGCTACCGGCTGGCTCCGCCGCTATCGGGTCCGCGCCTTCGGTTCGGTTACCCAGGAGCAGCTCGATACGCTCAAGGACGGCATCGAGATCGACGGCATCCAGTATGGCCCGATCGAGGCCATTCTCGAGCGCGCCCAGGGCTCCAACAGCTGGCTGGTGCTGAGCCTGCGCGAAGGCAAGAACCGTGAGGTCAAGAACGTCCTCGGGGCGCTTGGTCTGCAGGTGAACCGCCTGATCCGCGTCAGCTACGGGCCGTTCCAGCTCGGCGACCTGCCCGAGGGCGAGGTCGAAGTGGTGGCGGCCCGCGTGCTCCGCGAGCAGCTGGGCAAGCGCCTCGCCGCCGAGGCCAACACCGATTTCGAGAGCGACATGCCCGAAGTCGCACCCAAGCGGAAACCGGCGACCAATCCCAAGCTGCGGGCCGCGGCGCCGGGCAAGGAGCTGAAAAAGGACTCGCCGCGCAAGTCGCGCGAGAACAAGTTCCGCTTCGAGGACGACGAGACCGAGGCGGCAGCTGCCGCCGCCCTGGCCGAGCGTCCGCGCCAGGATCGCCCAGGCCGGTTCGACAAGAAGCCCGCCAAAGCCCCGAGCCGCCCGCGTCCGGTCGACCCGTCGGAAATTCGCACCATCCACTTCGAAGATGGCCGCGAGGCCGAGATTCGCGTCAAGCCGCCCCGCCCCGAGCGCGGTGACGGTGAGGCGCGCGGCAAGCGGTGGGATCCCGACGACAGCTCGGCCAGGAACTTCGGTCGCCCCGCGCACCATGAAGATCGCCCCGCACGCGGCGCGAAACCCGATGGCGATCGTCCCCGCGGCGATCGGCCCTCTGCCGATCGGCCGCCACGTCCGTATGGCGACAAACCCAGGTTCGGCGACAAGAAGCCGTTCGGTGGCAAGGCCAAGTTCGGGGACAGGTCGCGCGGCGATCGCCCTTACGGTGATCGTCCGCTTCGCGATGGTGATCGTCCTGCTCGTAGTGGCGGCTTCGGCAAGAAACCCTATTCGCCGCGCAGCGCCGAAGCTGGCGATCGTCCGGCCCGCAAGTTCGGCGACAAGCCCTTCGGTGACCGTCCGCCCCGCGGCGATCGTCCCTATGGCGATCGTCCGCCCCGCCCTGACGGTGACCGTCCCGCCCGGGGTGGCGGCTTCGGCAAGAAGCCCTATTCACCGCGCAACGCGGAAGCCGGAGATCGCCCGGCCCGCAAGTTTGGCGACAAGCCCTATGGCACCCGGCCGCCGCGCGGCGATCGCCCCTCCAGCGATCGTCCGGGTCGCGACGGCGGTGACCGTAAGCCATATGGCGGCAGGGCTGGCGATGCCCCTCGCGGTGGCAAGCCGTTCGGCAAGCCGTCGGGTGGCGGTCGCCCGGCAGGTGGCGGCAGTTCTCCCGGCGGCGCTGGCCGTCCGGCCGGCGGCGCCGGGCGCCCATCCGGCGACCGTCCTCGCGGACCCAAGAAGCCGCGCGAGTAAGCGATGCGCATCGTCGCCGGCAAGTTTCGCGGCAAGGCGCTGCTGTCGCCCGCGGATGACAGCATCCGCCCGACCTCCGACCGGGCCCGCGAATCGGTGTTCAACATCCTTGCGAGCCGGATTGGCGTCCATCTCGACGGGCTCAAGGTGCTCGACCTGTTTGCCGGCACCGGTGCCCTTGGCCTCGAAGCCCTGTCGCGCGGCGCCTCGAGCGCGGTGTTCGTCGATAACGGCGCCGAATCCCGCGGTATCATCCGCGACCATATCGAGGCCTTTGGCATCGCCGGCATCGCCAAGCTGCTTCGCCGCGATGCCACGGCGCTCGGGCCGGCCGGCACCATGGGCCCGTTCGACCTGGTCTTTCTCGATCCGCCTTACGCCAAGGGCCTTGGTGAGCAGGCGCTGACTTCGCTCAAGGCCGGCAATTGGCTGGCCAGGGACGCGACCATCGTCCTCGAGGAGAGCGCCGAGGTCCAACTGGCGCTCCCCGAGGGCTTCACGCTCGAGGACCGGCGCGAGTATGGTGCGGCCGCGGTACATTTCCTCCGCGCCCGCTGAGACGACCATGCAGTTCCGCGCCACCGTCATCCCGTCCGGCAATGCCACCGCGGTTGAAATTCCTGACGCGGTCATGCGCGAGCTCGGCCCCGAGGCGCGCCCCGCGGTGACGATTATAATCAATGGCCATACCTGGCGCAGCCGGGTCGCCATCATGAACGGCCAGCGCCTCGTCGGCATCAGTGCCGCCAATCGCACTGCCGCCGGCATCGAGCAAGGCCAGACGATCGACCTCGACATCACGCTCGACACGGCGCCGCGCGAGGTCGAGGAGCCGGACGACCTGAAGGCCGCGCTCGAAGACCGGCCCAGTGCGCGGCGCGCCTTCGACAGTTTGCCGTTCGGTCTCAAGGCCAAACACGTGCGCGATATCGAGGCCGCGAGGACCGCCGAGGTCCGCGCGCGGCGGATCGGCAAGCTGATCGAAGCGCTGGCGTAACCGCCTAGCGCGTCCGCCCGAACAAGCGCTCGATATCGGCTTTCTTCAGCTCGACATAGGTCGGCCGGCCATGGATGCACTGGCCGGAATGCGGTGTCGTTTCCATCTCGCGCAGCAGCGCGTTCATTTCCTCGACCCTGAGCCGCCGCCCCGAGCGCACCGAGCCGTGGCAGGCCATGCGGCCGATGATTGCCTCGAGCCGGTCGGCCAAAGCGGCCGAACTGTCCCATTCGGCCAGCCCATCGGCGAGGTCGCGCACCAGCCCGTCGATATCGGCCTGGCCGAGCAGCGCCGGGGTTTCCCGCACCGCGACCGCTCGCGGTCCGAAGCGTTCGAGGTAGAGGCCCAGCCGCTCCAGCGTCGGCGCCGCGTCCTCGAGCCGCCCGCAATCGTCTTCGCTGAGTTCGATCACCACCGGGATCAGTTGCATCTGGCTGGCGACCGGTCCCGCCGCCATCTGCGCCTTGAACCGCTCATAGACCAGCCGCTCATGCGCCGCATGCTGATCGACCAGCAACAGGCTGTCGCCGTTCTGCGCCACGATGAAATTGTCGAACATCTGCGCCCGCGCCGTACCGAGCGGATACTCGACGGGTTCGGCCGGAGCCGGTTCCGGTGCCTCATAGCGAGCGCTCGGCTCGGCAAATTCCGCGAACCGCAGCGGTGACGCCTGTTCTCCCCAGCGTCGCGGAGCAGGGGGCACCACAAAATCGGCTGAGGGGGGCGTCCAGCCTGACGTGGTCCGCACCGGCGCCGCCTCGTACTCCGGCACCCGGAACGCCTGCACCACATCCTCGGCCACCGTACTGGCCGCCCGATGCCCGGCGGCATCCAGTGCCTCGGTGATCGCCCGGATCACCGCACCGCGCACCGCGCCCGGGTCACGAAACCTCAGTTCCGCCTTGGTCGGATGGACGTTCACATCGACATCCGCGGGATCCACCGCGAGGAAGATCGCCGCCACCGGAAACCGGTCGCGGAACACGAAATCCCCATAGGCCGCGCGGATGGCGCCAACCAGTACCTTGTCGCGCACCGCGCGGCCGTTGACGAAGAAGTACTGGCTGAGCGAATTGGCCCGCGTGTAGGTCGGCAACCCCGCGAGCCCGGTGACCACCATGCCGTGCCGCATCGTCGCCAGCGGCACGGCATTGTCGCCGAAGTCGCCGCCCATGACGTCGCCGAGTCGCGCCCTGAGCGCTCCGTCGCCTTCGCGCCCCGGCCAGTTCGCCGGCGTGCGGTCGGCGCCGTCCAGGATGAACTGCACCTGCGGGTTGGCCATGGCCAGCCGCTTCACCATGTCGGTGATCGCACCCGCTTCGGCCCGCTCGGATTTGAGGAATTTACGTCGCGCCGGCACATTGCCAAACAGCTCACGCACCTCGACGATGGTGCCGCGGTTCATCGCCAGCGGCGCCGGTCGCGACTTCAGCCCGTGCTTCACCGTGAGCCGCAGCCCGGTGTCGTCCTCGGCCCGCCGCGAAGCGATGCCGAGCTCGGCCACTGCTCCGATCGAGGCCAGCGCCTCGCCGCGGAAGCCGAGCGTCCGGATATCGTCCAATCCGTCATCGGCAAGCTTGGACGTCGCATGCCGTTCCACCGACAGCACCAGGTCGGCTTCATCCATGCCGACGCCGTCATCCTCGATCCGGATCAGGCTTTGTCCGCCCCCCGCCGTGGTGATGTGCACCCGGCCCGAGCCAGCATCGATGGCGTTCTCGACCAGCTCCTTCACCACGCTTGCCGGCCGCTCCACCACTTCGCCGGCGGCGATGCGGTTGATCAGGTCTTCGGGAAGCTGGCGGATGGGCAAAGGCGATTCTCCTGGACGCCGAATGTAGCGACGCGCCGCCGCCGGTGCCATGGCCATCAACCGGTGGTTGTCGGCGACGGCGAATGCTACACACCACCCATGCCAACCCCCATGGACCAGGCCCTGGCTCTCGCCGAAGTCGCCGCCGCCGCCGGTGAAGCGCCCGTCGGCGCCGTGATCGTCGAACACGGTCGTATCCTCGCCGCCGAGCGCAACCGCATGCGGGAGCTGAACGATCCCACCGCCCATGCCGAGTTCCTCGCCATTCGCGCGGCGCTCGCCATGCGCGGCACCGGCCGGCTTGATGGCTGCGACCTGTACGTAACGCTCGAACCCTGTGCCATGTGCGCCGGCGCCATCGCCCACACCCGCCTGCGCCGCGTCTATTACGGTGCCGAAGACCTGAAGGCCGGCGCCGTCGACAACGGCGTCCGGCTATTTGAAAGCCCCAGTTGCCACCACCGCCCCGAGGTCATCGGCGGGGTCGGAGCCAGGCGCTCGGGTGAACTGTTGCGGGAGTTCTTTGCCAGGCTGCGTTGACGACCGGATTTGGCCTGCTTATTGGCCAAGCCACCGGTCCCAGCGTCGGTTGACGCGATACTGCACGCGGGCGTCCCGGCGCGCGTCGACCCACGGAGCAACGACGGGCACTCGGCGATAAACATCCGTGACGACGACGGTTCTCCCGCCGGTCTGAGCATAGATGTAGTTGGCGTTCATCCAACCCCGATAGCTGGCCCATGACACGTCGCACCAGGCCGAGTTGGAGAGGCAACCTGCGACCAGTATGCTCTGGCCCGGCGGAACCACGGCGACGACCACATGCTGGGTGCCAGGACCGGCCCTGAGATTGACGGCGTTGGCTGTCACTCCGACGGCGGCGGCATTGGCCGAAGCAATGGACAGGGAAAGGACCGCAACAACGGTGGCGAGCTGGAATGTGCGCTTCATGATGACTCTCCTTGCATAGGAAAGTCGCGTATCCCGCCCGAGCAATGCACCAGTATTGCAGGCATGTAACAGATTGTAGCCGGCGCTACCGTGCCTCGGCCCGCATCGAGTCCTGCTGCTTGCTGAGGAACGACTCGATCCGCCCATCCAGCGCGCGCTTGAAGTTGTCCTTGTCCTTTTCCACATGCGCCACCAGCTCGCGCACGCGCCAGAACTCCAGCGCGCCGAAGGCGCTGAGGTGCGGCCGTACGTAGACGTCCGGCGGGTAGGCCGCCATCATGTGGGCGGTCAGCGAATGCATCATGATCTGCGCGGCGCCGAACCACACATCGAGCGCCTTGTGGTTGGTCTTGTTCAGCTGCTCGGACGGATCGCCGTTGACGTCGACACCGACGAGGATGTCGGTATCGGCCGCCGCCTGGTCGAGCGGCAGGGGGTTGACCACCCCACCATCGACCAGCAGGTGATTGGCGAACGCCACGGGCTTGAACAGGCTCGGGATGGCGATCGAACCGGCGATTGCCTGGCGCAACGGACCCTCGGAGAACACCGCCTGGTGCCACGACTGAAAGTCGGTGGCCACCACATAGAACTTGGTCTTCAGATCCTTGAACTCGACCGGGAATGGCTGGGGCAGGAAGGCGTCCACCACCTGGATCGCATCGAGTTGCACGTTGAAGCCGGACTGGAAGAAGTTGCCGAGGTTGCGCACCTGCGCGCCCCACAGTCGTCCGGCGATGATCCGCATCGTGCCCAGCACCGAGAACGAGTGCTCGCGGAGTTCCGCGCCGGTCATGCCGCTGGCCCAACCCGAACCGATCAGCGCTCCGATCGAAGTCCCCGAGATCACGTGGGGCCTCAACCCCATTTCGTCCATCGCCTCGATATAGGGAATGTGGGTCAGGCCGCGTGCCGACCCCCCGCCCAGAGCGACCCCGATACGCGGCTCCGGCCGCGGCGCATAGCCATGCGTATGTTCGCGAAACTCGCCGCGCAAGCGATCGACAATCTCCTGCCCCCGCCGCTGCAGCGGCGTCGGCTCGACCGGCGCTGTCATCTCATGGGTCACGATAAGGAGGTAGGGTAGGCTCTTCTCGTTTATAAGATGTTCAGGCGGATTTCGGTTCCCGCGCCAGCGCCCGCCAGCCGATGTCGCGTCGGCAGAAGCCGGCCGGCCAGTCGATCCGGTCTACCTCGCCATAGGCCCGATCGCGCGCCTCGCTCACGGTGCGCCCCAGCGCCGTCACGTTCAGCACCCGGCCGCCATTGGCGAGCAGCTTGCCATCGCGGCGCAGCGTGCCGGCATGGAACACCACCAGGTTGTCGTCGTCCTGGCCGTTGATGCCGCCGATCTCGCTGCCTTTTTCCGGGCTCACCGGATAGCCCCTGGCCGCCAGCACCACGGTCAGCGCCACCTCGTCGCTGAACACCGGCTTCACCGTTCCGAGTGTGCCGCGCGCCGTGGCTTCGAGCAGATCGAGCGCGTCCGATTTGAGGCGCAGCATCAACACCTGGCACTCCGGGTCGCCGAACCGGACATTGTATTCGATCAGCCTGGGACCCGTTGCGGTCACCATGATCCCGGCGAACAGCACCCCGGTGAACGGCGTGCCGCGTTCCGCCATGCGGCGGATCGAGGGGAGGATGATCTCCTCCTCGACGCGCGCCGTCATCTCAGGCGTCATCACCGGGGCAGGGGAATAGGCGCCCATGCCGCCGGTATTGGGCCCGCGATCGCCGTCCCACACCCGCTTGTGGTCCTGCGCGCTGGGCAGCATCACGACGCTCTCGCCGTCGCAGAGGGCGAAGATCGAGGCCTCTTCGCCCTCGAGATATTCCTCGATCACCACGGTCGAACCGCTGTCGCCGAACGCCCCCGAGAAGCAGTCGCGCACCGCGTCTGCCGCCTCCTGGATGGTCATCGCCACGGTGACGCCTTTGCCGGCGGCCAGCCCATCGGCCTTGATCACGATCGGCGCACCCTGGTCGTGCACATAGGCCAGCGCATCGCTCTCGTTGTCGAAGCGGCCATAGGCGGCCGTGGGTACGCCGGCCTCGTCGCATAGTTGCTTGGTGAAGGCTTTCGACCCCTCGAGCTGCGCCGCTGCCTTCGACGGCCCGAAACACAGCAATCCCGCCGCCCGCACATCATCGCCCAGCCCGGCCACCGCCGGTGCATCGGGTCCGATCACCACGAAATCCACCCGGTTGGCGAGCGCGAAGTCGACCACCGCCTTGTGGTCGGTGATATCGACGGGGACGTTCTCGGCGATCTCCTCCGTCCCGCCATTGCCAGGCATCACGAACAGCTTCTCGCAGCGCGGCGAGCGGGCAATCGCCCAGGCCAGCGCATGCTCCCGGCCACCTGACCCAATCACCACAATGCGCATCAGCCATCAGCTCCGATGTTGCGTTGATCCACCCTGCCCGGCGGGGCAAGAGGCCACCCGAGGGGTGGGTAAGCGGCCGAGTGCGTGGGGCGCGGCCATTGGGCGCCCATCTAGCATCTGCTCGATTGTGCCGCCACCCTTGACGGACTCGTGCCTTTCCCGCACCTCTCACCCATGCCCGCACCGCTGACCAACGCCGCCGAGTTCACCGTCTCCGAGATCGCCCAGGCGGTGAAGCGCACGGTCGAGGACGAGTTCGGCCATGTCCGCGTCCGCGGCGAGATTTCGGGTTTCCGCGGCGTCCACTCGTCGGGCCATGCCTATTTCACGCTCAAGGACGAGAACGCCTCGATCGACGCGGTGGTGTGGAAGAGTTCGTGGCCGCGGCTCACCTTCAAGCCCGAGGAGGGCATGGAGGTCATCGCGACGGGGCGGCTCACCACTTTCCCGCGCTCCTCGAAGTACCAGATCGTCATCGAACAGATCGAACCGGCCGGCGCCGGCGCGCTGATGGCGTTGCTCGAGGACAGGCGCCGCAAGCTCGCCGCCGAGGGGCTGTTCGCCAGCGAGCGTAAGCGCGAGCTGCCCTACCTGCCGCGGGTCATCGGCGTGGTGACCTCGCCCACCGGCGCGGTGATCCGCGACATCCTGCACCGCATCTCCGATCGCTTTCCCAGCCATGTGGTGGTCTGGCCGGTCCGCGTGCAGGGCGAGACGGCGGCGCCCGAGGTGACCGCGGCCATCAACGGCTTCAATGCGCTGGCGCCGAACGGTCCGATTCCGCGCCCCGACGTGCTGATCGTTGCTCGCGGTGGCGGGTCGATCGAAGACCTCTGGGGCTTCAACGAAGAGATCGTGGTCCGCGCCGTCGCCGCGAGTCGCATCCCCGTCATCACCGCCGTCGGGCACGAGACCGACACCACGCTGGTCGACTATGCCTCGGATTATCGCGCCCCGACTCCGACGGCCGCTGCCGAAGCGGCCGTACCGGTGCGCGCCGACCTCATCGGCTATGTCGACGAGATCGGCGCCCGGCAGCGCCACGCCATGCGGCGCACCGCCGCCAACTATCGTGATCGGCTGCGCGCTGCCGCCGCCGGGCTGCCGCGCCCGCTCGATCTGGTCGCCTCGGCCCGCCAGCGCCTCGATCACGCCGCTTCCAACCTGGCCGCGGCGCTGCGTCACGCCGAGCAGAAAAAGCGCATCGAGTTCGGCCGTTCCGCCAACAAGCTGACGCCGACCCTGCTGTCACGGCGCGCCGCCGAACTCGCGACGCGGCTCGACAATCTCCGCCGCCGTGCCGACACCGCCGCGTCGCGTACTGCCGAGCGAAAGCGCGGGCTGTTCCTCGCCTCGGCCGGCCGACTGTCGCCCAAGGCGCTCAGCAACGAGATCCGGCATCTGCGCAGCCGCCTCGATCCGCTCGCCGCGGCCCTGCACCCGGCCATCGCCCGCTTCATCGATCAGCGTCGCCGCAGCCTCGATCTGGCGGCCCGTCTGCTCGAGGCGGCCGACTATCGCTCGATCCTCGAGCGTGGCTTTTCGGTCGTCACCGATGCTGACGGCCACATCGTCAAGCATACCGCCGATGTGAAGCCGGGCGATCCGGTGCATATCCAGGTGTCGGACGGCACGATCGGCGCGACCATCGGCAGTGGGCTCGTAGCGCGCAAGAAAGTGCGCCCGCCGCGCGACGAGGAGGGCCAGGAAAGCCTGTTCTGAAAATCGCCACGAAAACCCGCTCGGTTGTCGCGGCGGTTCGGCCGGTTTCCAAGTCAGCCGATCTGACCTATATCTGGTGGTGCCATGAACATTTTCGACAAGAGCTTCAGCCCTTCGGAAGCGCAGGTGCGTTACCTCGATGCCGACTATGTCGTGCTGCGGCCGGGGAGCTTCGTGCGCTGCGCTATCACCGGCGTCCCCATCGCCCTCGACGAGCTGACCTATTGGAACGTCGATCGGCAGGAGCCCTATGCCAACGCTGCGGCCGCCTACGAAGCCCATAAGCGCTACGGTCTGGCCGGCCGCTAGGACGGCATCGCTTCGAAGTATGACAGCCAAAGGCCTCAGGGCCGGAAGCCGCTCGCCAGTCGCATGAACAATGGCACCGCAACGCGCTCACCCTTGTGGAGGCTGACATCCTCAAGCGGACCCAGCGTTGCGAACTCGGCGCTCAGCCTGGCGTCGTCGTCGACATTCCCCGGCATCCCGATAAGGATCGCGTTCCACCCCGCATAGTCCTGCGGCGGATTGAGATAGTCGAAGTGCCGCGCATCGCTGCACAGGCACAGCACCGGGACCTGCTTGCCGAACAGGGCATTGAGCTCGCCGGCGCGCACCCAGTTGAAGGTGCCGATGAACGTCTTGGGGTCGGCGGGCAGTCCGCGCGTCGCCAGTTCCGACCGCAGCGGTTCCCATGACAGCAGCGCGTCCGTCGGATCGCTGCCGCCGAACAGCTGCAGCGTCTGCTGATCGAAACTGCCCCATCGCGCCTGCATCGTCACCACGCTGGCGAGTGCCGCCAGCCCCAGCGCGGTGAGGATGGCGATGGCGACTGCCAGCCGGCGTGTAATCTTGCCGGCATTGGCAAGCGCTTCTCCGAGCAACGGAATGGCGAACAGCCAGCCCGGCATCTGCCAATGCGGCAGGCCGCGACCGAACAGCGTCAGCCCGGTGAAAATGACGATCGGCAGGATAGCCAGGCATACCAGCAGCCAGCGCTGTGCATTGGCCGGTCCGCCGATCAGGCCGCGAAGCAGTAACGTCCCCAGCGGCACGGCGATCCACGGCAGCAGATAGACCGCCTGCGACAGCAGCGATTCGACCGGACCGAGCAGGCGAAGTTCCGCACCGCTGCCGACCCGGCCGCGACCTGCCTGGAAGGCGAACGACACCCAGTCGTGCTGGGCATTCCACACCAGCACCGGCACGAGACAGGCCGCCGCGATCGCCGCGGCCAGCCAGGGGCCGGGAGTAAGCAGCCAGCGTCGGCCCTCACGGGTGGTCAGCAGGAACAGCAGCAGGCCCAGCAGCAACAGCACGCCATGGTATTTCGACAGCAACGCCAGCCCGGCCATGAGGCCGGCGAGGGCCCATGATCCCAGGCGCCGGCTGTCGCCGGGCTCGAGGACGATGCGCGCCACCAGCAGCGCCGTCGCCAGCGCCGCGGCCAGCAATGGCCCGTCGGGAAAGATCAGCGCGCCATGCGCCAGGCCATACACCGGAGCGAGATTGAAGAGCACCGTCGACCACAGTCCGGCCACCGGGCCGAACAGCCTCGCTCCCAGCACGTAGATCAGCCAGCAAGACAGCGCGCCCAATCCGATGAACGGCAGCCGCAACAGCAGCAGGTCCTCGCTGCCCCACAGTTTTGCCCACGCGCCGACCAGCCATAGATGCAGCGGCGGATGGTCGAAATAGCTGAGCGAGACCTGCCGCGCGATGCCGATGCTGTAGGCCTCGTCCACCCCTACCGGCAGGATCGCGGCGAGCCCGAGCCGGGCCAGCGTCGCCACCGCGATCACGACCAGGACCCAGGCCCGCACCGATGCGTTCCGCAGGTGGGCTTCGCTATGAGGGAAGGCAGGCGCATGCATGGACGGTTGGGTCCTAACCTGCCGTTTGCGTCACTGACGCTTGGCTAGCGACTGTAGCGTCGCAAGTCAAATTACCGTCCGGCAACGAAAGTCTATCCCGCGTCGGATCCGGGCGGAAATACTGTCTATCGCGTAGTCTTGGACATTTCGCGGCCGAGGGGCGCGGTCGCCGGCGCTCTGCCGGAGCGGATCTACCAAGGGTCGGCACGCCACGCGCATCACGCCGTGCCGGGAGTCTCCGAGGCAATGGACGATTTGCCGCCGACCGGCCGAGCCGGTGTCGTGCTCCGCAACGGAGCCTGCACGAAGCCGAGCATCACCACCGTCATGAACGCATATTGCACGGTGTGGAATTCGAACCCGATCATGATGATGGTCAGCTGGAACACCGCGTAGGCGGCGCACAGGGTCACCGAAAGGTAGAGCCGCGACATGAACAGCTCGTCGCGCGGCGTCTTCAGCACCGCGATCACCGGGGCCACCGACAGGATCAGGAAGCTGATCACTCCCGGAATCCCGGCACCGACCGCGAAGCTCAGCAGGCCGTTGTGGAGCTGGCGGAACGTCAGCATCCGCTCGACCTCGCTCTTGGGCACATAGGGCAGGATGGCCGGCACCATGTCGGGCCAGCCATAGCCGAACACCGGCGCATGGAGGAACGCCTGGTAGCCGCCCCACAGCATGATCAGGCGCTCCCGGGTGGATTGGTCCACGGCGCCGCCCGCGATCACATCCTGCGTCACCGAAAAGCCGTCGACGGCGCGACCGAAGCCCAGCTTTGCCGCGGCGAACACCAGCACGGCAGCGGCCACCGCGACGGCGGCGGCGACCACCAGCGTCGTCGTGCGATGGCGGGCCGGCGCCAGCGCCAGCGCAAACGCCAGGGCAATGAAGCCGAGCACCGGCGCCGCGATCAGCGCGCCGCGCGTGCCGCTCAGCAGGGCCGCGAGAATGCCGAGCACCGGTCCGAGCAGGTACAGCCAGCGCCGGTTGGCGCCGGGCGCGAATGCGCCCACCAGCGCAACAAACCCCAGCAGCATCGCCGTGTCGGCGAAGTGGAATGCGCTCATCAGTGGTGGCCCGGCCCGCTCGTAACCGAGGATCAGCACCTGCACCACGCTGACGATCACTGCAATGCCAGCGCCGGCCAGCGCCAGCCGGCCGATCATCACCGCGCTGTCCAGCCGCGCGAATCTTTGCAGCTGCCAGCGCATCGGCAGCGCCAGCAATAGTGGCACGAAGTTGAAGGCAAACAGCAGATCGCCGGGATCCTCCGAGGTGAACAGGAACGCGATCGCCGGCAACACCGCCGCGGTCACGAACATCAGATCGATCGGGTTGCGGCTGCGCGCCTGGAAGGCGGCGACCACCGATGGCGAGAGCAGCGCGAAAATGCCGAACAGCAGCACGAAGTAAGTGGTGAGCCTGCCCGTAACGCAGGGCAGCGCGAACAGGAAGACGATCATCGCCAGGCAGGCCCACCGCATATAGGAGGACGTGCCGTCGCTGACCGCCGGGGTCATCGCCCGGAGCCTCGGGCCTTGACGATGGCGTCGAGCGCCTGCAACTCCCCGACCAGGTCGTCGATCTGGGCAAGCGGAATCATGTTGGCGCCGTCGGATGGCGCATTGTCGGGATCTTCGTGCGTCTCGATGAACACGCCGGCAATACCGACGGCCACCGCGGCCCGCGCCAGCACCGGCGCATACTGGCGTTCGCCGCCCGACGATTCGCCTCGTCCACCGGGTTGTTGCACCGAATGGGTGGCATCGAAGATCACCGGCTTGCCGGTCTCGGCCATGATCGGCAGCCCGCGCATGTCGACCACCAGGGTGTTGTAGCCGAAGCTGGTGCCGCGCTCGGTCAGCAGCACGCCGGATGCGCCGGCGCTGTCGAGCTTGTTGGCGACATTCCGCATGTCCCAGGGCGCGAGGAACTGCCCCTTCTTGACATTGACCACCCGGCCGGTAGCGGCGGCAGCCACCAGCAGGTCGGTCTGCCGACTGAGGAATGCCGGTATCTGCAGGATGTCCACCACCTCGGCCACAGCGGCGCATTGCTCGCGTTCATGCACGTCGGTGGTCACGGCGAGACCGGTTTCACGCTTGACCGTCTCGAAGATGCGCAGGGCCTCGTCAATGCCGATGCCGCGAAAACTCTTCGAGCTGGTGCGGTTGGCCTTGTCGAACGACGATTTGTAGATCAGCGGAATGCCGCGCCGTCGGCCCAGCTCGGCCAGCACGGTCGCCGTTTTCAACGCGTGATCGCGGCTTTCGATCACGCATGGCCCAAGGATGAAGGCAAGCGGGAGATCCGTGCCAAACCCGACGCGCTGCCCGTTCGGCGCATCGACAAAAACCTTCTGCATCAAAACAAATCCGTATCGCCGGGTGTCTCGCCCGGTCGTATGTCCCACCCAAGTAGCCGAAAGTCGGTGCCGCTGCCGACCTCCACCACACCATAACTTCCTGTACGGAATTTGACACCGGCACGGTTTTCCCCAGGCTTCAGGCCCATCGCCGCAAGGGCGAACCGTGCTGCGCCGTTGCTCGTCACCAGCAGGATCGTTCCATGAGGCAGCGCTTCAGCCGCGCGATCCACGAACTCCCGCCAGGCAACGAGACGCCATTGCGCCCCAACCTCCCAGCCTTCTGGCGCAATCAACTGTGTCTCCCACAGCGTGATGGCGTCGTTACCGAGCCGCGCGATAACGGCGCTTTCCGGTTGCCCTTCGTCGGACCCGTGATCGATCTCGGTGAGGAACTCCGCCGTTTCGATCGGTTGGCCCGGGGCGATGGCTTCGGCCGTCCGTCGCGTGCGCTGCAGCGCGCCGCTCAGCACCCGATCGAAGCTCACGCGGTTGGCACTGAAGTGCCTGGCGAGTGCTTGCGCCTGCAGCATGCCCGTCGCGGTCAGCGGCAGGTCGGTGCGAGCCCCGATCCGGCGCGGCGGTTCGCCCGCCTCGAAGGTGTTGCCGTGCCTGACGATCACCAGCCGGGTCATGAGCGCCAGTCGACGAACGGGTCGCCATGCGTGCCGATCAAACGCTCGGCGCGCTCCACGTCCGCCGGGCTGTCCACTCCGCTCATGGTGATCGGGGCCGGGTCGACCATCACCGCCCGGATATCGAGCCCCAGCTCGATCAGGCGCAACTGCTCGAGGCCCTCGAGCCGCTCGTAGTCCGATTGCGGCGCCGCCTCGAAGGCTTCGAGCGCCGCGGTTCGGTAGCAATAGAGCCCGATATGCTGCAGCACCGGCGACAGCGGTCCGGCGGCGCGCAGTTCCGCCTCCTTGCGCATGAACGGCAGCACCGTCTTGGAGAACCACAGCGCGCGACCCGCACCATCGCGGATGCAGGTCGTGCCGCTCGCCGGCGTCGTCTGCTTGTGCGCGATCAGCGCATCGAGCCGCGCCCAGTCGAGTTGCACCACCGGCGTCGTCACATCGGCCGTGGAGCTCCGCGCGGTCCGCACGATCTCGACGATATGCTCGGGCGCGGTGAACGGTGCGTCGCCCTGCAGGTTTACCACCAGCTCCGCCGAGCGCCCCGTCGCCCGCAGCGCCGCCAGCGTCCGCCCTGAGCCCGAGCTGATCTCGCTTGCCGTCATCACCGCCTCGAGGCCGAGCCCCTGCGCCGCGGCAACGATGCGCTGGTCGTCGGTGGCGACAAGCACCTCCGCATCGCCGAGCCGCCGCGCTGCCGCCATGGCGATCGCCGCTACCCGCTCCAGCAGCAACCGGCCGGCAATCGGGTGAAGCGGCTTGCCGGGCAGCCGGGTCGAACCGTAGCGAGCCGGAATGACGATGAGGTCGCTCACCTCAGACAAGGCCGACCCGCAGGCAGTCGTGCACATGCACGATGCCGACCGGCCGCCGTCCGTCCATGGCGAAGATCGCGGTGATCCGTGGCGTCAGCACCGTCATCTGCCGCAACGCCTCGCTCAGCAGTGCATCGCTTCCGATGGTGCGCGGACTGACGGTCATCACCGCTGCCGCCGTCTGCTGCAGCAGGCCGTCTGCCATGTGGCGACGCAGGTCGCCATCGGTGATGATGCCCAAAAGCTCGCCCGCCGCATCGACCACGCCGGTACAGCCGAATCCCTTGGACGTCATCTCGAGGATCGCCGCAGCGACACTTGCCTCGGCGCCGACCAGCGGCAGCTTGTCGTCGCGGTGCATCACCTCGCCCACCGTCAACAGCGCGCTGCCCAGCGCGCCGCCCGGATGGAACACGTGGAAATCGGCGGCCTGGAAGCCACGGCGCCGCAGCAGCACCACCGCGATCGCGTCGCCCAGCGCGGCCATCATCGTCGTCGATGTCGTCGGCGCTGCCGTGATGTCGCAGGCTTCCCGCGCATCGGGGAGGCCCACCACGATATTGGCCGCCCGCCCCAGCCGGGAGTCCGGGTGCGCCGTGATCAGCGCCAGCGGAATATCGAAGCGCACGCAATAGTTGGCGAGGTCCGACAGCTCCACCGTGTCGCCTGATTTGGAGAACATCACCACCACATCGGCGGTGGTGATCATTCCCAGGTCGCCGTGGCTGGCGTCGCCGCCATGTACGAACTGCGCGGGGGTGCCTGTAGAGGCCAATGTCGCCGCGACCTTGCGCGCGATATGGGCGCTTTTGCCGACGCCCGAAAGAATGACGCGTCCCGGGGCGCGCTGGATCAGCTCCACCAGCGCCACGAAGGCGCCGTCCAACCCCGCAGCCAGTGCTTCCAGCCCCTCGACCTCGAGCCGGATCGCCGCCTGCGCCTCCTCGAGGGCAAGCTGCTGCAGACGCGCATCGTTGGCGATCGGATAGCGCACGTGAGGACCTGGCCCGCGCCGGACTGAAGACATGTCGTGGCTTACCAGCATTCGCCGGACGCTCGCAAGGTTGTGCGCCGGGGGGCAACCGGCTAGTCAGCAGGGCAAGCCAGTTGGAGCATCCCTCGCGTGAGCAAAGCCGTGCCATTTCGCTGGAAGGCCTATGGCGGGCTGGTGACGGCCGCGTCCTGGCTGCACTATGCGGTGTTGTCGCGCTTCTCGAGGAGCGATGAGGGCGGCGCCGCCTGGTTCGCGAGGCGCCTCAACCCGGCGCTGCCGCACCCGGCGACCGGCAGGCGGATCTGGATCCACGCCGTCTCGGCTGGGGAATCGAAAGTCGCCGAGTTGCTCCGCAGCCGTCTGCTGGCGCTCGATCCCTCCCTCTCCGTGGTGCTTTCGGCCACCACCTATTCCGGCTACGCCCGGGTACGCGCCGTCGCCGGCGACGCCGCCAGTTTCATCATGCCGCTCGACACGCTCGGCGCGCAGCGTCGTATCATGCAGACGGTGCGCCCCGATCTCCTGGTGCTGGTCGAATCCGAGTTCTGGCCGGCCCAGTTCGCCGCCGCGGCGGCTGCCGGCGTCCCTGTAGTGGTGGTGAACGCCACCCTGTCGCCGCGCAGTTTTGCGCGTCACCAGCGCAACCCCGCCGTGGCCAACCGCACAATTCTCCAGGCGGACCGAATCTACGCGCAGGATCAGGCCATCGCTGCGCGCTATGCCGAACTCGGCGTGCCGCGCGAGCGCGTCGACGTGGTCGGCAACCTGAAGCTCGTTCCGCTGCAGCGGGCCACTCCCGCCGGCAAGGACCGGCCGCCGCTCATTGCCTTTGGCAACATCCACCGCGACGAGATCGAGCCGCTCGCTCCGGCCATTGCAGCGCTGCGGCTGCAACGCCCCGATGCAAAGCTGGTGCTGGTGCCGCGCTATCCCGGAAAGATCCCCGGCGAAGTGCTGAGCGCCAGCTTTGGCGCCGAGCTTGCCATTGTCGGCAGCGAGGCTGCCATCGCCGATGCCGGTGGCCTGGTCTGGCTCGATGAGATGGGGACGCTGTCCAAGATCTACGCGCGCGCCACGATCGGCATCGTCTGTGGCACCTTCTCGCCGATCGGGGGGCACGACCTCAGTGAGCCGCTGCATCTGGGCGCTGCCAGCGTTTATGGGCCCCACATCGAACGGCAGCGGCCTCTGCACGAAGCGCTGTCGGCGATCGGTTGCACGGTTCAGGTCGGCTCGGGCGCCGAATTGCCGGGGGCGGTGCTGGCGTTGTTGGACGACCATGCGCAGCGTTTGCGAATGATCGAGGCGTTCCGCGGGATGGCGGACGAGGCAGCGGAGCGGCTTGATGCTTTGGCGGCAAGCCTTGTTGCAAAAGTTGAAAAGCCGGGCGCGGGCTGACCTCCACCCTTGATCCCTCCCCCTAAGAAGGGGGCGGGAGACGATCCCCTCGATGTCGGTATGAGGGTCTCCCTCCCCTCGGGGCGAACATCTTGTCGTCCCCTTAGGGGGAGGGGACAGGGGTGACGGTCGGCTCGCACCGCCCTTTCGGTCAGAGCCCGCTCAGGCTGCCGGCTACTCCTCGTCTTCCGGGTTCAGCAGCCGGTGCAGGTGCACGACGAAATAGCGCATCTCGGCATTGTCGACCGTCAGCTGCGCCTTCTGCTTCCACACCGCATGGGCCGCGGCATAGTTGGGATAGACCCCGACGAGGTCGACAGCATCGAGATCCTTGAAGACGATGTCTTCGCCCTTTTCCACCTCGCCGCCGATGACGAGGTGCAAGAGCTGTTGCTTGGGCTCGGATTTGTTGGGCTTGCTCACGGCTTCAGACGCTCCAGATCGACTTCCTGCGGCTGCGGGCAGCCATAGACCTTGACCAGCGCAGCATGTAGCGGCGCTTTTAGCGAAGGCTCGCACAGCGCTGCAAGCGCCCCATGCCGGGTTTCCGGCCGATTGAAGCGCAAGGCACCTATGCAGACGTCCTCGAAGCTGATGCCGGCCTCGCCGAGGATGCAGGCTGCTCCCGCGACATCCCAGTCGCGCGCGCCGCGCCGGCTGACCGCCGCGTCGAGCCCGCCTGAAGCCACCTGCACCAACTGGTAGGCGAGCGAGGGAAAGAAGGGCCCCCGCGAGTAGTCGAGCCCGGCAGCCTGCAACTCCTGGTGCACCGCTCCGGGCGCCGGGATCAGCGGCGCCGTGCGGCCGGGGGGACACCGGCGCACCAGCGGCTTGCCGTTGAGCCGCGCCCCCTCGCCGATCGCCGCGTCGTACATTTCGTCACGCACCGGCGCGTAGACCACGCCGGCAATCGCCACGCCGTCCTCGACCACGGCCAGCGACACGGTCCAGCTGTCATCGCCGCGGATGAAGCCGCGCGTGCCGTCGATCGGATCGATCACGAAGACGCGCCGATGGCTCAGCCGCTCCGGGTTGTCGACACTCTCCTCACTCAGCCAGCCATAGTCGGGACGCGCCGTCAGCAATGCCGAGTTGAGAAACTTGTCGAGCACGATATCCGCCTCGCTCACCGGCGAGGCGTTCTCTTTGGTCCAGGTCTTGAGGTCCTTGCGGAAATAGCCCGATGCAATGATCCCCGCCGTCACGGCAGCCGAGCGCAGCAATTCGCGGTCGTCGGCGGCAGTGGTGGGGGCAGCACTCGGCATCAGCTCTCCGGAGTTTTCGGCTGGCCGTGCTTCTAGGCGCATCCCCTGGCTGGAACAAGGCCCGCCGCGCACCGGAACTCCCGATTTGAAGGGGGCTGCGGCGGCCACTTGGCCCGGCTACGGGCTTGCCCGCAGCCATGTGGTTAAAGCCAAGCAAGCACACGCACTTAAGACTGCGTTACACCCGGTGACGACCCGCTAACCCTTCGCAAAACAACCTAAACTTAACCCAGTTTCTTAAGCGGGGCGGCAAGGGGCGCGGGTAGATTGGGGGCATCAAAGAGGGCGGCAAAAACAAGCTCTCGAGAGTTGACAGGAAGGCTTATCATGCAGGGTCGCGTTGGGATCGACGGGTCGTCGGTTGTCATGTTGTTCGGCGAGGGGCGCGCCCCACGGACACGTCCGCTGACTGCCAAATATTTCGGTCCCGCCAACGATAACGGCCCCAGGGATCCGGTGAAGACCGTGACGGTGCGCAAGACGCTCGAGAAGAGCGGTGTCGCCATCAAGATCAAGGTGCCGGTCGACGAGTTCATCGGCGTTGCGGTCTCGACGTCGATCACCGAAGAAGGGGTGCTGTCGAGCGCCATCGAGCTGGTGCACGGCGACCCCGAACTCAACTATCGGGTGTTCGAAGAGATCGGCAATTCCAACGTCGTCGCGGAGTGGCAGAACTGGGGCAAGAAGCTCCGCCTGCCGCTGTTCATCAAGGCCGGCGACGGCAATCTGCTGCCCTACTCGCAGCAGGTCGATGGTGTCGCCCTGGGCCCCAAGCACGACCGTCGTCGTCTCGCCGCCGACGCCGAACGTCGGCCCCGCTTCCTCAATCGCCGCAAGCCTGGTGAAAGCAGCGCGTCCTGATGCAACCTTTGCGGCCCTAGGCCGTTTCTAGCAGAACAAGTCGACAGCGATCCCATGCACGTTTGAACTGTCGGCAGACTCGTAGCGACCTCCAAACTTAAGCTCGAGCCGGGGCCGATCCAGAAATGGGTCGGCCCCGTTTCTGTTTGCGGTGTTTAGGGCATGGTTTCGTCCGATACTCGATGTCATCCCTGCTTTCGTTGGGATGACATCCAGTGGGGTGGACAAAGTTTCGCGCTAAACCACGAGATCGAGCAACAGGGCGGCGGTGAGCGCCAGACCCACCCAGTGATTGGCGCGAAACCGCGCCAACGCATTGGCGGGATCGCGCGGATCCAGCGTACGGACCTGCCAGCCGAACAGGCCCACCACCACCAGCATGCCGCAAAGGAACGGCCAGCCGGCACCGACCATCAGGCCGGCCACCACCCAGAACCCCACTGTCGCCGCGTAGAACAGCGCCACCAGCAACCGGGCTCGCCGGCCGAACAGGCGCGCGGTGGATTTCACACCCACCAGGGCGTCGTCTTCGATATCCTGCAGTGCATAGATGGTGTCGTAACCGATGGTCCACAGGATCCCCCCAACATAGAGCAGCAGCGGGGGGAGGGCGAGGGAGCCGGTCTGCGAGGTCCAGCCGATCAGGGCTCCCCAGTTGAAGGCCAGGCCGAGGAACAGCTGCGGCCACCAGGTGACGCGCTTCATGAACGGGTAGATCGCCACCAGCACCAGCGAGGCTACTCCAAGCATCACCGTCGTGGCGTTGAACTGCAGCAACACTGCCAGCCCGACCAGCGATTGCAGCACCAGGAACAACAGCGCCTGCCGCTTCGTCACCTGGCCTGACGGAATTGGGCGCGAGCGGGTGCGCGCCACCTTCATGTCGATCTCGGTATCGACGATGTCGTTGAAGGTGCAACCGGCCCCCCGCATCGCCACCGAGCCGACATAGAACAGCACCAGCGCCCACCAGTCGAAACCGCGGGTCGGCTCGGCCAGCGCCGCCAGCGCCAAGGCAAAACCGCACGGCCAGAACAGCAGCAGCAGCGGCAGCGGTCGATCCCAGCGCGCCAGCCGCCCATAGGGCTTGAGCCAGGCGGGCGCATAGCGGTCGAGCCAGTTGCCTCGACTCGCATCCGCCACCGTACCTGCTGCTTTTTCAGGGGTTTGCATCGTCTGTCTTGTGTGCCTTGATAGCCGGGTCGGCCATTCTCAGTTCACGCGTACCACGATGCCCAGATCACACAAGACCCTGCCTCGCCTCTACATCGAGGCGCCGCTCGCGGCTGGTGCAACGCTGGAGCTTGGTCGCGACCACACCAATTACCTGCTGAGCGTGCTGCGCATGAAGGCGGCCGACGCCCTGGTGGTGTTCAACGGCGCGGACGGCGCCTGGATGGCGCGGATCGCCAGTGACCACCGCAAGGGGGCAACCCTCGAGCTGGTGGTGCAGACCCAGCACCAGACGCCGAAATCCGATCTCTGGTTCGGCTTCGCACCGCTGAAGACCGGCCGTCTCGACTACCTGGTGCAGAAGGCCACCGAGATGGGCGCCGGATTCATCCAGCCGGTGATTACCCGCTATACCCAGGTGTCGCGCCTCAAGGCCGACAAGCTCCACGCCAACATCATTGAAGCGGCCGAGCAATGCGAAGTGCTGAGCGTTCCGATGCTCGGCGAGGAGGTGGGATTGGCCGATCTCATCGCCCATTGGCAGCACGACCACGGCCTGCGCCGGCTGATCTTTGCCGACGAGAGCGCGTCCAGCCACGCCCCCAACGCCCAGCTGCAGGAGCTCGACGGCCTGCCCATCGGTATCCTGGTCGGCCCCGAGGGTGGGTTTTCCGATGACGAGCGGGCGCTGCTATTGGCGCAATCTTTCGTCATCCCGATCAGCCTGGGCCCCCGCATCCTGCGTGCCGACACGGCGGCGGTGGCCGCATTGGCAGTGGTTCAGTCAACCATCGGCGATTGGCGATAAAGCCCATTGCATTCGGAGCGCGGCTCAGTATTGTCCGCCGCGCCCGGCCAGGAGCCCGGCAGTCTTGCCTCACTGGAGTGCCCATGGCCGGCGAAGAAAACGCACCGCTGATTGAATCGCGGGCCGACCTGATCGAGGTCATGGCGGTGGGCGCCAAGCCCCGATCCGAGTGGCGCGTCGGCACCGAGCACGAGAAGCACGTCTATCGCAAGGCCCCGCTCGCTCCGGTTCCCTATGCCGGCGACGATGGCGTGCACGCGCTGCTCGGCGGCATCGAGGCGCGCACCGGTTGGCACCCCTTCTTCGACCGCGGCAACCCGATCGGCCTGCGCAATCTGGGCGCCGTCGGCGGCATTTCACTTGAGCCCGGCGGCCAGTTCGAGCTCTCCGGCGCCCCGCAGCCGACTATCCACGACGCTGCGGCCGAGCTAGATGCCCATCTCGAGGATTGCCGCATCGTCGGCGGTCCGCTGAACATCCATTTCCTCGGCCTCGGCGTCACCCCGCTCTGGTCGGTGGCCGAAATCGCCGCCATGCCGAAGTCGCGCTACGGCATCATGACCAGGTACATGCAACGGGTGGGCACGCTCGGCACCTCGATGATGTACCGCTCGGCCACCGTGCAGGCGAACCTCGACTTTTCCGACGAGGCCGACATGGTCAAAAAGCTGCGCGTGTCGCTGGCGCTGCAGCCGATCGTCACCGCGCTGTTCGCCAACTCGCCTTTCGTCGACGGCAAGCCGTCGGGCTACCTGAGCTTCCGCTCGCATATCTGGCTCAATACCGATAACGCCCGCACCGGCATGCTGCCCTTTGCGTTCGAGCCGGGGTTCGGCTTCGATCGCTATGCCGAGCATGCGCTCGATGTACCGATGTACTTCGTCATCCGCAACGGCGAGTACATCGACGTCGCCGGCGAAAGCTTCCGCGCCTTCATGCAGGGCAAGCTCCCGCAGCTACCTGGCGTCCGGCCGACGGTCAAGGATTGGGAGAACCATCTCTCGACCCTGTTCCCGGAAGTTCGCCTCAAGCAGTTCCTCGAGCAGCGCGGTGCCGACATGGGCGACCGCGACCACGTGCTGGCGCTGGCCGCCATCTGGACGGGGCTGCTTTACGACAGCGAGTCGCTCGCCGCCGCGTGGGACCTGGTCAGCGACTGGACCGGGGCCGAGCGGCAGGCGCTCCGCAATGAAGTTCCGCGCACCGCCATTCAAACGCCGTTCCGTGGCGGCACCGTCGCAGATATCGCCCGTCTGGTCGTCGATCTCGCCGACGACGGCCTGCGCCGCCGCAAGCACCTAGCAAACGGCCAGGACGAGACCATCTTCCTCGATCCGCTCAAGCAGACCCTCGACCTCGGCAAGACCCAGGCCGAACGCTGGCTCGACAAATACAATGGCGCGTGGGCCGGCGACCTGACCCGGATTTTCGACGAAGCCGAGATCTAGGCGTCGAAGCCTCCCCGCGCGCGGGGAGGGCCGCTCCCTCAAAAAGCGGCGCGTTTGTCACCCCCCACCCAGCGTGGCCAGTTCGCTTCGCTCACAAGCTTTGCTGCCCTCCCCACAAGGGGGAGGGAGAAGGTGGTTGCGCGTTCTCGGTTCAAGCGTCTCCCTCCCCCTTGTGGGAGGATCAAGGATGGGGGTGCCCCCACGCTCGATGTCTAGATCGCAAAGAATCATTTGCAAACAGTTCTTTGCAATCATAAGCTCCGGGCATGAAAGCCCCGACCCGCGAGATCACCCGTATCGTCCCCGATGCGACCGCCCTCAAGGCCCTGACGCATCCGGTGCGCCTGCGCATGCTCGGCATGCTGCGCATCGATGGCCCGGCGAACGCTACCCGACTCGCCGAGCGCCTCGGGCTCAACTCCGGCGCGACCAGCTACCACTTGCGCCAGCTGGCCCAGCACGGCTTCATCGAGGAAGTCCCCGACCAGCCCTCGCGGCGCGATCGCTGGTGGCAGGCCAGGCACGAGTCGACGTCGTTCTTCGAGCCGGGCGGCACTGAGGAGCAGTTCGATTCGAGCGTCGCATTTGCCCAGGCTGCGCTTACCGAGCAGGTGAACCTGATGCAGCGCGCACAGGACGAGTTCGTCCAGCTGCCGTCCGAGTGGCAGGCCACCACGCAGATCAGCGATTTCACCATGGCGCTGACCGCCGAACAGGCCAACGCCTTGAAGAACAAGCTGCTCGAACTGCTCTGGCAGGCGATGCGCGAAGCGCCCGATCCCCGCGGCGAGCTGCCGCCCGGCGCCGCCCCCTACACCGTCATGCTGCACGCCTTCCCCTATCCCGGGCGACTGGTGGCAGGGCAGGGGGGCGACAAATGAACCGCCGCCCGTTCCTCGCCTTCGCTCTTGCCGAGACCCTCTCGATCTCCGGCACGCGGCTGTCCACCATCGCCATCCCGTGGCTGGTGCTGACCACCACCGGCAGTCCGGTGCTGACCGGCGTCGTCGCCATGGCCGAGGTGCTGCCCTATGTCGTCGCCAAGGCGCTGTCCGGGCCGCTGATCGACCGCATCGGTCCCAAGCGGGTGGCCATTGGCTGCGACGCCGCCTCGGTTGTGGTGGTCGGCCTCGTTCCACTGCTGGCGCTGCTGGGCTGGCTGGGTCTCGAGCTGCTGCTCCCCATCGTCGTCGCCATGGGAATTCTGCGGGGGCCGTCGGATGCCGCCAAGATTTCGATGGTCCCCGCCATCGCGAAACTGGCAGACGTGCCGCTGGAGCGTGTCACCGGCGTCGCCGGGGTCATCGAGCGCCTTGCATCCACTGTCGGCGCCGCTGCTGCCGGTGGCCTGATCGCCCTGATCGGCCCCGGTCTCGCCCTGGCGTTGAACGCCGCGACCTTTGCTCTCGCGGCGGTGGTGGTTGCCACCGGCATTCCGGCCTTCGGCCGCGAGCCGGCCGAGAGCCGCGGCTCCTATTTCGCCGAGCTGCGCGAAGGGTTTGATTTCATCCGTCGTGATGCGCTGCTGGTCGGCATCGTGGTGATGATTACCGCCACCAATCTGCTCGATGCCGCCTGGTCCGCCGTGTTGCTGCCGGTATGGACCCAGCAGGCCGGCTTTGATGCGGCGCTGCTCGGCCTGCTGTTTGCCGTGATGTCCGCAGCCTCCATCGGCGGGGCCGCCATCGCTACGGCAACCGGCGAGCGCCTGCCGCGGCTGACGGTCTACATCGTGGCGTTCCTGCTTGCCGGCCTGCCGCGCTTCGCGGTGTTCGCCATCGATGCACCATTGCTGGCGGTGTTCGTCACGCTGGCGCTTGGCGGCTTCGCCGCCGGTTTCATCAATCCGATCGTCAACGCCGTCATTATGGAGCGCATTCCTCCCGCGATGATCGGCCGCGCCAGCGCTCTGGTCGGGGCGCTCGCCTGGGCCCTGATCCCCTTCGGCGGCCTTGTCGGTGGTGGCCTCATCGCTTTGGTCGGTCTCCCGCCCACGCTGTGGCTGACCGGCCTCGCCTACGTCGCCGCAACGCTCCTGCCGCTCGCACGGCGCAGCTTCCGCGCCTTCGGAAGCCGGCCGGGCGAGGTGGAACCGGCATAGCTACTTCGTCTGCGCCGCCAGCACCCGGCTGCCGACCCAGGCGCCGATCACCACCAGAACCACCGCCAGCAGCAGCCCGATCCAGACGATCGGTTCGCCGAACTGCCCGAGAAACACGGCGCGCAGCGCCTCGACGATGTGTTTGAACGGGTTGAAATTGGCCACCATCTGCAGCCAGGCCGGCGCCAGCGTCATCGGCAACAGGATGCCCGAGAGCAACAGGATCGGCAGCGCCAAGGTGTTGACCATCGGCGCCAGCGCATCCTCGCTCTTGGTCGCGATGCCGATGGCGTTCGAGATGAACGAGAACGCCGCGCCGAGCAGCGCCACCAGCACCAGCCCGATCAGCAGCGCCCCCACTGGCACCCGCAGCCCCATGAAGAACGCGGCGCTGACCAGGACGATCGCCTGCACCGTGATCACCACCACATCGCGCAGCGTCCGCCCGGCAATGATTGCCGTGCGCGCCGCCGGCGACACCAGTTGCCGGTCGATGACGCCGGAACGCCATTCGGCGATGATGCCGAAGCCGACGAATAGCCCGCCGAAGATGCCGAGTTGCACCAGCAGCCCCGGCACGAACACCTGCCAGGCGTCACCCTGGAAGCCGGAGGTCGCGGCAATTGTCTGCAGCAGCGGCCCGAACAGCGTGAGATAGAGGATCGGCTGCAACAGCCCGATCACCACCCATAGCGGCTGCCTGAGCGACAGCACCATCGAGCGGCGGAAGATAATCCATGTATCGCGAATGAACGACATAGTCGTCTCCTTAGTCTCTGAGCGACCGGCCGGTCAGTGTCAGGAACACATCGTCGAGGGTAGGGCGGTTCACATCGACGCCGATGGCATCGATTCCTGCCTTGGTGAGGTCGCCGAGCAGCACCGGCAGCGCGGTCGCCCCATCCGGCACGTGGAAGCGCACCACGTTCGCCTCCGTGACCGGCGCATCCGCCCCCGCCAGTCGCGCTGCAATCGTGGCTGAACGCGCCGCATCTGCCTCGGTCCTCAGCGTCAGCGTGATGGTGTCGCCCGACACGCGCTTCTTCAGCTCGGCCGGCGTACCCTCGGCGACGATTGTGCCGTGGTCGATGATCAGGATGCGGTCGGAAAGGGAGTCGGCCTCATCCATGTAGTGCGTGGTGAGAAACACCGTAGTGCCCAGCTCGTCGCGGAGCTTCCTGATGTGATTCCACAGGTTCGCCCGGCTCTGGGGGTCGAGCCCGGTCGAGGGCTCGTCGAGGAACACCAGCCGCGGCTGGTGGATCAGCCCCATTACGATATCGAGCCGCCGCCGCTGCCCGCCCGACAATGAGCCGCAGGCGCGGTCCCAGATGTCGGCGAGGTCGAGCGCCGCGAGCAGTTCCTTGCCGCGCTGGATCGCCACCTGCTTGTCGATGCCATAGAGCCGCGCATGGCTGACGATCTCCTCGCCCACCTTGGCCTCCGGCGAGGTCGAGCCCGCCTGGCTGACATAGCCGATGCGCCGCCGCACCTCGACCGGGTCGCTTCTGAGGTCCGCGCCCGCCACTGTCGCCGAGCCGTCGGTCGGTGTCAGCAGGGTGCAAAGCATCTTGAGCGTCGTCGTCTTGCCGGCGCCGTTCGGTCCCAGGAAGCCCACGATCTCGCCCTCGCGTACGCTCAAGTCGATGCCGCGCACCGCGTCGATCGTCTTGCCCTTGGCCCCTTTCGCCTTGAAGCTTCGCTTGAGGCCCCGGGCCTCGATGATGGTGTTGGTCACTTCCGCCTCGTTGTCATTGTTCGCCAAGCCGATCGGTGCGGCCGGCAGCCGCCGGATCGGCTGGAATGGGTGTGCTTGCGGTTTCATATGCCGGCTCCCGGCCGTCATTTTGCGAGTCTTGGGGTTGCGTGGTCTTCATGCGGGTTCGGCGGTCGGCCGGCTTGATTTGAGTTGCTCGACGCCCGTCGGTCGCATGCGACATCGGGGAATCTTGCTTTCCCCGATATCTCATCGTATAATTATCTTATGGATCAAGATATCAACGAGTCAAGAGAAACGGCAACAGAAGGCTTCGGCCAGCGGTTCAAGGAAGCGACACGGGCCAGCCAGGCCGCCAACGACCTGTTCGACGAGACGCTGACGCAGTTCCTCGGCATCAATCGCACCGATGGCCGCTGCATCGATCTGATCGATCGGCGGGGCAGGGTGAGTGCCGGCCAGCTCGCCAATGACAGCGGCCTCACCACCGGCGCGGTGACTGCGGTGATCGACCGGCTGGAAGCCGCCGGCTACGTGGTGCGCACCCGCGACACGCTCGACCGGCGCAAGATCTGGATCGAGCTGACCGACGACATGAAGGCCATCACCCGCCGCATCTTCGGCCACTATGAGAAGACCGGGTCGATGCTGCTGGCGCGCTTCACCCCGGATCAGCTCGCCGCAATCATGCAGTTCCTCGAGATCGGCACGTTCCTCCAGACCGAGATGGCCGAAGCGCTGCGCGAGCACCTCGATCCCCGCGCCACCACCCCGGCCGCACGGCTGATCCAGGCCCGCGCCTTCGAGCGGGCGGTGGAGGCGAACCGGACGAGGTTGCAGGCGGAGCTGAGCGGGTTGCTGGAGCGCAAGGGCTGGTGATCCCCACGAACCTCATGAAAGCTGGGACCCAACCATCAGCTGGCGCGGGCGGCGAGTTGGGTCGCTGCTCTCGCAGGGGTGACAGCCGAGGGTGAGGCAGGCATGACCCAATCTCCTCTTTGTCCCTCCGCGAGGGGATCGAGTCTCTCCCCGCCTTATTCCGCCGCCATCGGCAGGCTGTCCTTGCCGTCGAGGTTGCCCATGCTGGCGACGATGTGGCTGGCCAGCGCATCATAGATGCCGCCATAGGCATGGCTGGCCCGCATGAGGGCGATCTCGGCGTCACGCAGCCGCGGCAGGTCCTTGTCCTCGGCGATCACGCGCATGCCCGGCTGCAGCGCGCTCTCGGGCAGGAAGCCGACGGCGAGATCGGTCAGCACGGCGCTGGCGATCGCCATGGCATTGGACGAGGTGTAGGCGATGCGATAGTCGCGACCGATCCGGTTGAGCACCTCGACGGCGTTCTCCTTCCAGCAGCAGTGGAGCCCGCCCGCGATCGGCAGCGGCTCGGTGGCGAGCGCCTGCCCGCCATGCGAGGCGACCCAGAACATCCGTTCGGTGCGGAACATCTCGCCATATTCGTGGTTGGTGCCCTGGGTGAAGACGATCAGGTCGTACCGGCCCTTCTTCATCCCCTCGAGCAGTTCTTCGGACGGCTGGCACCGCACATCGACCACGATCTTGGGGTGGGTGCGCTGGAAGCTCGAAAGGATCACCGGCAACAGGCGCACGGCGTAGTCGTCAGGCACGCCGAAGCGGATCGAGCCTTTCAGGTCCCCATCCGAGAATACGTCCATGATCTCGGCATTGATCCTCAGCATGCGGCGCGCCCGCGCATAGAGCGCGTCGCCATACTCGGTGAGCGCCACCGTGCGGCCGTCGCGGCTGAGCAGCGCCTGGCCGAGCCGCTCTTCCAACCGCTTGATCTGCATCGACACGGCCGATTGCGTCTTGTTCACCCGGCGCGCCGCCTCGGTGAAACTGCCACAGTCGGCGATGGCGCAGAAGCTCTGCAACTGGTCGAGATCGAGGGGCGTACTCATCCCGTTTCTCCATCACGAAATTTGATGATCGGGATGAAATCTATTTGTTGGACGAATGCAAGGCAAGCGCTCATATCAGGCCTCATCGGTGATCCCACGGGTCGCCAGCGGCGATCCCGAGGGTCGCTACCGGCGCCTGTCGATCGCTTGCCCCGCCCCGGCACTCCCTGCCCAGGCAAAGTTGAAAATGGAGAACGACCATGGTCCACTTGCTTTCGAGCGAGCGGCCGTCGATGGCTGCCGCGTCGCCCAACCCGTTGCGCGCTCTGGTGAACTGGTTCGCCAAAGCCCGTGCTGCACGGGCGCGCCGCGTCGCCTTCGAGTCGCTTCTCGACTATGACACCGCTCGCCTCGAGGATCTCGGCATCAATCGCCAGGACCTGTTCGAGGCGCTCGACAGCCCCAGCCAGCGGCCGGGCTACAAGCTGTCGCAGCGGCGCGCCGAAAGCTCCCGGAATTGGCTCAACCCCTGAGTTGAACCTCACCCTTGGCTCAACCCCAGTTGTGCCATCTTCGGGCCGGCTCACCCGCCGGCTCTGTTTCCTGATGAACTGCCGGGCCTTCGGGTCCGGCTTTTTTGTTTGATGGGACACGGTGTTGACGCAGTCGAGTCGGACCTGCGGCCCCTCTCCCCTGAGGGGAGAGGGTAGTGCAGCTAGGACCGTCAGGTCCGTAGCGAAGCTAGGGTGAGGGGTTCAGCTTCTCAGCGAGCGCTCGTTGCGCCGCTTCACCCCTCATCCGGCGCTTCGCGCCCCTTCTCCCCTGAGGGGAGGAGTGAGGGGCTCACCTGGATGAATAGGTCAGGAGGCCCCATCCGACGAGTCCAGCCGCTCCGCCACCAGTTCCTGCAACCGCCACAGATGCGGGTCGTGGATGCCGAGCTGTTCGAGGTGGCTCACGGTGTTGAACAGATACTCGACCATCGAGCCGCGCGAGCCAACCGCCTTCGCCAGCACGTCGGCGATCTCGGCCTCGCTCAACCCCGAGACATAGCGTCCGCTGTTGCGATCGATGCAGAAGGTGAAGGCCCGCACCGGTCCCTGTTCCGTGGCCACCGTCACCCAGCGCGGCGGAAACGGCGAGGGCTTGCGACCCATCTCGCGCCGACAGAGCTTTTCGATGTTCTCCGCTGCCGCACCCGGCGGCAGCCGGTACAGCGCGCCCTTGCACGAACCGCCGCGGTCAAGCGCCAGCATCAGTCCGGGATTGGTTTCCGAGCCACGGAACCAGGTGTTCCAGCCCAGGCAGAAGGCGCGATGCCAGCCCCGCAGCAGCCCGGTGCGAATTTCGACGAAGTCCGAGGCCGGTTTCCAGATCAGTGAGCCATAGGCGAACACCCAGACCTGGTCCGACCCGTCGCTGCCGGCGAGAATCTCCTGGGTGAACTGCTTGAAGTCGTCGTCGGTCGCGGTCTCGGCCGGGGGCAGCGGACCGTCCGGGGTGACCAGCAGCGCCATGCGGGCCACGTGGGCCTCATTGAGGCGCATCTGCCGAGCCGGGGCCATCGCAGCGCTTTCCTAGGGCAGTTGTGCGAATCCGTCGCCGAAACCGTTGAGCGACACCGGAATGCCGATGCCTTCCTCCGGCGTCTTGAACACGAAGAAGATGGCGCTCTTGCCCGTCGTCAGCTTGCCGATCAGCTCGTCGTCGAGCACCACTTCAGCCACGCATCCGTTCGGCAGGCAGCGCACGAACGCCACCCGACCGATATTGGCGCCGTCGATATTCAGCCCCAGCCCGTTGGGCAGCAGCACGCCGAGCGGCGCCAGCACCCGCAGCAGGCGGGCCTGCTTGTCGGCGGTCTTCAGCACGATCACCGACAGCCCGACATTGGGCTGGTCTTCGGCCGAGACGTTCTGGATCAGCGCGCACTGCTCGAAGCTGGCGCCCGGCGGCGTATCGCAACTCATCTGCCAGTCGCCGTACTGGGCCTTGACGACGCCCTGCGCCAGGGCGGGGGACATCAGCCCCGCGGCGATTGCCGCCACCGCGCCGATAACCGCAACTGTCCGAACCACAAGCCCGAGGATTGGCTGCACCGATCCGCTCTCTCTATATGTGACATAACGAATCCCGCGTTTCGGCGGGCCTTGCTTCTTAGTCGGCTGACCCCGCACCGCTGTCAACAAGCCGGCCTGTGGGACGCGGCGGATAAACGCCTGCCAATCAAGGCGAGCGTGAGGCGTACCGGTCAAGTCCCGCAATTCCACCCCGAGGTGCGTTTTGACGCACGGTACGACGAGAGGCATGAATTGCCTTGGGTCGGCCGATGTGGTTTAGACACATTCCAAGTTTCAAGCGCTCCGAGGTTGAGTCGGGGCGGCGTTTCGCTATGCCGCATTTGCCCACCTCAACCCGCGCTAGAATACCGGACCAGACGGGATCTCAAGGGGGTTTTTAGGTGACCGGCAAACTACTGAGTTCGATTGGCTCGCTGGGAGCCGCAGCCCTTGCGTTCGCACCGATGGTGGCAGCTGCGCAGGAGCAAGGCCATCCGGTGCCGGGTCAGATCGGGCTGCAGCCCTCCGTGACCCCGATCATGGATTCCATCCACGCTTTCCACGATGGTCCGCTTTTGTGGACCGCCGTGCTCATCGCCCTCTTGGTGCTGGTGCTGCTGATCGTCGTGATCGTGCGCTTCAACGCCAAGGCCAATCCCAAGCCTTCGACGACCACGCATAATACGCTGGTCGAGATCGTCTGGACGGTGGTGCCGATCCTGATCCTCGTGATCATCGCCATCCCGTCCTTCGCGGTGCTCACCGACCAGCTGACCATCCCCGACGGGCAGCGCAAATATCTCGGCTCGAACATCTTCTCGTTCGGCGACGTCGAGGTTCCGGCCGCCGAGCTGACGGTCAAGGCGACTGGCCAGCAGTGGTACTGGGACTATGAATATGTCGACCAGGGCAAGTCGATCTCGTCCTCGATCCTCTCCGAAGACGCCCGCCTCGCTCAGGTGCCGGTGCAGCCGCGCCTGCTTGCCGTCGACTATCAGCTGGTCGTGCCGGTCGATACCACGGTGCGCGTGCAGGTGACCGCCGATCCCTCGGGCGTCATCCATGCCTTCGCCGTGCCTTCGTTCGGCATCAAGATCGACGCGGTTCCCGGCAAGCTCAACGAGACCTGGTTCAATGCCCGCAAGACCGGCATCTACTATGGTCAGTGCTCGGAGCTGTGCGGTAAGGATCACGCCTTCATGCCGATCGCCGTGCGTGTCGTCACCAAGGAAGAATTCGCGGCCTGGATGGCGGCGTTCGAGGCGGGTACCGTCGACGACGCCAACGCCACCCTGCCTGCACTCAGCTAAGGACCCGTGCGCGGGTCCTCGACCCGGCGCAGCGAGAATTCGATAAAGGGATCGCTCACTATGGCCGATACTCACGCTTTGGAAGCCCATGACAGCCACGGCCACGCCGCGGCGCATGATCATGGCCATCCGACCGGCTGGCGGCGCTACGTCTACTCCACCAATCACAAGGACATCGGCACGATGTACCTCATCTTCGCGATCTGCGCGGGGGTGATCGGTGGCCTTCTGTCCGGTGCCATGCGCCTCGAGCTGCAGGAACCGGGCATCCAGATTTTCCACGGCCTCGCGGCCATGGTCTACGGCGCCGAGGGCGATGCTGCGCTCGACGCCGGCAAGCACATGTTCAACGTGTTCACCACCGCGCACGCGCTCATCATGATCTTTTTCATGGTGATGCCGGCGATGATCGGCGGGTTCGGCAACTGGTTCGTGCCGCTGATGATCGGCGCGCCGGACATGGCCTTCCCGCGCATGAACAACATCTCGTTCTGGCTGCTCCCCCCGGCCTTCCTGCTGCTCATCCTGTCGCTGTTCTTCGAGGGACCGGCGGGTGCGCACGGCGTCGGTGGCGGCTGGACCATCTACCCGCCACTATCGACATCCGGACAACCGGGGCCGGCGATGGATTTCGCCATCCTGTCGCTCCACATCGCCGGCGCGTCGTCGATCCTTGGCGCGGTCAACTTCATCACCACCATCTTCAACATGCGCGCGCCGGGCATGACGCTCCACCGCATGCCGCTGTTCCCGTGGTCGGTGCTGGTCACCGCGTTCCTGCTGCTGCTGTCGCTCCCGGTGCTCGCCGGCGCGATCACCATGCTGCTGACCGACCGCAATTTCGGCACTACCTTCTTTGCTCCTGAAGGCGGCGGCGACCCGATCCTGTTCCAGCACCTGTTCTGGTTCTTCGGTCACCCCGAGGTGTACATCCTGATCCTGCCGGGCTTCGGCATCATCAGCCACATCGTGTCGACCTTCTCGCGCAAGCCCGTATTCGGCTACCTCGCGATGGTCTACGCCATGATCGCCATCGGCGGCGTCGGCTTCATCGTGTGGGCTCACCACATGTATACGGTCGGCATGTCGCTCGACGTGCAGCGCTACTTCGTGGCTGCCACCATGGTCATCGCGGTGCCCACAGGTGTGAAGATCTTCAGCTGGATCGCCACCATGTGGGGCGGCTCGATCACCTTCCGCACCCCCATGCTCTGGGCGATCGGCTTCATTTTCCTGTTCACCGTCGGCGGTGTCACGGGTGTGATCCTCGCCAATGCGGGCGCCGACCGCGCGCTGCACGACACGTATTACGTGGTGGCCCATTTCCACTACGTGCTGTCGCTGGGTGCGGTGTTCGCCATCTTCGCCGCCTGGTACTACTGGTACCCGAAGATGTTCGGGATCATGTACAACGAGACGCTGGCCAACATCCATTTCTGGATCACCTTCGTCGGCGTGAACGTGATCTTCTTCCCGCAGCACTTCCTCGGCCTCGCCGGCATGCCGCGTCGTTACATCGACTATCCGGATGCTTTCGCGCTGTGGAACCGCGTCTCCTCGATCGGCTACTACATCACCTTCGCCGGTCTCGTGCTGTTCCTCTACATCCTGTTCGAGGCTGCCCGTAAGAAGCGTCCGGCCCCGGCGAACCCGTGGGGTGACGGTGCGACCACGCTCGAGTGGACGCTGTCCAGCCCGCCGCCGTTCCACCAGTTCGAAACGCTGCCGCGTATCGGCGCCGACACCAAGCACTGACCCGAAACTGTGCGCGGGGCCTTCGGGTCCCGCGGCAACCAAGGCGAGAGACATTGGCCTACGTGCACCACAGCAATGAGATATCGGTTCGCGCCCACGAGGCGCGGGTCGAGGACTATCTCGCGCTGCTGAAGCCGCGGGTCATGTCGCTCGTCGTCTTCACCGCCCTGGTCGGGCTGCTGCTCGCCCCCGGCGGCATCAATCCCTTCGTCGGCGCCGTCGCCATTCTCTGCATCGCCATCGGGGCAGGGGCCTCGGGCGCGCTGAACATGTGGTACGACGCCGATATCGACGCGGTGATGAGCCGCACGGCCAACCGGCCGATCCCGGGCGGCCGCATGGAGCGGGACCACGCGCTGGCCTTCGGGCTGGTGCTCTCGGTTTTCTCGGTCTGCCTGCTCGGCCTCGCCACCAACTGGGTGGCGGCGGGCTTGTTGGCCTTCACCATCTTCTTTTATGCGGTGATCTACACGATGTGGCTGAAGCGCTCGACGCCGCAGAACATCGTCATCGGCGGCGCCGCCGGCGCTTTTCCACCGATGGTCGGTTGGGCCGCCGTCACCGGCACGATCAGCCTCGAATCCGTCGTGCTGTTCCTCATCATCTTCCTGTGGACGCCGCCGCATTTCTGGGCGCTGGCGCTCTATAAGCAGTCCGACTACGGCGCGGCCAACATTCCGATGCTGCCCAACGTTGCCGGCGAGAAGGCCACCAAGGTCCAGATCCTCGTCTATTCGGTGCTGCTCGTCGCCTCGACGCTGGTCCCGGGCTGGATCGGCTTCATGGGGCCGATCTACACCACCGCCGCGCTCATCACCGGTGCCGGTTTCCTGTGGTTCGCCTGGGTGCTCTTCCGTACCACCGAGACGGTGGCGATGAAGAAGGCCGGGCGCGCCCTGTTCACCTATTCACTGAGCTATCTCTCCGTGATCTTCCTGGCGTTGATCACCGACCACGTAGCCGGAATGCTGGGATGGCTCTGATGGTCGAACCCGTAAAGCGCGATGAAGAAGCCGAGGTGGCGGCCCGCCGGCGCCGTCGCTCGATTGCTTTGGGTCTGGCGCTGGGCGCCTTCGTCCTCATCGTCTACATCCTGACCATCGTGAAGATGGGTCCGGCGGTTCTGGATCGGCCGCTTTGAAATGACCGACGCTTCCCTTCCGCATCAGCCCCGCAATCGCCGCGTCGCCATCACGCTGCTGCTCCTGGTGGCTGCGATGGTCGGCGCCGCCTATGCCGCAGTGCCGCTCTACCAGCTGTTCTGCCAGGTCACCGGTTTCGGCGGCACCACCCAGGTCTCGACGGGAAACCCCAAAGGCGCCATCGCCCGCGAGATGACCGTGCGCTTCGATTCCAACGTCGAGGGCAAGCTGCCGTGGACGGTAACGCCGGCCAAGCCCGTCACCGACAAGATCGGCAATGTCGAGACCGTGGTTTTCACCGCGCACAATTCGTCCGACCAGCCGGTGACAGGGCAGGCGATCTTCAACGTCACGCCCGAGCAGACCGGCATCTATTTCAACAAGATCGAATGCTTCTGCTTCACCGAGCAGACGCTGCAGCCCGGCGAGACCGTCGAGATGCCGATCGTCTTCTTCGTTGATCCCGATATCGCTGAGAACCGCGATCTCGACACCATCCGGGACATCACCCTGTCCTATACATTCTACGCCGTTAAGAGCGAGGGAAGCTGACCATGGCTGCGCACGCCAAGCCCAACCACGACTATCACCTGGTAAACCCCAGCCCCTGGCCCTTCGTCGGCTCGGTCTCCGCCTTCGTCATGGCGGTCGGCGCCGTGCTGTGGTTCCACGACATTGCGCCGCCCTGGATCCTGCTCGCCGGCTTCGTCGGCGTGCTCTACACCATGTATGCGTGGTGGAGCGACGTCATCAAGGAAGGCAAGGCCGGCGACCATACCCCGGTGGTGATGATGCATCACCGCTATGGCATGATCCTGTTCATCGCCTCCGAAGTGATGTTCTTCGTCGCCTGGTTCTGGGCCTATTTCGACGGTTTCTTCAACCAGGAAGCGCACGAGCAGTATGCCCGTATCGCCGCCATGGGCCCGACCTGGCCGCCCACCGGCGTCGAGCTGTTCAGCCCCTGGCACCTGCCGCTGTTCAACACGCTGATCCTCTTGACCTCGGGCACCGCGGTCACCTGGGCACACCATGCGCTGCTGCATCGCGACAAGCGCGGCCTCGTCTGGGGCCTCGCCATCACCATTGCGCTGGGCGTGCTGTTCACCTGCGTGCAGGCGCTCGAGTACTCCGAGGCCGGCTTCCAGTTCACCGGCAACCTCTATGGCGCCACCTTCTTCATGGCCACGGGCTTCCACGGCTTCCACGTGCTGATCGGTACGATCTTCCTGATCGTCTGCCTGATCCGCGCCATGAAGGACGAGTTCACCCCCGAACATCACCTCGGCTTCGAGTTCGCCGCCTGGTACTGGCACTTCGTTGACGTGGTGTGGCTGTTCCTGTTCGCCTCCATCTATGTCTGGGGCAGCTGGGGCGTCACCCTCAGCCACTAAGCTGAGGCTGGACGAAGACAGTTCGAGGGGCGCGGCAAAGCTGCGCCCCTTGTTTTTCCGGGGATAGAGATGACCGATCACATCATCCGCGATGTCGCGAGCCTCGAGGCGCTCTATGGCGACGTGAGCCTCGGCGCACAGCTCAAGGAGCTGCCCTATCTCCACCCGCACTATGGGGCGCTGATCAAGGCCTCGCCCTTCGCCATCCTCGCCACCTCGGGTCCGGGTGGCCTCGATGCTTCGCCGCGCGGCGACGCACCGGGCTTCGTCGAAATCCTCGATGACCGGACGCTGCTGCTTGCCGACCGGCGCGGCAACAACCGGCTCGACAGCCTGCGCAACGTCATCGCCGATCCGCGCGTCGCGCTGCTGTTCCTCGTTCCCGGCGTCGGCGAAACCCTGCGTGTCAATGGCACCGCCGAGATTTCGGTCGCTCCCGAGCTGCTGCAGCGTCTCGCCGTCGCCGGCAAGCCACCGAACAGCGTGCTGGTCATTCACATCGAGACCGTTTTCTTCCAGTGTTCACGCGCCCTGGTGCGCTCGGAACTGTGGAATCCCGACCGCCATGTCGCCGGCTCGAGCCTTCCCAGCCCCGGCCAGATGCTGGCCGCGACCAGCCAAGCCCGGATCGATGGCGAGGCGTATGATCGCGCGCTGCCCGAACGCCTGAAAGTCACGCTGTACTGACCATGACCGAACCGCCCCCCGAACGCCTGCCGTCACCCTTTGCCACCGGCCTCGCCTGCCGCTGTCCGCGCTGTGGTGAGGGCCCGCTGTTCAGCGGCTTCCTGAAGCCGGTGTCGCGCTGCGAGAGCTGCGGTGAGGACCTGAGCTTTGCCGCCGCCACCGAAGGTCCCGCGGTCTTCATCATCCTGATCGTCGGCTTCGTCATCATCGGGGCGGCC
This sequence comes from Devosia sp. A16, assembly GCF_001402915.1. Classification (GTDB taxonomy): domain Bacteria; phylum Pseudomonadota; class Alphaproteobacteria; order Rhizobiales; family Devosiaceae; genus Devosia_A. The sequence continues at coordinate 3,588,605 of NZ_CP012945.1, forward strand.
GCTGCGGTGGAGGGGTTGTTCCATCCCCCGCCGTTCGTCCACCTGTTGCTCTGGCTGCCCAGCACCGTCATCCTGTCGCTGCTGCTGTTGCGCCCGCTGAAAGCCACCATGGTGGCGCTGCAGTATCACAACCGCGCCGGTGAAGGCCGTCTCGATGGCTGAGCAGCTGCCGCCGACCCGGGCCCCGCGCTGGTCGTTCTGGGCCTTCATCGGCTTCATGCTGCTGCTGATGGCGGTGTTCGTGACCCTCGGCATCTGGCAGGTCGAGCGGCTCGGCGAAAAGGAGCGGCTGATTGCCAACGTCGCCTCGCGCATGACGCTGGCCCCCGAGCAGCTGCCGCCGGTCAACGAGTGGCCGGCCTTCGATGCCGAGGCCTGGAACTATCGCCCGGTCGCCGTGGCCGGCACCTTTCGTCCTGCCGGCACGATCCTCGTCTTCACCAGCCTCGCCGATCAGCGAGGCAAGTATTCCGGTCCGGGCTACTGGGTAATGACCCCGTTGGAACTGGCGGCGGGCGGCACCGTGTTCGTCAATCGCGGCTTCGTTCCGCAGGAGTCCGCCGCGGCTTTCGCCAGCGGCGGCGCGGTCGAGCCGGGCCTCGTCAGCCTGGAGGGCATCGCTCGCGCCTCCGAAGCGATCAACAGCTTCACGCCGGCGCCCGACAGCGCCAAGCGGATCGAGTGGGTGCGCAATACCGCCCGGCTCGCCGCCATGGCTGGTCCCGTGGCGGAGCCGGTGGCGCCGATCTATATCGACCTGCCGGCCCTGGGGGAGGGCGCCTTGCCGCAAGGTGGGGAAACCGTGGTCAGCTTCCCCAACAACCATCTCGGCTACGCCATCACCTGGTTCGGCTTCGCGACGCTGGTGCCCTTCCTGTTGTTCTTCTGGGCGCGGCGCCAACGCGCGCCTAAGCTCACCAAGCCATGAAACTTGCGGCGCAGCCGCAGTTTCAATAGGGTGCCCGGCAATCCCAAACCGCGTGCGCAGCAGGCACGTGCGAGAACAAGGCGGGGCGCTTTCCCTATATGCAGTTCGTTTCTACGCGCGGCGGGGCGGTCGTGCCCGGCTTCTCCGATGCAGTCCTCGCGGGTCTGGCAAGCGATGGCGGCCTCTACGTCCCCGAACACTGGCCGCAGATCTCCTCCGCCGAGATTGCCGCCTACGCCAACCGGCCCTATGCCGAGGTCGCTTTCGATATCATCCGCCGTTTCGTCGACGGTGAGATTCCCGATGCCGAGCTGAGGCGCATCATCGACGAGGCCTATGCCACCTTCCGGCATCCCTCCGTGGCGCCGCTGGTCGAACTCGAGCCGGGCCACTTCGTGCTGGAGTTGTTCCACGGTCCTACGCTGGCGTTCAAGGACGTGGCGATGCAATTCCTCGCACGGGTGATGGATCATATCCTCGCCCGCCGCGGCAGCCGCGCCACCATCGTCGGCGCCACCTCGGGCGATACCGGCTCGGCCGCCATCGAGGCTTTCCGCGGCCGTGACACCACCGACATCTTCATCCTCCACCCGGAGGGGCGCACCTCGCTGGTGCAGCGCCGGCAGATGACCACGGTGCTCGACGCCAACGTCCACAACATCGCGCTGCGCGGCACGTTCGACGATTGCCAGGACATCGTGAAGGGCCTGTTCAACAATCGCGGCTTCCGCGACCGGACCCAGCTCAGTGGCGTCAATTCGATCAACTGGGGCCGTATCGTCGCGCAGATCGTCTACTACTTCACCGCGGCAGCTTCGCTCGGCGCGCCGCAGCGCGAGGTGATCTTCACCGTTCCCACCGGCAATTTCGGCGACATTTTCGCCGGCTACTGCGCCGCGCGCATGGGGCTGCCGATCCGCACCCTGGCCATCGCAACCAACGCCAACGACATCCTCGCCCGTACGCTCGAGACCGGGCGCTACGAGGTGACCGGCGTCACCCCGACCATCAGTCCGTCGATGGACATCCAGGTCAGCTCCAACTTCGAACGGCTGCTGTTCGAGGCGGTCGACCGCGATGCGGATGCGGTCAAGTCGATGATGAGCGGCCTCAAGCAGTCCGGCGGCTTTGCCATCCCCGATCGGGGCATGGCGGCGATCCGCCGGCAGTTCGTCGCCGGCCGCACCGATGAGGCGGCGACCGCCGCCACCATCAAGGCGGTGCAGGCCCGCTCCGCCTACCTGCTCGACCCGCATACCGCGGTAGGCGTTGCGGTGGCCCGCACCCTGGTCGGGGGCTCCGCCCCGGTGGTGACGCTTGCCACCGCGCATCCCGCCAAGTTCCCCGCCGCGGTCAAGGCTGCGGCGGGCATTGAACCGGCTCTGCCGGCGTGGTTGTCTGATCTTTATGAACGAGAAGAACGCCTGACCGTGCTGAACAACGATCAGTCCGAGGTCGAGCAGTTCATTGCGGCGCGCTCCCGCGCCGGAGGAGCATAAGTGACGGTCCGGAGTACGACGCTTCCCAATGGCATGACCGTTCTCACCGACGACATGCCGCATCTCGAAAGCGCGTCGCTGGGCATCTGGGTCAAGGCTGGGTCACGCAGCGAGACCGAGGCCGAGCACGGCATTTCGCATATGCTCGAGCATATGGCCTTCAAGGGCACCACCACCCGCGATGCCCTCGAGATCGCCTCCACCATCGAGAATGTCGGCGGCGATCTCAACGCCGCGACTTCGGTGGAGCACACCGGCTACTTCGCCCGGGTGCTCAAGGAGGATGTGGCGCTTTCCGCCGACATCCTCTCCGACATCCTGCAGAACTCGCAATTCGAGCAGCATGAGCTCGATCGCGAGCAGCAGGTGATCGTGCAGGAGATCGGTGCGGCGCGCGACAATCCCGACGATCACGTCTTCGACCTGTTCCAGCAGGCCGCCTATCCCGATCAGGCGATCGGGCGCACCATCCTTGGCACTGTCGAATCGGTGAACAGCTTTGGTCCTGAGTCGATCCGCGCCTATATGGAGCGTAACTATGTGGGCGACCACATGGTGCTGTGTGCAGCCGGCAACGTCGACCACGATGCGCTGGTCGACATCGCCAATAATCGCTTCCATGACCTGAAACCGACCGGCGCGCCGCCGCCCGACAAGGCCGCCTATGTCGGCGGAGAGCAGCGGCTCGTCTCCGAGCATGAACAGGCCCATATCGTATTGGGAATGGAAGGGCGCGCCTACAATTCCGACGGCTTCTATGCGGTGCAGATCCTGGCATCGATACTGGGCGGCGGCATGAGTTCGCGGCTGTTCCAGGAAGTGCGCGAGAAACGCGGTCTCTGCTACTCGGTCTATGCCTTTCACTGGGCCTTCGCCGATAGCGGTATTTTCGGCGTCGCCGCCTCCACCGGCGAGGACGAAGTGGCCGAACTGCTGCCGGTGGTCCTCGACGAGCTGCGCAAGGCCACCGAGACGATCACCGACGAGGAGGTGATCCGGGTCCGCAACCAGATCCGCGCCGGCCTGCTGATGTCGCTCGAAAGTCCGTCATCGCGCGCCGGGCAACTGGCCCGCCAGCAGATCCTGTGGGGGCGCACCATTCCCCTGCAGGAGACGGTGGAGCGGATCAACCGCATCACTGCCGATCGGGTCAAGCAGATCGCCCGGCAGATATTCGATGCCGGCAAGGTGTCGCTCGCCGGCATCGGCCCGGTCGCCAAACTTCCCGACTATCGCGATATCGCGGCACAGCTGAAAAACTGAGGGCGTGGCGGCGTCATCATGATGCTCACCTGGTTTGCGCGTGACGATACCCCGGTGCTGACGGGACAGCGCGTCTTGCTCAGGGCGCCGCGCGCCACCGACTATACCGCCTGGCGCGATCTGCGTCGGGCCAGCCGCGACTTTCTGCGTCCCTACGAGCCGCGCTGGACCGACTCGGACCTCAGCCAGCGGGTCTACACGGCGCGCCTCAGGCGCGGCCGCGAGGAGGCGAGGGCAGGCACCGACTACGCCTTCTTCATCTTCACCCGCCGCGACGAGGAACTGGTGGGGGGCATCACGCTCTCCAATGTGCGGCGTCGCGCCGCGCAGTTCGTCAATCTCGGTTACTGGATGGGGCACAAGTTCGCCGGGCAGGGCTACATGACCGAGGCGGTGGGGCTTGTGGTCCCTTACTGCTTCGAGACCCTGGGTTTGCACAGAATTCACGCGGCCTTCCTGCCCGACAACCAGGCCAGCCGCCGCGTCCTTGAAAAAAACGGATTCACCGAAGAGGGCTACGCCGAACACTACCTTCAGATCGATGGCAGATGGGCCGACCACGTGCTGTTCGGCCTGACCCGGGAGCGCTACGACGCGGCCATTAGGCGCGCAAACCGGTGAATGCTTGTCCCCAGGGGGAAACCCCGTTACCTAGGTTCCCCAACCATGACCGCGGCAGGGCCACTTTTCAGCTAATGCGTCACATCCTCTACCTCGCGATGTGGATTGCGTTTGCGCTGGTCGGGACCCTTCCCGTTGCCGCCTTCGACGTCATCACCGCCCCCGAGAACGTCAACGCCGTGAACCTCACCGGCGTGGTCGACATCGTTCCCGGCGACGCCGGCAAGGTACAGTTGTCCACCGCGGCGGGCGAAGACGGCATCATCCGCCGCATCGAAGTGCTGGCCTCGGTCGGCGGGACAAACCCCAACTGGGCGCTGTTCGCATTACGCAACGATTCCGACGTGCAGCTTGAACGCCTGCTGGTCGCCCCGTTTTTCCGTCTGCCCGGTTCCGGCGTGTTCCGTCCCGACCTCGGTGCCGAGCGCATCAACGTGCTGACTCCCAGCGCCGGGCTGCGTCCGACCCGCCTCACCGACCGCGAGGCCGACGTGTTCGAGGTGGTGCTCGACCCCGGCGCGACCGTCACCTTCGTCGCCGAGCTGTCGAACGGCACGCTGCCCGAACTCTACCTGTGGAAGCCCGACGCCTACCGCGACTACGTGAACTCGTTCACCCTGTTCCGCGGCGTGGTGCTCGGCGTTGCGGCGCTTGCCGCGGTGTTCCTCACCATCATGTTCGTGGTGAAGGGACGCGGCATCTTCCCGGCCACCGCCGCCTTCTCCTGGGCGGTGCTGATCTACCTCCTGGTCGATTTCGGCGTGCTCGGGCCTTTGCTCGGCATCTCCAACGGCGCCATGCAGCCGTTCCGGGCCGCTGCCGAGGCCGGCATCGCCACCACCCTGTTCGGTTTCCTGTTCATCTACCTCAATCTCCATCGCTGGCACCTGCGCTTCATCCACCTGGCGCTGGCGCTCGTCGTGGTGTTCCTGGCGCTGTTCGGCTTCGCCTTCTTCCAGCCCTCGATCGCCGCTACCGTGGCGCGGCTGGTGCTGGCCTTGCTCGGCCTCACCGGCTTCTTCCTGATCCTGTTGCTGGCGCTGCGCGGTTATGACCGCGCCGTCCTGCTGGTGCCGACCTGGATCATCTACATCGCCTGGCTGTTCTATGCCTGGCTGGTGGTGACCGGGCAGGTCTCCAACGACGTGGCGCAGCCCGCCGTCGCCGGTGGCCTGGTGCTGATCGTCATGCTGCTCGGCTTCACCTCGGTGCAGCACGCCTTCTCGGAAGGGCAGGTGTCGATCGGCACGCTCTCCGAAGTCGAGCGCCGTGCCCTGGCGCTCACCGGCTCGGGCGATTTCGTCTATGACTGGAACATCGAGCGCGACCGCGTCGCCGTCTCCGATGAGCTCGGCACCCGGCTCGGCGAACGTCGCGGCGCGTTGCGCGGCTCGATCAAGCGCTGGCTCGATCGCGTCCATCCCGAGGATCGCGATCGCTTCCGCACTGCCTTCGACACCCTTGTCGAACTCCGCCGCGGCAAGGTCTCGGCCGATGTCCGCCTTGCCGCCCACGATGGCAGCTTCCGCACTTTCCGCATGCGGGTGAAACCGGTGCTCGGCGGCGACGGCCAGGTCAACCGCATCGTGGGTACCCTGCAGGATGTGAACGAGGACCGCGCCAGCCGCGAGCGCCTGTTGCATGACGCGGTGCACGACAGCCTCACCGGCCTGCCCAACAAGCAGCTGTTTCTCGACCGGCTGGAGCGCGCCCTGGTCCGCGCCCGCCTGCCCAACGGCACCAAGCCGGCCGTCTTCCTCATCGATATCGATCGCTTTACCGAGCTCGAGGAGCGGGTCGGGCACTCCGCCGCCGATTCCGTGCTGCTGGCGATCTCGCGCCGCGTCGCCCGCGTCATGCGGCCGCTCGATACGGTCGCCCGGCTCGGCGGCGACCAGTTCGGCGTCATCCTTGCTTCCGAACAGGCCGCCGGCAAGATCGCCGAAACCGCCGAACAGATCCGGAAGGCTCTGAAATCGCCGTTCAATTTCGGCGAGCGCGACCTGAGCCTCACTGCCTCCATCGGCGTCACCATCTATGACGGCAACCCGGTGGCCGCGCCCGACGTGCTGCGCGATGCCGAGCTCGCGATGTATTACGCCAAGCGGCTGGGCGGCGACCGTATCGAAGCCTTCCGCGCCTCGGCCCGCTCCATCGCCGCCTATTCCAAGGCCGGCGAAGAGGATCTCGACCGCGGCCTGCGTCACGGCGAACTCGCCGTGCAGTTCCAGCCGATCATGGACATCCATTCCGGCACCATTGCCGGCTGCGAAGCGCTGATGCGCTGGAATCATCCGCAGCGTGGCGTGGTGGCACCCGAGGAGTTCGTGCCGCTGGCCGAGCGCACCGGGCTGATCGAGCGCCTCGGTCGCGTCGCCTTCGAGCAGGCGGCCGGCCAGGCTCGCGAGTGGGCGGCCTCGCTGCCGCTGCCCGAGGATTTCTTCGTCTCGGTCAACCTCTCGCCGGCGCAACTGGCCACCGAGTCGCTGCTCAACGACATGCGCGCGCTGGTCTCCGACCATCGTCAGATCGCGCGGCACCTGAAGCTCGAGATCACCGAGAGCCAGGTGATGAGCAATCCCGAGCACTCGGCCTATGTGCTGAACGCGTTGCGCGCCCTCGGCCTGCGCCTGGCGCTGGACGATTTCGGCACGGGACACAGCTCGCTGAGCTACCTGCACCGTTTCCCGTTCGACACCATCAAAATCCCGGCCGCCTTCGTGCAACTGGGTGACGACACCGGCATGAGCCACACCCAGGTGCCGATCATTCGCGCCATCATCACGCTCGCCACCGAGCTCGATCTCAGCGTCATCGCCGAGGGTGTCGAGACCATCGAGGAAATCGAGCGCCTGCAGCAGCTCAACTGCCAATACGCCCAGGGCTACGCATTTGGCGCCGCGATGAGCGGGCAGGAACTGGGCAAGCGTCTGCAGAGCCAGTTCAGCGGGAAGTAGGGCGGTCGCACTCCGATCACCGGCCCCGTCTCCCCTGCCAAGGGGGAAAAGAGTATCGAGCTTGCGGTACCGCCGCGTCTCACCCGTGCCCCGCCGCTGCACTCAGCGTTGCCCGGGTGATCCCGAGGCTCGCCAGCGCCGCGTCGTAGCGGTTTTCGATCGGCAGCCCGAACAGCAGTTCCCTCGAGAACGGCACGGTCAGCCAGCCATTGCCCTGGATCTCGGTTTCGAGTTGCCCCGGGCTCCAGCCGCAATAGCCGAGTGCGAACAACGCGTCGCTGGGCGAATTCTTGAAGGCGATGGCCTTGAGGATATCGAGCGTCGCGGTAAGGCAGATATCGTCGGTGACCTCGTAGGAATTGCCGACCCGGAAGTAATCCGACGAGTGGAGCACGAAGCCGCGGCTCTTCTGTACCGGACCGCCGCGCAGCACCTTGCGGTTGCGCACGTCGTCGGGCAGCCGGATCAATTCGTCCTTGTCGCCCAACTGCAGCTCTTCGAGGATGTCGGCGAACTTCATGTCCTCCAGGCTCTGGTTGATCACCAGGCCCATCGCGCCTTCATCGCCATGGCCGACCAGGTAGATCACGGTTTCCCGGAAACGGTCATCGCCCATCTCCGGCATGGCGACGAGAAACTGGCCCCTGAGCGAGTCCATATCAAACACTCCTGGCACCGGCAGCGCCGGATCGGGTCAGTCTAGACTCAGCCCGGCCACTCTGCCTAGCTTCACGAAGACCTGATCCGCCTTTCTATTTGGGGTGCGCTCGGCTATCCGGAAACCCATGCGCATCCCGGCACTTCTGCTTATCCCCATGCTTCTCACCCCTGCTGTCGCGGCCGAAACGCCGTGGCAGGAGGTGGCGCCCGGCGCTCGGGTGCGGCTGATCTCCTCCGATGTGTTGAAGCCGGGTGACACCACCATGGTGGCGCTCGAGATCGACATGCCGCTCAGCACCAACACCTACTGGCGGGTCCCCGGCGAAACCGGCATCCCCACGGTGTTCGATTTTTCCGGTTCGCGCGGCGTCGCCGGCCACGAAGCGCTGTGGCCGTTTCCGCTGATCGAAACCAAGTCGGGCTATGTCGACTATGTCTATCGCGGGCCGACCGTGCTGCCGGTGGAACTGAAGCTCGATGGCGCTGCGGTCGAGCTGAAGCTTGGTGTCGTCATGGGGGTGTGCTCGGAGATCTGCGTGCCGGTGACGGCGAGTTTCGATCTCCCTCTGAGCTTTGCCGCACCAGATCGGGCGCAGGGGCTACGCATCGCCCAGGCGCTGGCGCTGACGCCGATGCCGTGGGACGACCCGCGCGACCCCATCGCCTGGGTCGGCTTCGATGCTGCGGCCAAGGCGCTGGCGGTGCGGGTCGATGATGCAGAACTCGATCCGCTCTCGCTCATCGCCGACACCGGCGAAGCCGGGCAACTCTTTGGTGCGCCGCAAAAAAGCCCGGATGGAAAACTAGTGCTCCTGCCACTGCTCGGGGGAGAAAGTAGCCGCGGCGTGGAGGGCATGCCCGTCCGGCTCACATTCATGACCGAAATGGGTCCGTTCTCGGTTGAACGGCGGATTTCGTCCGCCGGGTCGACGGGGGCGGTCGACTGATCTAAGGTCCGTCGCGCCCGGGCAGAGGGTGTACGTTCGATCATGGGAGCTTTCACTGAGATGACCATCCAGCGCGGGGACCGGATTCCGTCGGTCCCGGTCAAACTCGTGGGCAATGGCGACACAGTCGATACCACGTCCGATGCGGTGCTCGGCGCCGGCAAGGTGGTGTTCTTCGCGGTTCCGGGCGCCTTTACGCCCACCTGCGACACCTCGCATCTGCCGGGCTTCGTCGCCAATGTCGGCAAGTTCAAGGCGCTGGGCGTCGACAAGGTGGTCTGCGGCGCGGTCAACGATCACCACGTGACCAGAGCCTGGGCCGAACGCTCCGAAGCGATCGGCAAGGTCGAGTTCATCGCCGACGGCGACGGCAATTTCGCCGACGCGATCGGGCTGTCCAAGCAGATACCGGGCATGGGCAAACGCTTCGCCCGGTTCGCCATGATCATCCAGGACGGCGTCGTTAAGGACCTCTTTGTGCAGGATGTGGCAGGAGTGACCGTCAGTGGCGCGCCGGCCGTGCTGCTGGCGCTCGAAGCGTCGCGAGTGGATGCGTAAGGAGCAGTCGCATGGGCTTTGTTGAATTGGCGGCGACGCGCGGCCTGAGATTCGCCTCGCTGGGTGCACTGGCGCTGGCTGTTTCCGCCTGCTCGATGGGCAATATGTTCGCGCCGGCCTCCAGTGGTCCGTCGCCGATGGCGACCGCCAACCCGACCCAGCAGGAACTGGCCACCGCCAGCACCAACGCGCTTCCGGCGATCGCCACCGAATGCCCGCCGATCAAGGTGCGCAATGGCGGCGAGGCGCTTTTCTATTACGGCAAGGGCAAGGTCGGCGACCCTCGCTCGCTGAACTACCAGGCGGTCATCGAGAAGCAGTCGCGCAACTGCGTGGTGTCGAATGGCCTGATCACCGTGAAGATGGGCATTGTCGGCCGCCTGCTGCTCGGTCCGGCCGGCAACCAGACCAACGTCAACGTCCCGGTGCGCTTCGCCGTCGAACGCGACGAAGTACCATTGTTCTCGGAGCGCTACGAGATCCCGGTCACCATCACCCCGCCGAACCAGTCCGAAGAGTTCGTCAAGGTGGTCGAGAACGTCGCCATTCCCTATACCGGCGGCGAGCAGATCGTCATCTGGGTCGGCTTCGACAGCAAATAGGCGGACGACGACTGTCGTCACCTGAATCTGAGTTCCCTTTGAAGGCGATCAAACTCGGTGTCATCCCCGCGAAAGCGGGGATCTCCGTTTTTGGAGGGTGCGGCGGGCACTGCAATCAGAGGTTCTCGTTCTCGCAGCAATCACCCGGTGGAGGAGCGGCGGCCTTGTGGGTCAGGGTAGTCTCCGATTGACTTCGCCGTGCAAACCCGGCTTAGCATTCTTCAGCAGCGGGAGAGTCCGGTCTTGAACCGGCGCCGAAGGAGCAACCGCCCCGGAAACTCTCAGGCACCCGGACCGCTGCCGAACTGAACTCTGGAAAGCAGGCGATCTCGCCTCACCGAAGGAGCAACTGACCCATAGGCGGTCAGGAAATCTCTCAGGTTAGCGGACAGAGGGGGCACCGACGCGAGGGCGTTCGCTCGCGCGTTGTCGTGCAACGAGCCCCCCGGTGTCCCGATGGCCGATGAACCGGCAGACGACCTCAAGACTGTAGTCCTCAACGACAAGCATATTGCGCTGGGCGGCCGCATGGTGCCGTTCTCCGGCTATTCGTTGCCGGTGCAGTATTCGGCCGGCATCATCGCCGAGCACAAGTGGACCCGCGAGCATGCGGGCCTGTTCGATGTCTCGCATATGGGCCCCAGCTTCCTGGTGCTCGACGACAAATCGGGGGATGGGGAAGCCGAACACGCCGCCGTCGCCGAGGTGGTCGAGCCGCTTATCTGCGGCGACATCAGGGGGCTGAAACCCGGACAGATCCGCTACACCCTGCTGCTCAACGACCAGGGCGGCACCTATGACGACCTGATGATCGCCCGCCCGGCGGCCGAGGGCTGGGGTGGAGCGCTCTACATCGTCGTCAACGCCGGCACCAAGGAAGCCGACTTCCAGCGCATCGCCACCGCTGCGCTGGGCCGCGCCACCCTCAACCGCTCCGACCACTGCGCGCTGCTGGCGCTGCAGGGGCCGGAAGCCGCGGCGGTGATCGACGCCATCGTGCCCGCCGCGGCCGAGCTCGGCTTCATGCATTATGGCTCGTTCGACTGGCGCAACACCAAGCTGGTGATCTCCCGCTCCGGCTATACCGGCGAGGACGGCTTCGAGATCCTCGTCGATCCCGAGCATGCTGCCGCTTTCTGGGACACGCTGCTGGCCGACGCCCGGGTCAAGCCGATCGGGCTGGGCGCCCGCGACAGCCTGCGGCTCGAGGCCGGGCTGCCGCTCTATGGCCACGACCTCGACGAGACCATTTCGCCGGTCGAGGCCGGGCTCAACTTCGCCATTTCCAGGCGCCGCCGCGAGGCCGCCGATTTTCCTGGCGCGCAGCGCATCCTCGCCGAGTTGGGCGGAGTGCTCGAGCGGGTTCGCGTCGGCTTGACCGTCGAAGGCGCACCGGCCCGCGAAGGCGCCGCCATCCTCGATCAGTACGGCGCCGAGATCGGCGTCGTCACTTCGGGCGGCTTTGCCCCCACCCTGAGCCGGGCCATCGCCATCGGCTTCGTGCCGCCCGATCACGCCGCGCCGGGCACCAGGTTGCAGGTGCTGGTGCGCGGCAAGGCCCAGCCGGCGGAAGCCGTCGCCACCCCATTCGTTCCCCATCGCTATGTCCGGAAGGCCAGCAAATGACCAAGTTCACCAAGGACCACGAATACATCACTGCCGACGGCACCGTGGGCATCACCCCCTATGCGCAGGAGCAACTGGGCGACATCGTCTATGTCGAGCTGCCCAAGGTCGGCCAGAAGCTGAAGGCCGGCGACGAAGCGGCAGTGGTCGAATCGGTGAAGGCAGCGTCCGAGATTTATTCCCCGGTCTCCGGCACCGTCACCGCGGTCAACGAAGCGCTCTCCGGCGAGCCCGGCCTCATCAACTCGTCGCCCGAAGCCGACGGCTGGATTTTCAAGCTCCAGCTCGATGATGCCGGCGAGCTCGATGGGCTGATGGATGCGGCGGCCTACGCGGAACTGACCAAGTGAGCTGGAGAAGGCCCCCTCACCCGGCCCTGCGGGCCGACCTCTCCCCCAAGGGAGAGGTGACGCGTGGCACGATCTCGCCCCGACACCACCTCTCCCTTTGGGGGAGAGGTTGCCGCACAGCGGCGGGTGAGGGGGCCTTACTCAATCATATCGGAACCAACTGATGCGCTATCTCCCCCATTCCGAACACGAGCGGGCCGACATGCTCGCCGTCATCGGCGCCCGGACCGCCGAGGATCTGTTCGCCCGCGTTCCCGCGCACGCGCTGCTGCGCGAGCCGGTGAACCTGCCGCGCCACGCGCCCGAGTTCCTGGTCGAAGCCAGGATGAAGGCGCTGGCCGGCCGTAACCACGCTGCCGGCGACGGTCCGTTCTTCATCGGCGCCGGCGCCTATCGGCATCATGTGCCGGCCAGCGTCGACCACCTGATCCAGCGCTCGGAGTGGCTCACCGCCTATACGCCGTATCAGCCGGAGGTCTCGCAGGGGACGCTCCAGATGCTGTTCGAGTTCCAGACCCAGGTGGCCCACCTCACCGGCATGGAGGTGGCCAACGCCTCGATGTATGACGGCTCGACTGCCACCGCGGAAGCGGTGCTGATGGCGCGTCGGTTGACACGCCGCAACCGCATCATTCTCTCGGGCGGCCTCCACCCGCATTACCGCGATGTCGTCCGCACCTATCTCGGCGATGGCCCCGATCTCGTCTGCCTCCCGCCCTCGCCGGAAGGGCAGGGCGATATCCTCAACCGTATCGACGCTGAGACGGCGGCGATCGTCGTCCAGACCCCGGATTTTTACGGCCACCTGCGCGATCTCCGCGCCGCGGCCGACGCCGCTCACGCCGCAGGCGCGCTGCTGATCGTCGTGGTGACTGAGGTGGTGTCGCTCGGCTTGATCGAAGCGCCGGGCGCGCTTGGCGCCGATATCGTCGTCTGCGAGGGCCAGTCGATCGGCAACAGCCTCAATTTCGGCGGTCCCTATGTCGGCCTGATGGCCACGCGGAAGGAGTTCATCCGCCAGATGCCGGGGCGGCTCTGCGGTGAAACCGTCGATGCCGACGGCAATCGCGGCTTTGTCCTCACCCTCTCGACCCGCGAGCAGCACATCCGGCGCGAGAAGGCGACGAGCAATATCTGCACCAATTCGGGCCTCTGCGCGCTCGCCTTTTCCATCCACATGTCGCTGCTCGGCGAGGCGGGCTTGAAGAAGCTGGCGCGGCTCAACCACCACAATGCGGTGAAGCTGGCGAGGATGCTCGGCACCGTCCCAGGCGTGGAGCTGCTCAACAAGAGCTTCTTCAACGAAATGACCATCCGCCTGCCGGTGCCCGCCGCGCCGGTGGTCGAGATGTTGGCCAAGGCGGAGGTCCTTGCCGGTCTGCCGGTCAGCCGCCTCGAGCCGGATAATCCTGCTTGCGAGAATCTCATCGTTCTCGCTGCGACCGAACTCACCACCGACGACGATATCGCGATGCTGGCCGAGTGCCTCCACGCCGCCCTTGCGGAGGACGTCCAATGAGCATGAACAACCAGGGCCGCCCCACCGGTGTCGGCACCGCCGTGCCCGCCGGCACCTCCGACTTCACCTCGACCTCAGGCTCGTCGCTGCTTCCCAACGAGCCGCTGCTGTTCGAGATCGGCGATCGCGAGCATTCCGGCGTCGACCTGCCGGATGTGGCGATCGACGGCAGCTTCCTCGGCGGCTTCGAACGCAAGTCCGAGATCGACCTCGCCGGCCTCACCGAGCCCGAGACGCTGCGCCACTATGTGCGCTTGAGCCGCCTCAACTACTCGATCGACAGCGGCATGTATCCGCTCGGCTCGTGCACCATGAAGCACAACCCGCGCCTCAACGAGAAGATGGCGCGGCTGGCCGGCTTTGCCGACATCCATCCGCTGCAGCCGGTCTCGACCGTGCAGGGCGCCCTCGCCCTGATGGACGAGTTGGCGCATTGGCTGATGACGCTGACCAACACCGCCGCCGTGTGCCTCACCCCCAAGGCGGGGGCGCATGGCGAGATGGCCGGCATGATGGCGATCAAGGCGGCGCAGGAGGCGGCGGGGCAGGGGCACCGCAAGATCGTTCTCGTTCCCGAGAGCGCCCACGGCACCAATCCGGCGACCGCGGCCTTTCTCGGCTATTCGGTCAAGGCCGTTCCCGCTCGCGACGACGGCACCGTCGACGTCGAGGCGGTGAAGGCCGCCTTGTCGCCCGACGTCGCGGCGATCATGCTGACCAACCCCAATACCTGCGGGCTGTTCGAGCCCGAGGTGATCGACATCGCCGCCGCGGTGCACGAGGCCGGCGCCTTCTTCTACTGCGACGGCGCCAACTTCAACGCCATCATGGGTGTGGTGCGGCCGGGCGATCTCGGCATCGACGCCATGCACATCAACCTGCACAAGACCTTCTCCACCCCGCATGGCGGCGGTGGTCCGGGCGCCGGTCCGGTGGTCCTGTCGGCCGCGTTGGCGCCGTTTGCACCGGTGCCGTTCGTCAGAAAGGGCGAGGGCCAGCTTGCCCTGGTCGAACATGCCGAGGGCCAGCACCTGGGCCGCATCACCGCGTTCAACGGCCAGATGGGCATGTATGTTCGCGCCCTAATCTATATGTTGAGCCACGGCGGCGACGGGCTGGCGCAAGCCGCCAAGGACGCCGTGCTCAACGCCAACTACATCAAGGCGCGGCTCGAGCGGGTGTTCTCGGTGCCGTTCCCCGGCCAGCCTTGTATGCATGAGGCGCTGTTCGACGACAGCTTCCTCGAGGGCACCGGGGTGTCGACGCTCGATTTCGCCAAGGCGCTGATCGACGAGGGCTTCCACCCCATGACCATGTACTTCCCGCTGGTGGTACACGGCGCCATGCTGGTGGAGCCTACCGAGAGTGAGAGCAAGCAGACGCTCGATCGTTTTTGCGATGTGATGCTGGAGCTGGCAACCGACGCCAGGGCCGGCAACGTGGCCCGCTTTACCAGCGCGCCGCTGAACGCACCGCGCCGGCGCCTGGATGAGACCCGCGCCGCGCGCTCGCCGGTGCTGAAGTGGGAGCGGCAGGAGCCGCTGCCTGAGGCGGCGGAGTAGTCTCCGCCGCCGGTGCCGGGGCGGCGAGGGGCCTCGCCGCCACATCGGCTGCGAAATCCCCCAGCAACTGGTTGAACTGCTCTGGCTGGTCCCAGAACGGTGCATGTCCGGCGTCGGCGATGACGTGGCAAACATGGCGCCACAGGGTGCGGTACTCGAGGCCGGCGACGTAGCTCAGCCGCGCCACCGGCTCGTTCTCGCCATTGACCACGGCGATCGGCACGGTCGCCTGCTCGACGGCGAGCTTCTGGTCGGCAATTTCGCCGCGCAACAGGCTGCGCGAGACGGCGACACGCACTCGGCCATCGGCGCGGCGGATCGACTGCAGGAAGGTCGGCTCGCCGGCCCCGTGGTAGCACATCTCATAGAAGCGCTGCGCGTCGCGTTCGCTGAACTGTTCCTTGGTTGCCAGCAGCAGGTCGAGGTTGGTCTGAAAGCCGCGCAACATGGCCACCGGCCCGCGGCCGACCGGCGGCGTGCCGACGATCATCAGTCCGGTTACCGGGGGATGGCGAGCCATCAATTCGATGCCGACATGGCCACCCAGTGACCAACCCATCACCGCCGTGGAGTCGATGCCCTTGTGCTCCAGCACTTCGGCCACGGTGCTGGCCAGCCCATCGATGCCATAGTCGGCTGGAGACGCTGCATCGCCCGATGCGCCGTGCCCCGGCAGGTCGAGCGCGATCAGCCGATAGCGCTCGGCCAGCGGGCTGTTGAACTGTTTGCTGAACACCTTGCGGGAAGCACCCGACCCGTGGAGCAGGAGCAACGGCGCGCCGCCGCCATCGCTTTCGCTCAGGCGGATCGAGGCAGAGCGGGTCTGCACCGTGCTGTGGTAGATCGTCATCGTCAGGCTGTCCTGTATTCAGGATAGGACTCTGCCAGATACTCACTACGCCCCGGTCAATCAGCACGGTGAAGCAACGCTGAGGCGAAAACCTCGCATTTTATCGAGATGCACAGTGTCGTTGCACAACTGCGACTTGTGCAGCGGCGGAACCCTACGTAGCGTGACCACCGAGCCGATAGCGTCATGGGGGAATAGCGATGGATTTGGTGCTGGATCTGATCGTCAGTGCGGTCAGCCTGTCGGTCATCGCGCAGTACAGTTGGTCGCTGAAGGCGCATTTCAACTCCCCCAGAATGCCGACCGGCACCGTGGTCATCTCGGTAGTGGTGCTCACCACCGCGGCCATCTATACGGCGCTGTTGTGGATCGAGAGCCAGCCCTGGCTCGCCTCGCTAGTCGGCTTGCTGATCGAGTGCCTGGCGCTTTGGCTGTTCTGGGCGGCGATCAAGGCCTCGCGCGCGGCACGCCTGAAGATGGCCTTCGACGTGCAGAATCCGCATGGCCTCGTCACCTCGGGTCCGTACCGTTACCTCCGGCATCCGTTTTATACCTCCTACCTGATCTTCTGGATCGGCTGGGCCATCGCCACCTGGTCGCTGTGGTCGATCATCCCCTTATTGGTGATCACCGTGATCTATGTGCTCGCGGCGCTCGGCGAGGAGAAGAAGTTCTCGCGCACGCCGATGGCCGAAGATTATGCCAGCTATCGCGCCCAGACCGGCTTCTTCTGGCCGCGCCTGCCAGGCGTGGCGAAGGGGTAAGTGGCGCATCCCTGCGGGCTCCGCCACGTCGCGTTGCTCCCAAGCTCCGCTAGCCTCCCCCGTCATCGGGCTTTTGTCTGGATCGTGCCGCAAACACCAGCGGACACCATCCCCGTGGCGGGGAGGGTTGGGGTGGGGTGTGCGGGGTACTGGATGTTGGCTCAGGGCAGGGGCGCGCCACGCGCATCGAGGCGCCCTCGCACCCCCTCCGAGCTACGCTAGGTCGCTTTGCTCCCAAGCTCCGCTTGCCTCCCCCGTCAAGGGGGAGGTGGGCGTGGTGCACTTGGCTCGATCGTGCCCCAAGCACGAGCGGACACCCTCCCCCTTGAGAGCTATACCCGCCGCAGTGAACCGCCCAAAAGAGAATGCCCGCTTGCGCGGGCATTTCAAACCTTCAGCACTGAAACCGAACCTTAGTTCAGCCGGGCAGCCACCTCCTTGATGGCCTGGTCGACCAGCACATCGCCCTTGGTCGCAACCTGCTTTTCGAGCAGCACGCGGGCGGCGGCGACAGCCAGGTCCGCCGAGCGGGCCCGCACTTCCGACACGGCCTGGGCTTCCGCCTGGGCGATCTTGTCGGCCACGGCCTTCTCGCGACGGGCCACCATGGCTTCCAGCGAGGACTTGGCCTCGGCGGTCAGCCGGAACGCCTCTTCACGGGCGGCGGTGACGATGTCCTCGGCTTCCTTCTCGGCCTCTTCGCGGCGACGCGAGTAGTCCTCGAGCAGGGCCTTGGCTTCGGCGCGCAGCGCCTCGGCCTCGGCGAGGTCGGTCTCGATCTTCTTGATGCGGTCGTCGAGCATCTTGCCGATCGTCTTGGGCACGCCGAAATAGACGACGATGCCGATGAAGATGACAAGCGCGATGGTCGCCCAGATGGTGGCGCCGGTGGTGGCGTCGAACCCGAAGCTCCACATTTGCCCTTACTCCTTCGCAGCCGCGGCAACCGCGGCCTTGGCTTCCGCCGCGGTCACGCTGCCGGAGATCTTGGCGACCAGCGCCTGAGCCGTCTCGGCCGCGATGCTGCCGACATTGCCGAGCGCTGCGTCCTTGTCCGCCTGGATGCGGGCTTCCGCCGCCGCCACGCGCTTGGCGAGCCCGGCCTCCACGTCGGCCCGGCGGCCGTCGATGTCGGCCTTGATCCCGGCGCGGGTTTCCTCGGCGATGCCGTGGGCATTCTTGCGGGCTTCGGCCAGCGCTGCTTCATAGGCAGCGGCCGCCTTCTCGGTCTCCTGGCGGAGCCGCTCGGCTTCCTTCAGGTCGCCTTCGATACGGGTACGGCGCGTTTCGAGGATCGAGCCGATGCGGGGCAGGGCCACGCGGCTCATCAGGAAATACAGCGCCGCGAAGGTAATGGCGAGCCACAGGAGCTGGCCGCCGAAGCTCGCCGGATCGAAGGGCGGAAACACCTCCGAATGCGCCTCGGTCGAAGCGTGCGTATCGGTCGCGCCATGGGCGTCGGCCGGTGCGGCATGCTCACCTTCGGCGGCATGCTCCTCGGCAGGTGCAATCACCTGGCCTTCTTGGAGCGCGTCGCCGCTTTCGGCCTGCGCCACGATAATGATGTCTTGGGTAGCACCCGCCATCTCGAAACCCTTTTGCGGCCGTTAAAGCCCCGGATCGAAACCCGGAGCCCATGCTTATTTCACGTCGCGCCTCCGAACCGGAAAAGTCTGCAACTTTTCCTGGATGCGCTCCAGTCGGCGCGTTACGCCGCCTGTCGCGAAATCAGACTGCGAACAGCAGCAGGAGGGCGATCAGGAACGAGAAAATGCCCAGAGCTTCGGTCACGGCGAAACCGAAAATCAGGTTACCGAACTGGCCCTGAGCCGCGGCCGGGTTGCGCAGGGCGCCCGACAGGAAGCTGCCGAAGATGTTGCCCACGCCGATGGCGGCACCGGCCATACCGACGGCAGCGATACCCGCACCGATAAACTTTGCTGCTTCAGCATCCATAACGTCTCTCCTTTGAGAACTGCTTTGACGAACCGGTCAGCGGCGCGCCGATTGGGGGTTGGTCCTTAATGCGAGGGATGGATCGCATCATTGATGTACATCGAGGTCAGCACTGCAAAGACGTAGGCCTGCAGGGCCGCCACGAGGAATTCGAGCGCGGTGATCGCCACGGTCATGATCAGCGGCAGCAGCGCACCGAGCCAGCCGAGGAAGCCCAGGCCGCCCAGCGTCACGATGAAGCCCGCGAACACCTTGAGGGTGATGTGACCGGCCAGAATGTTGGCGAAGAGACGAACCGACAGCGAGATCGGGCGCGAGAGGAAGGACACGACCTCGATCGGCACCACGATGGGGAGCACGTAGCCGGGGACGCCCGACGGCACGAACAGTTTGAAGAACTTCAGCCCGTTCTTGTAGACGCCGTAGACGATCACCACCACGAAGACCAGCAGCGCCAGCGCGAAGGTGATGATGATGTGGCTGGTGAAGGTGAAGAAGAACGGGATCATGCCGAACATGTTGGCGACGAGCACGAACATGAACAGCGAGAACACGAAGGGGAAGAACTTCATGCCGGCTTTGCCGGCCGAGTCCGATACCATCTTGGCGACGAACTCGTAGAGCATCTCGGAGATCAGCTGCACCCGGTTCGGCACCAGGCTGCGCTTCTGCGTCGAGAGCAGGAGGTAGAGGGCGATCACGCCAACCGACAGCACCATGAACAGGGCTGAGTTGGTGAAGGAGATGCCGCCTTCACCGAAGGAGACGATATCGGTGATCTGGAACTGGTGGATCGGGTCGACTTTATTCGGATCGGCCAACTGCTGTTCCCTTTAGGCTCTGAGCCTTCACTCGTCTTCTTCGTCGTCCGGCACGCGCATTGCGGCCGTGGGCGGCGGCGCCGCCCGGTTCATTTCCGCCGCGGAACGCACCACATTGAGCACGCCCGCCGCAAAGCCGACCAGCAACATCACCAGCATCAGCCAGGGACCGGTCTTCAGCCCCAGATCGAGCAGGTAACCGATACCCGCGCCGACCAGGATGGCCGCAATAAATTCCGTGCCGAGCCGCATACCGCGGTTCCACCCGGAAAAGTTCCGGTTGGCTGCGGAGAGTTCCGCGTCCCCCGGCGCTTCCTCGGAGGCCTGTGCACGCTTGATCCGTGCCGCCAGATCCGAGGTCAGGGCTCCCGGCCGTTCACCACTCGGTGGACGCTTGGTGTTGCGCGACTGTGCCATCCCGCTATCCCCTGCGCCTCCGGGCCTAAATTGGAACTGGAGCCCCTCGAAGTCGCGGGCAACATAGTGGCGCCCCCCACCAGTGTCAAGGCTGTGAACACACTGCTAACATGTTGATAAATAAGGAAGTTTATCCGACCAAAGGAGGTGTGACATTGAGTCATCGCGACTCTGGCCGCCACTATTGCGGCAAGGATGGGGCGTCAGCTCGCCGCCCGCACCGCTGCCTCGGCGCCCTTGAGGTCGACTGAGACCAACTGGCTGACCCCGCGCTCGGCCATGGTGACACCGAACAGCCGGTCGACCCGGGCCATGGTAATCGGATTGTGGGTGATCACCAGGAACCGGGTTTCGGTCCGCTGGGTCATCATGTCGAGCAGGTTGCAGAAGCGCTCCACATTGGCGTCGTCGAGCGGCGCATCGACCTCGTCGAGCACGCAGATGGGCGCTGGGTTGGTGAGGAACACCGCAAAGATCAGCGACATGGCGGTGAGCGCCTGCTCGCCGCCCGACAGCAGCGTCATGGTGGACGGTTTCTTGCCAGGGGGGCGGGCCAGGATCTCGAGCCCAGCCTCCAGCGGATCGTCACTTTCGACGAATTGCAGCTCGGCCGTGCCGCCGCCGAACAGCGAGGTGAACAGCTCCTGGAAGTGCGCGTTGACCCTCTCGAACGCCTCATTGAGCCGTTGCCGCCCTTCGCGGTTGAGGCTCTGGATGCCGGCCCGCAGCTTGGCGATCGCCGCGATCAGGTCGTCGCGGTCGGTGACCATCAGGTCGAGCTTCTCGCGAACCTCTTCGGATTCCTTCTCGGCGCCCAGGTTCACTCCACCCAGCCGCTCGCGCTCCGCCTTCAGCCGATCGACCTGCGATTCGACCTGCGCCTCGGCCGGCAAGGCATGCTCAGGCCTGATCCCGGCCAGTTGCGCGGTCTGGGCGGCCTCGATGCCGAGTGTCTCGTGCACTTGCCGCTCGATCTGGTGGCGCTGCGCGAGGAGCCCCTTGATCCGTTCCTCGACCCGCGCCAGCTCGGCCCGGAAGCCGGACAGCGCATCATGCGCCAGCCGTTGCGCCTTGTCCGCCTCGCGGTGCCGCGTGTCGCCGATACTGAGCGCGTCGGTCGCTGCCTGGTGCGCCTCGCGCGCCACGGCGATCTCGTCCTCGAGTGTACGCCGTCGCTCGGCGAGGCTTTCGGGCGAGGCCTGCAACGCCACCAACTGTTCGCGGACCTCGGCAGTGCGGGCGTCCAGCGTCGCCAGCTGGCTCGCAGCGCCGTCGCGACGACGGGACCAGGCGGCAATGTCTGTGGCGATCTGGGCGAGCCGCGAGTTGCGCATCCGTGCCGCGGTCTCGAAGCCGCCGAGCTTCATTCGGGCCTGATCGGCTTGCTCACGCAGCTCGCCAAGCACCGACTGGCGTGTCGCCGCCAGCGCAGACGCTTCCGTCTCATCGCCGGTCTCTATCAGCAGAAGCTCTGCCTCCTCGGCCGCTGTCGCGGCCTCCGCCAAGTTCGCGTCGAGCCGGGCTCGGGTTTCGTCGAGCGCCACCTGGCGGGCTGCCAGTTCGCTGATGGCGCGCTGCGCCTTGTCCAGCTCGCCTTGTGCCACGGTGATCTCGCGTTGCGCGTTGCGCCACGTCTCGCGCTGCTGGCGCTCGTCGGTGCGGGCATTATCCAGCGCTTCGCTCAGCGTCGCGGCATCGGCGCGCCGGCTGTTGCGCCGCGCGCGCACTTGTTCGACTTCGGCTTCGAGTTCCGCCAGCCGGTTGCGTTGCGCCAATCGTTCCGCTGCCGCGGTCGGCGCGTCGGCGGCGGCAACAAAGCCATCCCAGCGCCACAGCCCGCCGGCCCTGGTGGTCAGGCGCTGGCCGGGCTGCAGCTCGGCCATCAGTCGTGCGGCGTCCGCCGCTTCGACCAGCCCGATCTGATCCAGCCGGCGCTTCAGCAACGGGCTACCCGAGACGAATTGCGACAGCGGCGTGGCGCCCGCCGGCAGCGCGGCGTCGCCGCGCGAGGCGGTGCCGGCCCAGTGCAAGGGCGCAGCCGCGTCGGACGAGGCGTCGAGATCGTCGCCCAGCGCCGCGCCAAGCGCCGTTTCGTAGCCGGGCGCCACCTGTAATTGGTCGACCACTGCAGGCCACTTGCTCGCGCCGCCATGGTTGAGGATGCGACTCAGCGTCTGTGCTTCGGCTTCCAGCCGGTTCAGCGCCGCCTCGATCTGTTGCAGCTCCGGGCGCAATGCGTCGACGGCAGCCTGCGCCGCGGCGGCTGCGGTCTCGGCGCCGACGGCAGCGGCCTCCGCGGCCCTGGCATTGTCCTGCGCGGCTTCCAGCGCTTCGCGTCTGGAATTCAGTGTCGCGTCGGCTCCGAGCGTCCGGGCGAGGTGCTCGGCTTCGCGCGCCACATCGGCGATCTGCGTTTCGAGTCGGATCACCCGCGAGCGCGCTTCGGCAACACTGCGCTCGGCCGCGCCACGTCGCGCCCGCAACTGCGCCAGCGCATCGGCCGCCGTCCGGGCTTCGCCTTCGGCCTCGGCGACGGCGTTCTGCGCCGCTTCCATAGCTGTCCGCGCCGCCCCGAGCGCCTGCTGCTCGTCGCCGACTTCTGCCTCGAGCTGTGCGCGCTCCTCGGCGGCCGCCGCCAGCGCCTCGTCGCTTTCGCCGACCAGTGCGCGTTCGCGCACCGCGTCCTGCTCGATCTGCTGCAGCCGCTCGCCCAGCTCATTGAGCCGCGCCTCGGCGCGGCGCGCTTCGCTGTCGAGTTGCTCGGCGAGAATGGTCAGCCGCTGCAGCACCGCGCCCGCGGCAGCTTCCTTCTCGCGCAGCGGCGCCAGCGCCTTGTCGGCGAGGAACACCACTTTCTGCGCTTCGAGTTCGACATGCTGGGCTTCTGCCAGCTCGCGCACCAGCTTGGCCTGCGCCGCCTCGGCGTCTCTTTCGTTGAACCGCGCCGCGATCCAGCGAATGTGGAACAGCGTCGCTTCGGCCTTGCGGATGTCGCCGCTGAGCGCGCGGTAGCGCACGGCCAGCCGCGCCTGCCGCTTCAGCGTTTCGAGCTGCTGCTCGACCTGCGCGATGACGTCGTCGACGCGTTCCAGATTCTGTTCCGCCGCACGTAACCGGAGTTCGGCTTCATGCCGGCGGGAGTGGAGCCCGGAAATGCCGGCCGCCTCTTCGAGCAGCGCGCGTCGCTGCTGCGGCTTGGCGGCGATCAGCTCGCCGATCTGGCCCTGGCGGACCAGCGCAGGGGAATGGGCGCCGGTCGAGGCGTCGGCGAACAGCAACTGGACGTCGCGGGCCCGCACTTCCTTGCCGTTGACGCGATAGACCGAGCCCTGCTCACGCTCGATCCGCCGCGTGACTTCCAGCACGTCGGCACTGTTGAGCGGAGCGGGGGCAGTGCGGTCGGAATTGTCGAGAACGAGGGTGACTTCGGCGGTGTTGCGGCCGGGCCGGCTGCCCGAGCCGGAAAAGATCACGTCGTCCATGCCCGAGGCGCGCATCGCCTTGTACGAGCTTTCCCCCATCACCCAGCGCAGCGCTTCGACGAGGTTGGACTTGCCGCAGCCGTTCGGTCCCACCACGCCGGACAGACCGGGCTCCAGATAGAGCTCGGTCTGGTCGCAGAAGGATTTGAAGCCGTGCAGCTTGAGGCGCGTGAATTTCATCGCGCGCCCCGATCGGGCAGCGCGTTAGGAGAGCAGCGGATCGATTTCGGCCTTGAGAGCCTCAAACGAGTTTTCTCCAGTCAGCATCTTGCCGTTGATGTAGAACGTCGGCGTGCCCTGGAGCTTGAACTCGTCCAGCGCCTGGTCCCGCACCGCCTCCAGTCCCTTGAACAGGTCCTGATTCGTCAAGGCGGCGTCGTAGGTTTCCTTGGTAAAACCGAGCTGCTGGGCGATGGCGAAGATGGCGTCGTTCGGCGTGTTCGACGCAGCCCAGGTGTCCTGGGTCTTGAAGAAGGTGTCGATCACCTCGTGGTACTTGTCGGCGCCCGCCGCCTCGGCGAGCATGAACACCACCGCATCCAGCACGTTGCGCATGAACGGGCGCGGAATGAACTGGATCTTGTTGGTGTCGATATACTCGGCCTTGAGCTGCGGGTAGACCGTATTGGTGAACGCCGCGCAGTGCGGGCAGGTCGGCGACAGGTACTCGATCAGCGTCACCTTGGCATCGGCCGGCCCGAGCGGGTGGTCGGCGACGCCGCCGGCCGGCGCCATCAACTTGGCCTGGTCGAACTGCTGGGCGAGGGCGCTGGTGGCGCCGAACAGCGCGCTGAAGCTGGTGCCCACGGCTGCCGCAGCAACTGCTGCGCCCGAGCCCACGAGAAGGTTGCGACGGTTGGCCACGAGTTTTTCTCCGTTTTCGTTGATCGCCCTATATCGCGCCCAACTTAGGCGGGACAAGCACAACCGGCGATGAACACTTCGCGAGGTCCGGCAGGGAAAATTGCTCCAGTGGGGCGATTTGTGGAGCGAAGGCCGTCAGAGCTGCGCTCGAATGGCAATGCGGAACAGACTTCGATCATTTGCTCTTTCTCCGAGCCATCGCCTGGCCCAGTTGTCTGAGCGCATCGCGCACGCCGGGGTCGCTCACCCGTTCGACCGTGCGGCTGATCCTCGCGCGGGTCACTTCCGGCAGCGCCGGCACCGTCTGCGGCACCTCGTCTTCGATCACGAACGGTTCGGCGCTGAGCCGCACCTGTCCGACGAGGAAGTAGCCATAGTAGCGGTTGATCGAGGCGGCGACCCGCTGGCCCTCATGCGACAGCGCCAGCGCATGGCCGGGGTGGCAGCGCAGATAGAGCGTCGCCCCCTCGGCCCCCTTTTCGCCGCGTGGCCAGCTCAGCTTGTCCGGGCGGGTCACCTTGTCATAGGGCGCCGGCGCGATGGTCGGCCAATGGGAGAGGATATCCCGGCTGGCGAAGCCGCGCTTCTTCAACGCGGGGTCGAGCACTCCGCCCAGGGCTTCCGCCACGCCGACAGCGCGGTTCAGCCGCCTGGGCGGTGCATCGTCATTGGCTTTCGATTTCGGCTTGTCCGCCACTGGTAACAACTTCCCGCCACCGCTTGCGCCCGCCGCTGCGGCGCGCCATCTCTGCGCCCTATCATGTCAAAAGCCGCGCCCCAGCAAAACCCCGTGCCGCTCGATGCCGCCGCCGTGCTCGCCTGGTACGACCGGCATGCCCGCACCCTGCCTTGGCGCGTCGGTCCTGCCGACCGCGCCCGCGGTGTCGTCGCCGACCCCTACCGGGTCTGGCTCAGCGAAATCATGCTGCAGCAGACCACGGTCGCCGCCGTCGGCCGCTACTACGCGCGTTTCCTCCACCTCTGGCCGACGGTCGCCGATCTCGCCGCATCGCCACTCGAGGCGGTGCTGGTCGAGTGGGCAGGGCTCGGCTACTACGCCCGAGCCCGCAACCTTCACGCCTGCGCCAGGGCCGTGGTCGAGCGCTTCGACGGCCGCTTTCCGACCAGTGCGGCCGAACTGCTGACCCTGCCGGGCGTCGGCCCCTACACCGCGGCGGCCATTGCCGCGATCACCGGCGATGAGCCGGTGGCGGTGGTCGACGGCAATGTCGATCGGGTGGTGGCGCGCTATCTGGCGCTCGAGGTCCCGGTGCGTGACGCCAAGGAACTGGTGCGCGGCACCGTGCAGGCAGCGGTGCCCGAGCGCGCCGGCGATTTCGCCCAGGCGCTGATGGATCTCGGCGCCACCATCTGCGCCCCGCGCAATGCCAGCTGCATGCTCTGTCCGCTGCAGCCGGGCTGCCGCGGCGCCAGGGGCGAGCCGCTGCTCTATCCGGTGAAGCCCGAAAAAGCCGACCGCCCGACCCGTTACGGGCACGCCTTCGTCATGCGCGACGCCGATGGCGATGTGTACCTGCAGACCCGGGCCGAGACGGGGCTGCTGGCGCAGATGACCGAGACGCCGGTCTCCGATTGGACGTCCGACAAGCGGGCCGTGGTCCATCCGATCGCCTCGGACTGGCGCCATCACGGGCAGGTGGTCCACGTCTTCACCCATTTCCGGCTTGAACTGGAGGTGTGGTCGGCGGTGGTGCCGGAGCCGCGAGAGCTCAAGGCCGGCTGGTGGGCCGATCCGCGCGAGCTCGACGCCGAGGCGCTGCCGAGCGTGTTCCGCAAGGTGTTGGCGGCCGCCGGGTTGCAATGGACAGAAAAATGAAAGCCGCCGGCTCCTGAGGAGCCGGCGGCGAGCGCAGCCTGAGTTGAATTGGAGGTCAGATTCAGGCCGAAAGTCGTTCCATCTGCGCCCGCACCTGACTGCGGAAATCATCGATCGGCGCCAGCCGGCTGCCTTGCCGGGCGTGCCAGAAGGTCCAGCCGTTGCAGGCCTCGGCGCCTTGCACCAGCGCACCCACCCGGTGGATCGAGCCCATGTGGTCGCCCGAGACCAGCGAGCCGTCGGCGCGCACCAGGGCGCTCCAGCGCTGGCGATCGTCATAGAGTTCGGTGCCCGGGGCGATCAGCCCCATTTCGACCAGCGAACCGAAGGCGACGCGCGGCGCCGCACGCTTGGGCACTGCCGTCTCGATGGTCGCCGCACTGAGCGGGCGGATCGAGGCGATGCGCTTCAGCGCCCCGGCGATATAGGTGTCTTCGCGCTCGATGCCGATGAAGTGACGGCCGAGCTTCTTGGCTACGGCGCCGGTGGTGCCGGTGCCGAAGAACGGGTCGAGCACCACATCCCCGGGCTTGGTCGTCGCGCTGATCACCCGATAGAGCAGGGCCTCCGGCTTCTGCGTCGGATGCAGCTTTTCGTCGTCGGCGTCCTTCAGCCGTTCGGCGCCGGTGCAGATCGGGAACAGCCAGTCCGAGCGCATCTGCACGTCGTCATTGGCCTGCTTCATCTGCTCGTAGTTGAAGGTGACGCGGCTGTCGCGATCCTTCGCCGCCCAGATCAGCGTCTCGTGCGCATTGGTGAACCGGGTGCCGCGGAAGTTCGGCATCGGGTTGGCCTTGCGCCAGATCACGTCGTTGAGCAGCCAGTAGTCGAGATCCTGCAGCGCCGCGCCGACGCGGAAGATGTTGTGATACGAGCCGATCACCCAGATCGCGCCATCCGGCTTCAGGATGCGCCGCGCCGCCTTCAGCCAGGCGCGGGTGAAGATGTCGTAATGGGCAAAGCTGTCGAACTTGTCCCAGTCGTCATCGACGCCGTCGACGCGCGACTGGTCCGGCCGGGTTAGGCCCTGGTCCAGCTGCAGGTTGTAAGGCGGGTCTGCGAATACGAGGTCAACCGAGCCGGCCGGCAAGGCATTCATGTGCTTGATGCAATCGCCCACAAGGATGGTGTCGATGGGGAGCAGGCTCCCCTCCGCATTGGCGGAAGCCGCCATACGCGCGGTACGCAACATAACTCGAACCCTGACGCAGTACTAACAATGTTGGTTGTAAGGCGTTAGGGTTAAAGGGGATTTAAGCTCCGAGGTTAGCGAGAGGTTAAGGTGCGGATACGGGTTGGGCGCGCAAACGGGCGTAGGCGTCATTCCCGCGGAGGTGGGGTTCTGGTGCGAGCTGCCATGGTGCCTACCCGCCGGCTGTCATCCCTGCGAAAGCAGGGACCCATCCATCCACCTGCGCCGGCTGCGATTTGGGTGCCTGCTTTCGCAGGGATGACACCGAGTTTGGGGCGCTGCGGGGTGGCAAGTTCGCACACGATCCGAGCAGTCGACGTGCCTTAAGCACTGTGGGCCTGTGTGGCGATGACGTGGGCGGAGGATTGGAGGAATAGGTTGTCAACCGCCTCAGGCGGCGATCGTCTTCATCCGCTGCGCCTGGATACACGGGGCGAAATCCATCCGGTGATGGCGGCCCGGGCCGTGCGTGGTCAGCGCTTCGAGATGCTGCGGCGCGGCATAGCCCTTATGGCTCGAAAAGCCGAAATGCGGCTCTTCGCAGTCCATGATCAGGCACATCCGGTCACGGGTCACCTTGGCGACGATCGAGGCGGCGGCGATCGATACGGACCGGCCATCGCCGCCGACGATCGCTTCGCCGGGGCAGGGCAGGTCCTTGGGCAGCTTGTTGCCGTCGACGAGGATGTGGTCGGCCTTGACCTGCAGGCCGAGCACCGCCTTGCGCATGGCCCACAGCGAGGCTTGGAGGATATTGAGCTCGGCGATGATCGAGGGAGGCGCCACCGCGATCGAGACGATCGCCGAGGCCATGATCTTCTCGTACAGCACCTCACGCTCGGCGGCGCTCAGCACCTTGGAGTCGTTCAGCCCTTCGGGCACCTTGCGATGGTTGAGGATCACCGCCGAGACCACCACCGGCCCGGCCAGCGGACCCCGCCCGACCTCATCGACGCCACAGACGAATTTCGCCCCACGCCTGATGGCGGCGCGCTCGAACTTGAGCGTCGGCTTGCTGATGATGACAGGCGAATCGGGCGGCATGTCCTCAAGCATCGCCATGCACGGCCGCGGGGCAAGTGGCATCTGCGTTACCGGCGTCACTTCCTCTTCCTCGGCGTCGTACGCCTTGAGATTGGCGAAAGCGCGGTGGATGTCGGCGCGTGCATTCGCGTGCTTCACGTCCCCCTCTCTGGCGAAAACTAAGGACTTAGCTGCGCTAAGCCCAAGTTTTCGCTTTCTCCCCGCCAAGGGGGAGATGAGCGGTGGCCTCCATTTGCATCGGAGTATCAGTCGGGACTCTCCCCCTTGGCGGGGGAGAAAGCAAAATCTTAGGTTTAGCCGTTTGGCTAAGCCTTAGATTTTGCAAGAGAGGGGGGAGCCGCGGTTCCCGCTCAGAACAGGCTCATCTGCCCGTCATCCACCGTCGGCGCCGTGAACAGGTCGGTGCGCAGCGGCGGGATCGGCCGGTCGAGCTTGTAGCGCGCCTTGGCCAGATCGACCCGCTGGCGCAGCAGTGTGGCGTACGGCCCTTCGCCGACGAAGCGCGTGCCGAAGTTCGGATCGTTGTCCTTGCCCCCGCGGGTGTCGCGCACCAGGCTCATCACGTGGCTCACCCGGTCGGGGAAATGCCGCAGCAGCCATTCGCGGAAGATGTCGCGCACCTCGCCCGGCAGCCGCAGCAGGATGGCATTGGCGCCCACCGCGCCCTGCGCCGCCGCCGCGTCTAGGATGCGCTCGAGTTCCATGTCGTTGATTGCCGGGATCATCGGCGCGGCCATCACCGTGGTTGGGATGCCGGCCTCCGACAGCAGCCGCATGGCTTCGAGACGCTTTTCCGGCGTCGAGGCGCGCGGCTCCATCTTGCGCGACAGGATGTGGTCCATGCTGGTGATCGACAGCGCCACACGCACCAGGTTCAGCTCGGCCAGCGGCTTCAGGATGTCGAGGTCGCGCACCACCAGCGCCGACTTGGTGGTGATGGTCACCGGATGCTTCGTTTCGAGCAACAGCTCGAGAATGCCGCGCGTCAGCTTGTGCTTGCGCTCGGCCGGCTGGTAGGGGTCGGTATTGGTACCCATGGCGATGGGCTTGGGCTTGTAGCGCTTGTCGGCCAGTTCGCGCCGCAAGAGGTCGACGGCGTTGGCCTTCACATAGATGTCGCGCTCGAACTCCAGCCCCGCCGAATGGCCGAGATAGGCGTGCGTCGGCCGCGCGAAGCAGTACGAGCAGCCATGCTCGCAGCCGCGATAGGCGTTGATCGAACGATCGAAGCCGATATCCGGGCTCTCGTTGCGGGTGATGATCGACCGGGCGCGCTCGACATGCTCGATGGTTTCGAACGGCTTCAAATCCTCGACCTGTCCCCAGCCATCGTCGAACTCTTCGCGGCTCTGCCGGTCGAAACGGCTGCCCTTGTTGGTCTGCGCGCCGCGCCCGCGATTGAGCGCCGGATCGACATAGCGCCGCACGATCAGGTCCGCATCGCGCGTACCGCTCAGCTTCTCGAGTTGCTCGAAATTGGGGGCGCTGACCCGCATGTCCGTTCTCCAAACCCTCAAGCGACTCGCCGCGGGTAACGTTCCATTAGGAATAGCACCGTCACGAGAACAGAACAAGAACAAAGCCGTGGAGAGACGACCCGGCCGCGTTGACGGGCTGCCGCCGCCTGCTAGGCTCTTTGCGTCAGAAAAGGAGAGGCAGGTGCGGTTGGCCCTGTCCCGCTGCGGCGGTCCTGGCCTTCGCTTCGGCGATTGAGTCCCATGACCTTGAACGCTGCTCCATCGGGGAGCAGCGCAACGAAAGGTCTTGGCCAATGCAGCCTGCAGTTTCCGTCATCACCCTCGGCACCACCGATCTTGCGCGCT
This sequence comes from Devosia sp. A16, assembly GCF_001402915.1. Lineage (GTDB taxonomy): Bacteria > Pseudomonadota > Alphaproteobacteria > Rhizobiales > Devosiaceae > Devosia_A. The sequence continues at coordinate 3,618,747 of NZ_CP012945.1, forward strand.
CCCGGCGCTTCTACGTCGAGGGGTTCGGTTGGACGCCGGTCTACGAAAGTGACGTGATCATCTTCTACCAGCTCAACGGCGTGGTGCTCGGCACCTTCCTTGCCGCCGAGTTCGAAGCGGACATGAACCGCACCGGCCTGCGGACACCGGGTGCCTTCGCCCCTGGCCCACAACGTCGCCACCGAACGGGAGGTGGCTCCATTGATCGCGGCTCTGGCGTCCGCCGGTGGCCGCGTCATCCGTCCGGCGGACAATCCTCCGCATGGCGGTCTGCGCGGCTACGTCACCGACCCCGACGACCACGCCTGGGGGGAGATCGCCTGGAACCCCGGCTTCGCCATGGACGAGGCCGGTAACGTGAGGTTCGGGCTCTAGAGCCAGCCGGTGCGGGGCGAGGTTCTGCCTCGCCCCGCACCGGTCAGCGGCGGGCGGCCCCAGAGCGCGCTCGAGCCCGAACGTTCGGGAGCTCTTGGATGCACGGGCCGCGGCAAGGGGGCCGGAACGGGTAGAGCCGGGTTGCCTGCAGGTTCTGTTGTCATCGCGATGAACTGCAGCAGACGGCCCCCTCCCATCCTCCCCCATGAAGGGGGAGGTGCCCCGCCGGCATGTTTGGCACGATCGAAGACAGAGCCTCGACCCTTCACCTCCCCCCTTGTGGGGGAGGTCGGGAGGGGGCTGTCTGTATCAGTTGGGCCAACTATGTCGGCCGAATGCCGGAACGGGCGGGAGGACTTACCCCGCGACCTTCGAGAAATCCGCCACCTGCCGCATCGTATCGCGCAGTTTGGTGAGCAGGCTCAGGCGGTTGGCGCGGATCGCCGCGTCTGGATCGTTGACCAGCACCGCCTCGAAGAACTTGTCGACCGGCTGGCGCAGCGTGGCGAGCGCGGTGATGGCGCCCCGATAGTCGTTGGCGGCGACCTTGGCGGCGACGGCGACATCCACCGAGGCGATGGCCTCGGCCAGCGCCGCTTCCTCGTTGAGCGACAGCCGCGCCGGATCGATCGGGGCGGTAAAGCTCCGACCGTCCTTCTTCTCCTCGGCGGCGAGGATGTTGGCGGCGCGCTTGTAGCCGGCCAACAGGTTCCGGCCGTCTTCCGAGCCCAGCAGTTTCGACAGCGCTTCGACCCGCTCGGTGATCTCCAGCATGTCATTGCTGTCCTTGCCGATCACCGCGTCGACCAGGTCGTGCCGGGCGCCGGCATCGCGCAGCGTCACCTTCAGCCGATCGTGGAAGAAGCTCAGCAGGTCCGGCTCGACCTCCAGCGGGAAACGCAGGTTGTTGTCGGTGACGATGCGGATGACGCCGAGCGCCGCGCGGCGCAGCGCGAACGGGTCGCGCGAGCCGGTCGGCTTTTCGTCGATCGACCAGAAGCCTTTGAGCGTATCGAGCTTGTCGGCCAAAGCCACCGCGATGGCGACCGGCTCGCCCGGTACCAGGTCCGTCGGGCCCAGCGGCTTGTAGTGGTCGGCGATCGCGTTGGCGATGGCCAGCGGCTCGCCCTGCGCCAGCGCATAGTAGCGGCCCATGATGCCCTGCAGCTCGGGGAATTCCCCGACCATCCCTGTGGTGAGGTCGGCCTTGGCCAGCATCGCGGCGCGCTTGGCCAGTTCGGGGTTGGCCCCGACCTTGGGCGCAATCTCGCCCGAAAGTTTCACCAGCCGCTCGACGCGCTGGAACTGCGTGCCCAGCTTGGCGTGGAACACACTCTCCTCGAGCTTGGGCAGGCCGTGCTCGAGCGGCAGCGAGAGGTCCGTCTGATAGAAGAACCGGGCGTCCGACAGGCGGGCGCGGATCACCCGTTCGTTGCCGGCGACGATGGTCTTGCCGCCATCGGCGGCGATCTGGTTCGAGGTGATGATGAAGAACGGCGCCAGCTTGCCCGCGCTGTCGCGCAGGCAGAAGCACTTCTGGTTGGCGCGGATGGTGGCGATGATCACTTCCTCGGGCACTTCGAGGAACGCCGGGTCGAACGAACCCATCATTACTACCGGCCACTCGACGAGCCCGGCGACTTCTTCGAGCAGCCCCTCGTCATGGATGACCGTCAGCCCCTGCGCGAAGGCGAGGTTGTCGGCGTCGGCCTTGATGATTTCCTTGCGCCGGTCGATGTCGAGCACGACCTTGGCCTTTTCCAGCGCCTGCACGTAATCGTCGAAGCGCTTTACCCGGATCGCCTCGGGGGCGAGGAAACGGTGGCCGAATGTGGTCTGGCCCGAAGCGACGGTGTTCGACTTGAATGGAATGACCACGGGCTCGTCATTGTCGGTGCCGAAGGTGGCGGTGATGGCGCGCAGCGGCCGCACCCAGGTCAGCCCGCCATTGCCCCACTGCATGGATTTCGGCCAGTCGAAGCCGGTGATCACCTTGGGCAGCAGCGCGGCGAGGATGTCGGTGGCTTCGGCGCCCGCCTTGTCGATATGGGCGACGTAGAACTCACCCTTCTTGGGGTCGCTCTCGATCTTGGCCTCGGCGATCGAGCCGAGCCCGGCCGCCTTCAGAAAGCCGTCGATCGCCTGCTGCGGTGAGCCGACGCGGGGGCCCTTGCGCTCTTCGCGCGTATCTGGCGAACGGGCCGGCAGCCCGGTCACGGTCAGCGCCAGCCGGCGCGGCGTGACGAACGCCTTGGCGCCCTCGTAGACGAGGCCCGCATCGACCAGCGCATTGGTCACGGCCTTCTTCAGATCCTCGGCTGCCTTGCGCTGCATGCGCGCAGGGATTTCTTCCGAGAACAGTTCGACGAGGAGTTCGGGCATCTCTTAACCGGGCGTTTGAAAGCGCGGTTTGCCTAGCAAGGGCAGGGGAGATTGTCCATTGCGGGGTTGGGGCCCGCTACCAACCGCCGCCGCCGCCGCCACCACCGCCGCCTCCGGAACCACCGCCGCCACCGCCGCCGCTGGAAAAGCCCGAGCCGGACGAAGAGCTCGGCTGTGCCGCGACCATCGCGGCGCTCATGCCGGACGCGACCGACGACACCGAGTTGGCAAAGCCACCTGAACTGCTCGACCAGTCGCGTCCGCTATAGAAGCCCGGTGCGTAGCTGCTGCCCCGGGCATCCGCCACGGCGTTGCGGGCGAGCTCTGCCTCAAAATGCTCCGACCACGGCTTTTCGACGCCGAGCGCAATGGCATAGGGCAGGATGCGCTCGAACCGTTCCACCGTCATCGGCGGTTCGTTCGTCATGTTCAGCCGGTTCTTCTCGGCGGTGTTCATGTACATCTTGAAGCCGTCGAGTTGGTCCATGACCTTGCGGCCCTGCACGGTGGGCGCCCGCATCAGCACGGCGAACACCACGTTGATGAAAATGATCGAGGCGGCGCCGATCAGCGCCATGTCTGGCCGGAAATCGCTGAGAAAGCTCGACGCGGCGCCCAACAGGTTGCCGCCGAAGATGACGACCCAGACGCCGATAATGATCTTGGCGATGATCGGGCTGGACCAGAACCCCCTGAGGATACCGGCAAAAATGCCGAGGAAAAGGGCGCCGACCCCCGCGAACACCAGCGTCACCGGATCGATCAGGTCGAGCACCACCATGGCAAGCAGCAGCAGCGCCGAGAAGGCGACACCGATCACGACGTAACCGGTATTGTTGCGGAAATAGACCAGGCGGTTCTCGGTTTCGATGGCCGAAACGAACTGCCCGCGCGTCTCATTGAGCTTGGGGCCGGTGGTCGTGTTGACGGTTACCTTGCCCTGCGAACGGAAGTAATCGAACAGCAGCCGCTCGGCCGCCCCGAGGTCGTCGGGCGGCGCCTTGCCGGTCACCGTTACGCTCAAGGTCTTGCCTGGGTTGTCGATCTTCACCAGCCCCTTGACGCCGAGGTCGAAGATCGAGGCGGTGAAGGCGGTCCAGCCGCCTTTCTGCCAGCCCATGCCGTCGACATATTCGGCGAGCCCCGGCGAGAATCCCTGGGGCGGGTGAAACAGCGGGATGATCGTGCCCTTCTTCGGGTCACGCCCGACCGCGCCCCAGGCAATGAGATTGTAGAGCAGCACCAGTCCCACCGCGATGCCGGGGGCCACGATGTCGCGGTGGTCGCTCAGCCAGTAGAGCAGCCGGTCCAACCCCTGTGGCTCCGCCAGAATACCCTTCTGAAACGATGCTGCGACGCTTAGTCCTTCGCCCGAGGCGAGCGGCCGGTTCGCCCGGAAGGTCGCGGTGTTCTCCGAAGTCCGTGTGATGTTGACGGCTTGCTCGGTCGAGCCGGGCGCGCCGGTATAGCCGATCAGCCGGTCGATCAGCGCGCCCTTGGGCAGGGTGATCGAGGCGACTGCTACATCGATCGGAAAGTTCCAGTAGTTGCCGGTGGCGTTCCAGTAGAGCTCGTCATGGTCGGCAAAGCTCCGGCCCATCCGGCTCATCGAATAGTGGATGGTGTATTTGTGCTTGCCGTAGCTCAGCAGCACATCGGCGTCGCCGATGCGGATGCGCTTGAAGCCGGCGGCGAGGTTCTCCAGCGAATAGGGCTCGGCGCGGCCATCGCGCAGCACCGTCTTCACCGTAAGGGTGGAGCGCAGGCGCGAGTTGTCCGGATTGATCAGGACGAGCGGGATGTCGCGAAAGATGCCGCGACGGATCTCGTAACCCTCGGCGTTGACCTCGATGGTCTCGATGACATCGACCGAACCGTCGATGTTGAGGGTGATGGCGGACGAGAACGAGGTTATGGCTTCCCGCGCGCTGGCGGGGAGGGCGAAAATCAGGGTGAGGAGCGCAATGACGAGAGTCAGCGCTCGCCGCCACCCCCCTCCCGTCCTCCCCCACAAGGGGGGAGGTGCCGGCCGGTGCTTGGGCCCGATAGCGTCACGATCACCGCCTTGCACCTCCCCCCTTGTGGGGGAGGATGGGAGGGGGGTGGCCAAGCGCTCGATGCTCATGCTGGAGCTGAAATCAGAACTTTACCGAAGGCACGGCGCGGTCGGCCTCGTTCTCCAGCTCGAAATATTCCGCCTTCTCGAACTTGAAGGCGTTGGCGACGACGTTGGAGGGGAAGCTCTCGACCGCGGTGTTCAGGTTGCGCACCGAGCCGTTGTAGTAGCGGCGCGCCAGCTGGATCTCGTCTTCGACGTTCTGCAGCGCACTCTGGAACTCGAGGAAAGTCGTGTTGGCCTTGAGGTCCGGATAGGCTTCGGCGATGGCCAGCAGCTTGCCCAGCGCGCCCGACAGCGCACCTTCGAGGGCGCTGCGCTCGGCCGGGCCCGCATTGGAACCGGCGGTGGCGGCGGCGCGCGCCTGGGTGACGGCCTCGAGCGTTTCGCGCTCATGGCCCATGTAACCTTTCACCGTCTCCATCAGGTTGGGGATCATGTCGGTGCGGCGTTTCAACTGCACATCGATGCCCGACCAGCCCTCTTCCTTGAGCTGCCGTTTCGACACCAGGTCGTTGTAGACGAAGATCGCGTAGCCGATGGCGGCGACGACGATCGCCAGAATGATCAGCCCAGTCATGGAGTCCTCCGCAGGGTGACGCCCTGATGCCCGTAAGGTGGCACCGCAGCGTGGGTACCGCAATTGAATTGCGTCGGCTGAATAGGAAATGAACGTGTTTCTGCAACGGCTTCGCGGCGCCGACTGACTCTCAGGATGAACTTGAATTCCGCAAACTGATCGTGTGAACCGGTTTCAGGTTATTCGTCGTCGCCAGCTTGCCTCGCGGCCTCGAGCACCGGGTCGACCTTGTGCTTCTTCCTGCGCGTGTAGGTCTTTGAATCCGTTTCGACCCGGGGCTGAAACTGCCCCTCCCGCAGCAATTTCGCCGCAGCGTTGCGCGGCGCCGCCTGCTTGCGTGTCAAGGTGACGGTGATCTTGTGGTCCTTGGCCATGCCTCAGAATAGCCCGGACTCAGTGCCGCTTGAAGTATTGCACTTCGCGCTCGTGCTTTTCGGCCGCCTCGCGCGTCCCGAACGTACCGAGGTTGCGCCGCTTGCCGGTCTTGGGGTCAGTCTTTCTGGAGTAGAGCCGGTATTCGCCGGACTTGAGCTTGCGGATCATCGGAACTCTCCTTTTGCCGGAGAGAACGTTGGCGAGCCGCTGCCGTTCCTACCGCTCGGCGAGCCGCGGCATCAGTTCGACGAAGTTGCAGGGCTTATGCCGGTTGTCGAGCTGAGCGCGCAGGATTCCTTCCCAGGCATCGCGGCAGGCGCCCCGCGAACCGGGCAGTACGAAGACGAAAGTCTCGCCGATCAGCCCGCCGGTGGCGCGCGACTGCAGCGTCGAGGTGCCGACGGTGGTCGACGAGTACTGGTGGAACAGCACCGAGAAGCCATCCATCCGCTTCTGGAACAGTGGCTCGAGGGCCTCCGGCGTCACGTCGCGACCGGAAAAGCCGGTGCCGCCGGTGGTGATGACGGCGTCGACCGCCGGGTTCACCACCCATTCCATCACCTTGGCGCGGATCTGGTGGATATCGTCGCGCACCACGGCGCGCTCGAAGCAGTTGTGACCGTCGGTCTCCATCAGCGACTTGAGCAGCGCCCCGGCGGTGTCGGTCTCGAGCGTCCGCGTGTCGGACACCGCCAGCACGGCGATGGATAGCGGCGTGAAAGCCCGGCTCTGGTCGAGTTCGGATTTGAACATGAGATTCCCCGCCTGCGATATGAGCCAGCCAAGTCGCCCTTTTCCAACCGAACATAAGGGAAAGCAAGCATTGCAAACAAAAACAGGTCCGGCCGTAGGGCCGAACCTGTTGTCACAAGGCTTATCGTGGTCAGAAGCTGTAGTTGAGGCCAACCTTCACGAGATGGGCGCTGACGGTGACGTTGCCTTCCTCGTCAGCCAGCACTTCGTCCGAGGGAGCGACGAAGTCGGTGCTGCCCAGGTTGATATAGTTGTACTCGGCCTTGAGGCTGAGGTTCTCCGCAACTCCCAGTTCGACGCCGGCGCCCACCACATAGCCAACGGCCGTTACGGTTGCGTCGGCAGTCCGCCCCGGGGTGAACTCGTTGTCCGTCAGGTCACCGTTGGTGACGTCAACGCTACCTGCGGCGAGACCGGCAGTTCCGTAGATCAGCAGGGCATCGGAAGCAAAGCCCACGCGACCGCGCAAAGTGCCGAGCGCCTTGATCGTGGTTTCATAACCGTCATTACTGGGGCTGCCATCAGGATTGGTAAAGCCGGTGATGTTTGCCCAGGCCAGATCACCCTCGATGCCGAAAACCAGATTGTCCTGCTGGACGTTGAAACCGGCGGTACCGCCGATAAACCCACCGCTGATGTCGACGGCTACAAAGTCATCGTCGAGATAGCCCAGCGCGTCGAACGTGATCTCCTGATCGCCACTGCCGGCGCCATAGCCACCGTTGATGCCGGCATAGAAGCCGTTCCAGTCGTACGTCGCAGCCGTAACGACCGCAGCTGGCTCATCAACGACAAGATCGGCTGCGAACGCCGAACTCGTCATGCACAACGCCGCTGCGAGCAGCCCGATGCTCGTCCTCATTTTGAGTCTCCAAAAAACCTCCATCACAGAATGCCGAAATTCTCAGCGCTCGTCTGTAGCGGTTCGGCAACATGGGGAAGTATTCCGGCTCTGTGTGCTTGAGGCCGGCAGTCAACCGTGAGGCTCGACTCCCAAACTCAGCCGGCGTCTTTCGGTTCATCTGTATTCGTCCTGGGGCCGGTTTCAACCACGATCGTCGGCTCCACCGGATCGGGCACCAGGATCTCGGTCTGCTCGGGCTGAGCTGCGGGTGTGGCGGCAGGGCGGGGCGTCGGCTTTTCGTCGCCGCGCGGGTCGAGCGTCACTGTGCCGGGGGAAACGCCCTTCTCGGCGCTCATGGCGCGGAAGCGCACGCGACCCGAGGCGTCGCGTACCGGGCGGATCCGCATGCGCAGGAACGCCGTGACCGCGAGCGCGCCGTGGAAGGTGGCCGTAACGATGAACAGGCCGACCGGCGCGATGGCGTTCATCACCCAGCTGGCGATGATCGGCCCGATGGCGAGCCCTATGCCCAGGATCAGCAGCATGCCGCCGGCGACGCGCCCGAACTCGCCCTCCCTCGCGAAGTCATTCGCGTGCGCCACGGCGATGGCATAGAGCGGGTAGGCGCCGAAGCCGTAGAGCCCGAACAGAATGAACATCAGCACGCCGCTGCTGGGGTTGAGCAGCACGGTCACGAGGCCAATCAGCGCCGAAAAGCCGCTGAGCCCGACGATTACCAGCCGGCGGTCGATCTTGTCGGAAAGCCGCCCGAACGGCGTCTGCGCCACGGCGCCGACCACGGCGGTGACGGCGAACAGGTAGGCGATCGTCGAGGCATCGAGCTTCTGCTCGAAGCCATAGACCGGCGCCAGCGTGCCGAAGGTGCCGTTGGCCATGCCGCAGGCGAAGGCCGCGATCACCGCCAGCGGCGAGGTCTTGTAGAGCAGCACCACGTCCAGCCGCGCCGACGAGATCGGTCGCGGCTGCGGCGTTGAGGTCAGCGCGCTCGGCAGCAGCGCGCAGATGAAGGCGATGGCGCCGACCACGAACGGGATGTGGCCGAAGGTTCCGGTCACCGCCATGGCGAGCTGGCCAACCGTCGACGCGGCCATGTTGATGGTGGTGTAGACCGAAAAGATCGTGCCGCGGCTGCGGTTGTCCGCCACTTCGTTCAGCCAGCTCTCGACGATCATCGCCGCGCCGGCAAAGCAGAAGCCGGAAAAGGCGCGTAGCACGATCCAGCCGATGTCCTGAACCCAAAGCAGGTTAAGCAGGATGGTGACCGTGCCGATTGCCGCCATGATGGAATAGGCTCGGATGTGCCCGACCCGTTTCACCAGCAGTGGCACGGTGATCGAACCGGCGACGAACCCCACCGACCAGCCGGTGCCGATGAGGCCCAGCGCCGTCAGCGAGAACCCTTCCTCGGCGCCGCGCACCGAAAGCAGAAGGCCCTGCAGGCCGCCTCCGAACATCAGGAGTGCCGAGCCGATGAACAGGGCATAGATCTTGAGGGCGGAGGACATGGCGCTTTCTGCGGTTAACGGGGCCTGAGGCGCTTGCCCTGACACTCAGACCAAATTCGGGCAGTTGGTTCAACCACCGAGATTATTTCGGATGCCAGCCATTCGTCTCAGCGCTGCGGGCGTGTCGGTCGAAGGGCCAGGCAAAAACCTGGCCGCTGGGCCCATTCCACATCGTCCCCGTGACGCCGCTCACCGTTCTCCGGCGTGCGACGCCAGCTTGGCGATGAAGTCCCGCATGATCGGGTTGCGCTTGACCTGCGTGACATAGCGCATCGGATGGCGCGCCCGGTCGACGCTGTAGGTGACCTCAGTGGTCAGGATCGGCGTGGGCACGATGACGCTGGGGGCCCAATCGGGATCGAGCAGCCAACCAACCGGCGCCATGTCCCAGATTTCCTTGGCCCAACCGACATGGTCGGTTTCGTATTCCTTGAAGCGCTGCGCCAGGAACCGGCCGATTTCGCCATGGGGTTCGACGTATCGCTCGATCTCCGGGACGGTGGAGTGCAGGTGCGACACCACCCCCATGCATGGCATCAGCACCAATGGCACACCGGAATCGAACAACACCTGCGCGCCGCCGACGTCCTGGCGCAGGTTGAACTCGCGCTGGTGCGGCCACTCCAGCGCGTGACCTCCCAGCCAGACGACGACCGTGCGGTCGATGATGTCGGGCGCCGCCAGCAGCGCCGAGGCGATGTTGCTGATGGCGCCGATGGCAATCACGTATAGCGGGTTGTCCGGGGAGCCGGATCGCGCCCGGGCGATGAGATCGTCGACCGCCGGAGCACGCTGGGGACGTTTGCCGGCGCCGACATAGTCGGTGACGCCGCGATGGGCGAAACCGGCATGGGGCACCTCCAACCGTGCGAGCAAGGCGAGGATCTCGCCGTAGCTCAGTTCCATACCCTCGGCCGGACCGCTGGAGCGGTCGTTGAAGAACGGTGCGGCATAGATTGCTTGCAAGTCCAGTCGCTCGGGCGAGAGCAAGGCCTGCACCACCGCGAACTGGTCATCGATCTCGTTGTAGGTGTCGGTGTCCAGCACCACACGCAACCGGCCGCTGCGTGGCGCCAGCAGCGCCAGCCGCTGGGGATCGGAAAGGCTCAACTCGGTCCTCCATTTTTCGATGAATGGACCAGCGCCGCGGCGTCGCCGCAAGCTAGACCAATGGCGCGGGCTGCATCGATGCGACCGAGGCGAACGCCGCTATGACGCGTCGATAGCCTGCTTGAGGCTCAGCATGTCGCGCCAGGCGAGCGCCTTGCTGGCCGGGGTGCGCAGCAGGTAGGCCGGGTGCAGCGTGGCCAGCGCTCGCATCTGATGGCTGTTGATCGTCAGGTCCCGCCATTGGCCGCGCATCCTGGTGATACCGTTCTGGGTCTGGAACAGCGACTTGGTCGGCACGTTCCCCAGCGTCACCAGGAATTTCGGCGCCACCAGCTCGACCTGCCGCAGCAGGAATGGCGTGCACAGCGCCATCTCCTCGGGCGACGGGTCGCGGTTGCCCGGCGGCCGCCACGGGACCATGTTGGCGATATAGACCTTGCTGCGGTCGAGCCCGATGGCTGCCAGCATGCGGTCGAGCAGTTGCCCGGCGCGCCCGACGAACGGTTTGCCCTGCAGATCCTCCTGCTCGCCGGGGCCTTCACCCACCAGCATGATCTCGGCCTCCGGATTGCCGTCGGCGAACACCAGCTGCGTGGCGCGCTTCTTCAAGAGGCACCCTTCGTAGGCGTTCATCACCGCGCGCAACTCGTCGAGCGTCTGCGCGGCGGCGGCGAGCGCGGTGGTTTCGGTGGGGTCGGATGTCAGCGAAACCGCGGCAGGGGCCGCCAGGGTGACGGCCGTCGTCGCGGCCGGCGTCTCGGCGGCGGGCATCGGCCGCGCCCGCGAGGGCGCCACCGACGCGGCGAAGCGATCGACCGGCTCTTCGCCGACGGCGAAATCGACCCCGACGGCGCGATACCAGTCGAGCGCCGCCCGGGCTTCGGCGTTATTTAGCGGTCGATTTTCGGACATGGGTTCTGTTATGTCACAGCCCGCTTTCTCCCGCCATCCGTGAATGGACCTGACCGTGGCCGATGCCGGCAATCGCGAGATTCTCGAAACCGACGTGCTGATCGTCGGGGCCGGTCCTGCGGGCCTCAGCGCTGCCATCCGGCTCAAGCAGGTGGCCCCGCAACTGTCGGTGACAGTAGTGGAAAAGTCCGCGGAACTCGGTGGTCACATCATCTCCGGCGCGGTGATGAACCCGGTGGGCCTGGATGCGCTGCTGCCCGGCTGGCGCGACCTGGGCGCCCCGGTGGGACCGGCAGTCACGCGCGACACCTTCCACTTTCTCACCGCCTCGGCCGACCTGCCGTTGCCGAACCTGATGATCCCGCCGCAGATGAAGACCGAGGGGGCGGTGATCGTCAGCCTCGGCGAACTGGTGAAATGGCTCGGCGAACAGGCGCAGGCGCTTGGCGTCGACATCTTCCCGATGACCGCCGCGGTAGATGTGCTGACCGGCGAAGGCGGTCGGGTCGAAGGCATCATCACCGGCGATCTGGGGGTCGATCATGCCGGCAATCCCAAATCGACCTACGCCGCAGGCATCGGCCTCAGGGCCAGGTACACCCTGATCGGCGAGGGCGCGCGCGGCTCGCTCGCCCGGCAGCTGATCAATCAATTCGGCCTCGCCGAAAGCCATGACCCGCAGCTCTACGGGCTCGGTCTCAAGGAAGTCTGGGAGATTGCGCCGGAACGGCACGAGGCCGGACGCGTCGACCACTATCTCGGCTTTCCCCTCGACAACGCCTCGCCCGGCGGCGGCTTCGCTTACCATGCGGCCGGCAACAGGCTCTATCTCGGCCTTGCGGTGCACTTGGGCTACAGCGATCCGACGCTCTCCCCGTTCGATGAGTTCCAGCGCTTCAAGACCCATCCGTCGATCGCCCGCCTGCTCGAAGGGGGGCGCCGGCTGAGCTACGGAGCCCGGGCGATGACGTCGGGCGGGCTGCAGTCCATTCCCGACCTGGCCTTCCCCGGCGGCGCGCTGATCGGTTGCGCTGCCGGCTTCATGAACGTGCCGGCGCTGAAAGCCATTCACAACGCCATCCGCTCCGGCATGGTGGTAGCCGACCGAGTGGCGGCGGCGATTGCCGAGGGCCGGGCGCACGACACGCTCGAGGGCTTGAACGACGGTGTGCTGGCAACCGGCATCGGCGACGAGCTGCGGCCGGTGCGCAACGTCAAACCCTTCTGGTCGCGCTTCGGCACGGGCTTGGGCGTGCTGCTGGGTGGTTTCGACATGTGGTGCGAGGCGCTCTTCCGCTTCTCTCCGTTCGGCACGCTGCGGCACGGCAAGGCGGATTACCTGAAGCTGCGGCCGATCGCCGAGGTGACGCCACGCGTCTACGCGCGGCCGGATGGCGTCACGACCTATGATCGGGCTGCGTCGGTCTACCTCGCCAATCTCAGTCACGACGAGGACCAGCCGGTGCACCTCAAGCTCGCCGATCCCGAGCTGCCGGTGCGCGATAACCTGCCGCGCTACGGCGAGCCCGCGCCGCTCTATTGCCCGGCCGGGGTCTATGAAATGGCAGAGGAAGGCGGCGCGCCGGTGTTCCGCATCCACGCCGCCAACTGCGTCCACTGCAAGACCTGCGACATCAAGGACCCGGCTCAGAACATCACCTGGGTGCCGCCGGAGGGCGGTTCGGGACCCAACTATTCAGGGATGTGAGCGGCATCGAACGATCCACCGCCGTCATTCCCGCCTTCGCTGGGATGACGCCGGTGGGTGGGCGCCGATGCCATGGAAGACAGAGTCATCTCACGTCAGGCCAATCCTCACTTCATCGTGCCTGCCTCTTGCGGCGCAGTCGCAAAATCGCCCATGTTTCTTGGGCTAGTCAGCCGCCTAAAACCCTCCTCGGAGATATCGAGCCTCGTGACCCACAAAGCCCGTCTCGCGTCCGGCGTCCTTCTCGCCGCGGCACTTACCATCGGCGGCGCCGCGGCGCTCGAATCGAGCGCGGCGTTCCCGCTGATGGACCAGAGCGTCACCGGCAGCTATCTGGCCGGCCGGCAGGCGCTCTCGGACCTGAGGACCGACGAGGCGGCACGCTATTTCCGCATCGCCGCCGAGGGTGACTGGGACAATCCGATCATCGTCGAGCGCAGCTTTATCGCCTATGCCGCCAATGGCCAGGTGACCGACGCCGCACGCGTCGCCAAGCACCTGCTGGAGCTCAGCGCGCCGAATGATCTGGCGAGCCTGGTCATCGGCACCGAAGCGGTCAAGCAGCGCCGCTACGCCGCCGCGGCCAAGGAACTCGAAAATGTCGGCGGCGATACTTTTGCCGGGATCACCGGCGGCCTGCTGCGCGCCTGGGCGCTGGTCGGCGAGGGCAAGCCGGCCGAGGCAGACAAGGTGCTCGACGAAGTGGGGCAGGGCGGGCTCGAGGATTTCCTGGTCTTCCACCGGGCGCTGATGGCCGATGTCGAAGGCGACAGCAAGAAGGCTCTGGAATACGCCGCCAAGGCCTACGAGGCTGATCCTTATGTGGCCCGCATCGTCGAGGCCTATTCACGCATGCTGGGCAATGCCGGCCGCTTCGACGAGGCCGAGAAGGTCATTGCCAAATTCGAGGCGCAGGGGCTCGACCATCCGCTGGTGAGCGTCGTCAAGGCCAAGATCGACAACAAGCAGCGCCCTGGCGTGTTCGCGGGCGATATCCAGGCCGGCGCCGCCGAGATGTTCCATTCGGTGGGCGTGGCGCTGGCCCGCGAGGGCAGCCCCGACGTGTCGGCGGTGTTCCTGCAACTGGGCATGTATCTGGATCCAAGGGCCGACGTGATCGACCTCGTCTATGGCCAACTGCTCGATGGCGCCGGACAGCACGAGGCTGCCAATGCCATCTACGATCAGCTGCCGGCGGATTCGCCGATGAAGCCGATGGCGGTGGTGCGGGTCGCCGAAAACCTCAGCGCCACCGGGAACCGTGACGAGGCTTTGCGCCGGCTCGGCAATATCGTCGCCTCCAACCCGCATGACCTTGAAGCGTTGTCGGTGCTGGGTGACATGCAGCGCGCGGCGCAGAAATATGCCGAGGCCGCCGACACCTACACCAAGGCGTTGGGCGTGGCGGGCGGCGATGCTCCGGGCGACTGGCGCTTCTATTATGTTCGCGGCATCGCCTACGAACGCAACAAGCAGTGGGACAAGGCTGAGGTCGATTTCAAGCGCGCCCTCGAACTGAACCCCGACCAGCCGCAGGTGCTCAATTATCTCGGCTATAGCTGGGTCGATCAGGGCGTGAACCTGATGCCGGCACTCGACATGATCCAGAAGGCGGTCGCTGCTTCGCCCAATGACGGGTACATCATCGACAGCCTCGGCTGGGCCTATTTCCGGCTGGGCCGCTTCGACGAAGCCGTGCAGCAGCTCGAAACGGCCGTGCAGCTCCGTTCGACCGATCCCGAGATCAACGACCACCTCGGTGACGCCTATTGGCGCGCCGGCCGCAAGCTCGAGGCGAGGTTCCAGTGGAACATCGCTGCCGCGGTCGACCAGGAAGGCGCCGTCAAGGAGCGGGTGGCGAAGAAACTTGCCGGGGGGCTCGATGCTGTGTCGCCGGCCCCCGATGCGGGCCCGGTGGCGGAAGGTCAGGCGGCGCCCGCGCAGTAGCATGCTGCAGGGCGCGCTTTCCGAGGCGGCTCCCGCCAAGGTCAATCTCGCATTGCATGTCACCGGCCGCCGCGCCGATGGCTACCATGAGCTCGAAAGCCTCGTGGTGTTCGTCGACGTCGCCGACGAGGTGACGGCGCATCCGGCCAAGGGCGATCGCCTGCGGGTCACCGGGCCGTTCGCCGCTGCGGCCGGAGGCGGCGATTCCAACCTGGTGATGCGGGCGGTGAAGGCGTTCCGCGCCCGCTGGCCGGATCGCCTGCCCGAGGGCCTGGATGTTGCGCTGACCAAGAACCTGCCGGTTGCGGCGGGCATCGGTGGCGGTTCCGCCGACGCGGCCGCCATGCTGCGGCTGCTGGCCGGGATGGCCGGCGGCGATTTCAGCTTCACCGAGCTCAGCGCATTGGCGCTGAGCCTGGGCGCCGACGTGCCCATATGCCTCTTGTCGCAGCCCGCCGAGGTGCGCGGCGTCGGCGAGATCATTCACCCGCTGCGCGGCTTTCCGGCGACCCATCTGGTGCTGGTGAACCCGTTGATCCCGGTGGTCACCGCCGACGTCTTCCGCCGCCTGGAGCAGCGCACCAACCCACCGATGCCGCCCTTGCCATCGCCATTGACGCGCCCGGCGCAGCTTGGGCTGTGGCTCGCCGAAACGCGCAACGACCTCGAGCCGGCGGCCATTGCGCTGGTGCCTGAGATCGGCGAGTTGCTGCGCCAGATGCGCGTGCTCGATGGCTGTGCGCTGGCGCGGATGTCAGGGTCGGGCGGCACGGTGTTCGGGCTGTTCGGCTCTGCGGCACAGGCGCACCAGGCGGCGCACGACATGCGGGCCAAATACCCGCAGTTCTGGGTCGCCGCAGCCCCGGTGGTCGCCTGAAACGACAACGGCCCCCGTAGGGGCCGCTGCAACACTTGCTGATGTAGAAATCAGAAGTGGAAGTTCACGCCAGCGGTGAGGCTGTGGGCAGTGATGCTCGAGTCGGAAACGAACGGCGAAGGAATGAAATCATATTCCTGCGAGCCGTAGTCGCTGTAGCGGTATTCGAGCTTGGCGGACACATTGTCCGCAACCATTGCTTCGATGCCGGCGCCGACCGTCCAGCCGACATGGGTCTGCGTGTCATCGAGCACGCCGAACAGTTCGCTGGTAGTGTTGAGGGCCGCCACACCGGCCGTCGCATAGAGCAGGATCGCGTCGAAGGTCACGCCGGCACGGGCGCGCAACGAAGCTTCCCAGTTGACCTGGCGTTCGATGAAGCCGGTCTCGTCGAGGTCGCTGGTCACATCGCCGAGCGACACGTCACCTTCGATACCAAGCACGAAGGTATCCATCTGCCAGTTGTAACCGGCCTGGGCGCCGAGCAGCCAGCCGTCGATGGAGTAGGTCCCGGTGGGGCCGGGCTGCGGCACCAGCTCCCAGTCAACGTCGCCGCTGACCCAGCCGATATGACCGCCGACATAGGCGCCGGTCCAGTCGCCCGTCGCTACCGGCACGGCTACCGCCGGCTCATCAACAATCAGGTCAGCAGCGTTGGCGGCGCCGGCGGCGCTCAACAGCAGAACGCTGGCGAATGCAATCTTGGTCTTTGTCCACATCGAGGAGCTCCCTAGTCGATGCGCACGGAATACGGGCGCGAACGCTTGGAGTCTAATCAATTGTGGTGTGATACAGAAATTCCTGTGGCGGAATGTTGCAGCGCCGCCACAAATCGGGCGAGGGCGCGGCGACGCGCTAGCCGTTCATAAGTGTTAATACGCGCGAGAGACTGTAACTTCGGCAATATCGCCCAGCAGCGACTTCATCTCGCTCGGCGGCAACTGCTTGAGGGACTCGCGGGCGCGCCGGGCATGGGAGATTGCCCGCTCGATGGTGCGGCCCAGCGTGTCGTAGCGATCGAACACCGCCAGCACCTGCCGCAGCTCTGCCGCCCCGGCATCGACATTGCCCAGCGCGGCGACAATGGTCTCGCGCTCGGCGGCCGTCGCCTGCTGCAGCGCCAGGATCACCGGCAGGGTCATCTTGCCCTCGCGCAGATCGTCGCCGGTATTCTTGCCCAGCGTGCCGGCCTCACCGCGATAGTCGAGCACGTCGTCGACCAGTTGGAAGGCGAACCCGAGTTCACGGCCATAAAGGCGCAATGCCTCGCGGCCGGCTGCATCGGCGCCGCCGGCCATGGCGCCCACCTCGGTCGCCGCCTCGAACAGCGTGGCGGTCTTGGCGCCGATCACTTCGTCGTAGTCGGCGGCGCTGGCGGTGAGGTCGCGCGTCTTGGCGAGCTGCAGCACTTCGCCTTCGGCGATGATCGTCGCGGCCTGCGAGATCACCTTGAGGGCAGCAATATTGCCGGTGTCGACCATCATCATGAAGGCCTGCCCGAGCAGGAAGTCGCCGACCAGCACACTGGCCTGGTTGCCCCACTTCATCCGGGCGGCGGCGCGGCCGCGGCGCATGTCGCTCTCATCGACCACGTCATCATGCAGCAGCGTCGCATTGTGCATGAACTCGACCGCGGCGGCGAAGTTGACCTCGCTGCCATTGGCTTTGCCGAACAGCATGGCGGCCGCGATGGTCAGCATGGGCCTGAGCCGCTTGCCGCCGGCATCGATCAGGTAGCGCGCCACTTCCGGCACCAGCTCGACGTGCGAGCTGGCTTTGGCGAGGATCATCGCATTGACCCGGTCCATGCCGGGGCGCGTGGCGTCGAGCAGCCGGTCGAGCGCGCCGGCGCTGGTCATCGCCTCGTTTGCCGCTGCCGCCGATAAAGCCATGAAATCCCCGGTTTGAGCTACGCATCCGGCCCCCTATAGTCGGGGGCCTGCGAACTGTCGCGATGGTGCGATGTCCCTAGACGAAGCCACTGATCTTGTAAAACAACAAACGCTGACGCGCGACGCCTTTTTGGGTGGTCGCCTCACCGTGTCGCAGCCTGAAAAAGGGTTTCGCGCCGGGCTCGACTCGGTGCTGCTCGGGGCGGCCGTGAACCCGGCGGCGCGCAGCCTGCTCGATCTGGGGGCGGGCGTCGGCACCGCGGCGCTGGTGGCAATGGCCGAACTGCCGCAGCTCGAAACGACATTGGTCGAGGCCGATCCCGCAATGGTGGCGCTTTCCGCCCACAACGCTCTCGCCAACGGCATGGCCGGGCGCACCAGGGTGTTGGCGCTCGACCTGACGGCGCCGGGCAAGGCCCGCGCCTCCGCCGGCCTTGCCGCCGATCATTTCAGTGCCGTCATCGCCAACCCGCCCTTCTTCGATCCGGCGCGCGGCTCGGCGCCTTCGAAGGCCAGAGCCGGCGCGCGGCATATGGAGGAGGGGGGCCTCGACGCCTGGGTGAAAACCGCAGCGACCCACGCGGCGCCGGGCGGCGAGGTGATCTTCATCCACGTCGCCGAGGTGCTGCCCCAGCTGCTGGCGGCCTTTACCCGACGCTTCGGCGCGGTCAGCGTGTTGCCGCTGTTGCCGCTGTTGCCGCGCGAGGGCGAGCCGGCCAGCCGGGTGCTGGTCCGCGGCATCAAGGGATCGCGCGCGCCCTTTGTGCTGCTTGGCGCGCGCGTGCTGCACGAGGCTGTCGGGCGCGGCTTCCGTCCCGAGTTCGATGCGATCTTCCGCGGCACGGCGCGTCTCATCTGGTAATCCCGGCAGCGGGCACATACATGTGCCCGGTCGAAAAACGAGGGCGTCACATGGGTTTGCGGTCCTGGATGAAGCGCAGGATGGGGCAGGGTGGCCCGGTGGTCCCCGTGGTCCGCCTGCACGGCGTCATCGCCGCCGACCATCGGCCCGGGCGGCTGAACATCGAAGCCGTCGCCCCGCTGCTGAAGCGTGCCTTCGCCGTGAAGTCGGCGCCAGCGGTTGCCGTCGTCGTCAACTCACCCGGCGGCTCGGCCGTGCAGTCGCGGCTGATCTCCAAGCGCATCCGCGATCTTGCCGATGAGCACCATAAGCCGGTGCTTGTGTTCGTCGAGGACGCCGCGGCATCGGGTGGCTATTTCATCGCCACGGCCGGCGACGAGATCATTGCCGATCCATCGTCGATCGTCGGCTCGATCGGGGTGATCTTTGCCGGCTTCGGTTTCGTCGAAACGCTGAAGAAGCTGGGCGTCGATCGCCGCGTGCATACGGCCGGTCGCAACAAGTCGACGCTCGATCCCTTCTTGCCCGAAAAGCCCGAGGACGTCGAACGGATAAAGCAGATGGAAAGCGACATCCATCAGGTGTTCATCGACTGGGTAAAGGCGCGGCGCGGCAGCCGCCTGAAGGCCTCCGACGACCTGTTGTTCACCGGCGAGTTCTGGAGCGGCATCCGCGGGCTGGAGCTCGGGCTCGTCGACGGTCTGGGCGACCTGCACGAGGTGCTGCGCACCCGCTTCGGCGACAAGGTCGAACTGCTGCCGATCGCCCCCAAGCGGGGGTTGCTCACCCTGCCGCGCCTCGGCCTCGCGGCGCTGACCGGCGACATCGCCGCCAGCATCGAGGATCGTTCGGTCTGGGCGCGACTGGGGCTCTGAGCGATGAGCATCGCCATCCTGCTGCGCATCTTCATCTTCGTTGCCATTCTCCTCGCCATCGTCTGGGGCCTGCGCAAGATCTGGCGGGACTGGAGCGGCCAGTTCAAGCAGTTGGACAAGGAGCGGCACGAGCGCGACCTGCGCGAGCGCCAGCGCCCCGACGTGATCACGCTAAAGCGCGACAAAGACGGCAAGTTCCGCCCGCCCGAGGACGATGGGCGCTAGGTCAGCCGCGACAAGCGCGTAGCCGGACGCTAGCCTCTGCCAAGAGGAGTCGCGAACATGGTCGGCACATTGCTGCGCAGTCGGCGCTCTGAGCATCATGCCCAGGTGACGTCGGTCGAGTTGTTCTTCGATCTGGTCTTTGTCATCGCCGTCACCCAGATCTCCCACGCGCTGGTCGAACACCTGACCTGGCTCGGGGCGCTCGAGGCGGCGTTGCTGCTGCTGGCGATCTGGTGGGCCTGGATCGATACCGCCTGGATCACCAACTGGCTCGATCCGGAAAAGCCGCCGGTCCGGCTGATGCTGTTCGTGCTGATGGGCATCGGGCTGGTGATGTCGAGTTCGCTTCCCGAGGCGTTCGGCGATCGCGGCCTGGCCTTCGCCATCGCCTTTGCCGTGTTCCAACTGGGACGCACCGCATTCATGCTCTGGGCCGTACGCGGACGGCCAACGCTCCATCGCAACTTCATCCGCATCATCATCTGGTACGCCGCCTCCGCCGCGCTGTGGGTGATGGGCGGTCTCGTCGACGGCGAAGCACGGCTCGTCTGCTGGTTGATCGCCGTGGCGCTCGACAGCGTATCGCCGGCACTCGGCTTCTGGGTGCCGGGCCTCGGGCGCGCTGACACCCGCGACTGGGACGTCGATGGCGGCCACATGGCCGAGCGCAGCGGCCTGTTCGTCATGATTGCGCTGGGCGAGTCGATCCTCGTCACCGGGGTCGGCTTCACTGATCTCGCATGGACCTCGGATGTCGTCCTGGCCATGACCGTGTCTTTGCTGCAGTCGATCGCCATGTGGTGGATCTTCTTCGCTCAGCACGCGGAGGCGGCGAGTGCCGCCATCTCCACCTCACCGGATCCGGGCCGTGTGGCGCGGCAGGCCTATACCTATGTACCGATCCTGCTGGTTGGCGGCATCGTCGTTTCGGCGGTCGGCGACGAGATAGTGCTGGCGCATCCGATGGGGCACTTGGAGCCTGCAACCGTGCTGGTGCTGATTGGAGGCCCCGCCCTGTTCCTGCTCGGCGCGGCTCTGTTCAAGCTCGCCGTGTTCGGGCGCTGGTCGCTACCGCGGTTCGGCGGTCTGCTCCTCGTGCTCGCGCTCTACCCATTCACCGCGGTCCTCTCGCCGCTGCTGCTTTCCTCGCTCACTACCGGCATCGTGGTGCTGGTGGCGGCGTGGGAGACGGTGGAACTTGCCCGCCATCCCGAGCACTGGCCGAGAGCCAGTCGACATCATCCGGAATGAACTGCGGAATTGACCCATTGCGTCGGTCCCACTAGGTTCCGCCCGCCATTCGCACCCCGGAATATTGCCGATGCCCGACGCTTTGCCCGCCCATATGGACCCCCGGAACTCGTTCCAGGGTCTGATCCTGACGTTGCAGCGCTTCTGGGCGGAGCAGGGTTGCGTGATCCTGCAGCCCTACGACATGCAGATGGGCGCCGGCACCTTCCACACCGCGACGACGCTCAGGGCGCTGGGACCCAAGCCCTGGAAGGCCGCCTATGTGCAGCCCTCGCGCCGGCCCAAGGATGGCCGTTATGGCGAGAACCCCAACCGGTTGCAGCACTATTACCAGTTCCAGGTGATCCTGAAGCCGTCGCCGGACAACATCCAGGAGCTCTATCTGCGCTCGCTGAGCGAGATCGGCCTCGATTCCAGCCTGCACGACATCCGCTTCGTCGAGGATGACTGGGAGAGCCCGACGCTGGGCGCCTGGGGGCTGGGCTGGGAGTGCTGGTGCGACGGCATGGAAGTCAGCCAATTCACCTATTTCCAGCAGGTCGCCGGCTTCGAGACCAAGCCTGTGCCGGGTGAAATCACCTACGGCCTCGAACGCCTCGCCATGTATGTGCAGGGCGTCGAGAACGTCTACGACCTCAACTTCAACGGCCGCGAGGGCGATGAGAAGGTCACCTATGGCGAGATCTTCCTGCAGAACGAGCAGGAATTCTCGAAGTACAATTTCGAGGCCGCCGATACCGAGATGCTGTTCCGGCATTTCAAGGATGCCGAAGATGAATGCCGCGCCATCCTCAGGAAGGGCGCCGTCGGCAATCGCCAGACCATGGCGGTCCCGGCCTACGAGCAGGTCGTCAAGGCCAGCCACAACTTCAACCTGCTCGACGCGCGCGGCGTGATCTCGGTGCAGGAGCGCCAGAGCTACATCCTGAGGATCCGCGAGCTGGCCAAGGAGTGCGGCGCCGCCTGGCTGCAGACGGCGGGCGGCGGAGCCGAGTAGAAGAAAATGAGGGCCGGTGGGAACCGGCCCTTTCTACGATCAGGCTGCTCCTTCAGGCGCCGACGCTGGCGGCCGGGATGGAGCGTCGCTCGATGTAGTGGCCGTACAGCGTCGTCAGGATGCTGACGCCGACCAGCATCTTCACCCAGCCGGTAGCGAGCGTCCACAGCAACGCCACGAAGCCGCCGATCGGGCCTGCCATGGCCAGGATGAAGGCCGGGATGTCGATCGCGATCGCGGCCACCGCCGACAGCACTGCGAGGATGATGATCGGAACATTCGCGCCATTGGTGGCTTCCCAGGCCTGGCTCATGGTCAGCGGCTTGCCGATGGCCACCGCCGGCAGGAGTGGCGCCAGGCGGTAGAAGATGATCAGCGCCGCAGCGAGGCCGACAACGGTCGTGATGAAGGCGCCGACCATACCGAGCAGCGGTACGGCGACGATGCCGACGATGGCCGCGAGGATGAACGACACGAGCGCGCCGAGCAGCCCCAGCCCCACCGAGTAAAGGCCGTAGTTGAGCATCCGCTGGCCGTTGAACTCGGGGAACTGCCCCGCGGGCACTTCGTCGAGCAGGATGTAGCGGTGCCAGGCGACGGCGATCCAGATGAACGCCACGATGGCAAGGATCAGCGTCAGCAGACCTGCCGGTGCCGCCGAAAACGCCGCCGCAGTCAGCTGTTCCGGCTGCGTCGGCGGCGGAAACAGCAGGCCGAGCAGCAGCGTCGGAACGGCATAGATCAGGTAGAGCAGGCCGGTGATCTTCAGCGCATTGCGCCAGTCGTTAAGCACAAGCCGCACCGAGTGAACAAACATGTCGACGCCCACGAAAAGCTCCCCAGTGTTCGTGACGGATATGAAGGTTATGGCGAAGCTAGCGAAAGCACAGGAGTCGCGGAAGCTTCCGGCACAAAATAGTCTGTATGGCAGCCGCTATTGGCAGCTCACTTCGAGCCCGTCGGCGCCGGTGAAGCGAAACCTGGTCTTGCCGGTATCGTCAGTGCCGAACACACCGGTGAGTTGCATGTCTTTGAGCGGGCCGGAGAGCGGGTTCACATCCGTACCGGCCGAGGCGACCTGCCCGCTGGCGCTGTTGCCGTCGACATTCTTGAACGAGTAGTCACCGGCGGCGAACAGCGTGAGTTCGCCCAGGTTGGCGCCGTTCTCGCTGACGCATTTGTAGACGCCCGGCGGCGGAAACTGCGCCAGGGCAGGGGCGGCAATCAGGGCAATGGCAGCGGCGAGAACGAGTGAGCGCATGCCGGGAATTATCTCCGCTGCGGACGCGTTGGGCAATACGTGGCCGGGTCATCGTATCGGCGAATAATACGTCCACGGAGTCATCCCCGCGAAAGCGGGGACCTCCGTTTGCGATGGCGCAGGCGGCCAAGAAAACAGAGGTTCCCGCTTTCGCGGGAATGACCCGGTAGGTGGGGCCACAGGGCAGCTTCGCTGCTCGATCGTGAACGATCTAGACCGGCGGCACCAGGCCTTCGGGTTTGCGGCGTTTGCCCTTGAACGGCTCCATGCCCTCATTGGCGAGCTGGTCGGCGCGTTCGTTCATCTCGTCGCCATTGTGGCCCTTGACCCAGTGCCAGTTGATCTTGTGGCGCTGCGTGGCGGCGTCGAGCGCCTGCCACAGTTCGACGTTCTTGACCGGCTTCTTGTCAGCCGTGCGCCAGCCGTTCTTCTTCCAGCCGTGGATCCACTTGGTCAGCCCGTCCTTGACGTAGTTGCTGTCGGTGTGGAGCTCGATCTCGCAGGGGCGTTTCAGCGCGCTCAGCGCTTCGATGGCGGCGGTCAGCTCCATCTGGTTGTTGGTGGTGAGCGGCGCGCCGCCCTTCAGCTCCTTGACCGTGTCGCCATATTGCAGCACGGCGCCCCAGCCGCCGGGGCCGGGATTGCCCGAACAGGCGCCGTCGGTGTGGATGATGACCGAGCTCACGCCGCGACCGGCCGATCGTAGCGGTACCACTCGCAGTGATGGCCGTGATCATTGTCGCCGGTATGGGTGTAGACGCCGCCGAGCTTGCGCAGCACCTTGAGCGAGTTCTCGTTGCGCACGTCTGCCAGCCCGATGAAGTGGTCGCGGTCGGTCTCGCGCCAATACCAGTCGCGCAGCGCGCTGGCAGCCTCGTAGACGTAGCCGTTGCCCCAGAACTCGGGATAGAGCGAGTAGCCGATCTCCGGGGTATCGTCCGGGCCATAGACGCCGAAGCCGCAGCGACCAACCAGCGCGCCGTCGGACTTCCTGGTGACGCGCAGCTTGCCCATCTTCTGGCGCTCGAACAGCGCGATCCAATGCCCCAGGGCGTCCTGCATTTCGGCTTCGGTCCATGGCCGGCCGTGCTCGGTGAGGAACTTGGCCACGGTCGGGTCGCCATGCAGGCGGTAGAGATCGTCGATCTGGTCGGCGCGCCAGCCGGACAGCACCAGCCGGTCGGTTTCGAGAAGCGTCAGGTCGGTCATGCTGCAGGTTGGGCTCTGAGTTCGCGGGGCAGGTTGAAGACGATGCTTTCGCGCTGTTCGCCGCTGGCGCTGACCGCAATGTCGAAGCGCTGCGCGAACGCCTCGATCACCTCGTCGACCAGCGTCTCGGGCGCCGAAGCGCCGGCGGTGATGCCGAGCGTCCTGATCCCCTCGAAGCGGCTCCAATCGATCAGGTCGGCGCGTTCGACCAGCGAGGCATTGGCGCAGCCGACGCGCTGCGCCACCTCCACCAGCCGCACCGAGTTCGACGATTCCGGCGCGCCGACCACGATCATCGCATCGACATGCGGCGCCACGCGCTTCACCGCTTCCTGGCGGTTGGTGGTGGCGTAGCAGATGTCTTCCTTGTGCGGCAGGGCGATCGAGGGAAAGCGGCGGCGCAGCACCTCGACGATGGCCGAGGTGTCGTCGACGCTGAGTGTCGTCTGCGTCACATAGGCGAGCTTTTCGGGGTCGCGCGGGGTGAACGCCTCGGCTTCCTCGACCGTCTGGATCAGGGTGATGGCGCCATCGGCCAGCTGCCCCATGGTGCCGATCACCTCGACATGGCCGGCATGGCCGATCAGGACGATCTCACGGCCCTCGTTGTGGTGCCGGTTGGCTTCGATATGCACCTTCGAAACCAGCGGGCAGGTGGCATCGAGGAAGAACATGTTGCGCGCCTTGGCGCCTGCCGGCACCGATTTCGGTACGCCATGCGCCGAGAACACCACCGGGGCGCCGGTATCGGGGATCTCGTCGAGCTCCTCGACGAACACCGCGCCCTTCTGCTTCAGCCCGTCGACCACGTATTTGTTGTGCACGATCGCATGGCGCACATAGACCGGCGCGCCATAGCGCTCCAGCGCCAGCTCGACGATCTGGATGGCGCGATCGACGCCGGCGCAGAATCCGCGCGGCGCACACAGCGTAATGTCCAAGTGCGGCCTTGTTTGCATAGGAGAGCAGATGCGTTCATTGACCGGGCAAGTCAAGCTGCGAACGCCGCGACCAAAGCATGCGGCAAGCGATCCCAGCTGCGGGCGCAAGTGTGCAGTTGCGGCGCAACGGCCTGAACGGCAATATGTTTCGCTAAAGTTGGTCGGAAGGTGTCCCGGTGACCCTCGCAATGGAAATGTTCGCGATCGCGCCCGCCACGGGCAAGGCGAACCTTTCGGCCATCCAGGACGGATTGCTGGTCGGCAAGGCGCTCTGGCTCAGCCGCGCTGCCAATGCCGGGCTGCCGGTTGCCCCCACCATCGTCATCAGCCGCGCTGCCTGGAACGCGCTGCAGGAAGAGCGCAAGGCGCATGACGACCGGTTGCGCGTCCACTGGGTAGCCACACTGTTCCGCCTGGTTGGCCGCAACGGTCGCCCGCCTGCGCTGGTGGTGCGGACCTCGAGCGCCGCGCACAGCGCTGGGTTGATGCCGGCGCGGCCGGGACTGAGCCCACCGGCCAACGAAGTCGAGTCGGTCGATCCGGCCCGCCCGCTGGCGCGCGCGATCTCCGACGCCTTTGCCTCCTATGCCGGCTTCGATCCGCGGCCGGAACGGCAGATCGTCATCATCCAGGCGATGGCCGACGGCGATGTGCGCCAGTTCCTCACCCGCGAACCGCAGAACGGGGCGCTGGGCCCGGCGCCGGTGAACGGCATGCCGTTCGGCCCGCTGCCCGCTTCGGCCACGGCGTTCGTCGACCTGCTCGACGCCGCGGCCGGCCAGCATCTGAGCTGCCTCGTCTCGGTCGAGGGCGAAACCATCCGGCTGCTTTCGGCCCGCGCTGCGCCGGCTTCGGCTGCCGCCGAACTGGAGGCGGCGGTCGATCGTGTGGCGCGCGGGCGCTGGACGCAGCGCGAGGCGGTGACCCATATCGACCCGGCGCGTCTGCAGCAGATGCTGCATCCGCGCCTGCGCTCGCCTGAGAGCGCCACTGTGCTGGCCAATGGTCTTGGCGTC
The DNA here is from genome assembly GCF_001402915.1 of Devosia sp. A16. Lineage (GTDB taxonomy): Bacteria > Pseudomonadota > Alphaproteobacteria > Rhizobiales > Devosiaceae > Devosia_A. The sequence continues at coordinate 3,644,781 of NZ_CP012945.1, forward strand.
TCGCCGGGCGCGGCCAGCGGCGTCATCGTCTTCAACTCCGAGGATGCGGCGCGGCTGAAGGCGCGTGGTCGGCACTGCATCCTGGTGGTCACCGAGACCGGCCCCACCGACATCGAAGGTATGAAGGCGGCGACTGGCATCCTCACGGCGCGCGGCGGCATGACCAGCCATGCGGGGGTCGTGGCACGCATCACCGGCAAGCCCTGCGTCGCCGGCGTGCGCACGCTCAGCGTCAACCTGGCCGAACTGACCTGCAGGATCGGCAACAAGGAGTTCCGCCAGGGTGATCGCATCACCATCGATGGCACGGACGGTTCGGTCTATCTGGGGGCGCTGCCATTGGCGCAGCCGCATATCGGGGGCGCCATGGGCAAGCTCCTTGGCTGGTCGGACGCGTCGCGCCGGATCAAGGTGCGGGCCAACGCCGAAACGGTCGAGGCGGTGAACACCGCGCTGAGCTTCGGCGCCGAGGGCATCGGCCTCGCCCGCTCCGAGCACATGTTCTTTTCGCGCGAGCGCCTGGTGGCGTTGCGCCGGCTGATCCTTTCCGAAGATGCTGACGACCGCGCCGCGGCGCTGACTGGCCTCGTCGATTTCCAGACCGTCGATTACTCGGCCATCTTCATGGCGATGAAGGGCCGGCCGGTGACGGTGCGGCTGTTCGATCCGCCGCTGCACGAGTTTCTGCCGCGGACCGATGAGGATATCGAGGAGACGGCGCAGTCGCTCGGACTTGCGGTGCGGGCGCTGAAGCTCCGGCTCGATCGCATCGCCGAGATCAACCCGATGCTGGGCCATCGCGGCGTGCGGCTCGCCATCACCTATCCCGAAATCCTCAAGATGCAGATCGAGGCGCTGTGCGCCGGGGTGCGGGCGGCATCGGCCAGGCAGTCCGAGCCGGTGACCCTCGAGGTGATGGTGCCTTTCGTCTCGACGGTCTCGGAGGTGGTGGAGGTCAAGCGGCAGACCTATGCCATCGTCGAGCAGGTCGGGCTGCCGCCTGCGGCGCGCGAGCGCTTCGCCTTCGGCACGATGATCGAACTGCCGCGCGCGGCGCTGCGGGCCGGGGACATCGCCGAGCACGTCGACTTCTTCTCGTTCGGCACCAACGACCTGACCCAGACCACCTACGGTATCAGCCGCGACGATGCGCCGGCGTTTCTCTCGGCCTATCAGCGCAAAGGGCTCTACGACCTCGATCCGTTCGTGACGCTCGACCAGAAGGGCGTCGGCGAGATCATCACCATGGCGATCGAGCGCGGCAAGCGCGCCAACCCCAACCTGAAGATCGGCATCTGTGGCGAGCATGCCGGCGATCCGGCCTCGCTGTGGTTCTTCTCCAAGCTGGACGTGGATTACGTCAGCTGCTCGCCCTATCGGGTGCCCGTGGCACGGCTGACTCTGGCGCAGTGAACGCACACTGCACCGCTGCACCAGCGCTTCTTGGATGCAATCACGTCAGTCACACTGCCCTATTTCGCCCGGATAACGCCCATACTCGGCCATTTCCGGTTCGTTCTGGCGCCAAACTTCCCTTGTTTACCGTCGGCTAACCCTAAACCCGCATTATCGCGAAAGCCGGCATTTGCGTCACAGTTTATCTAGATTGCCGGCGCGTCGTTTGTTGCGTTCGCGTGGATAGTAAAGCGTTCTGATGGCCCAGTACCGGACCACCCCGACGCGCCGGGCTCACAATGAGTTCGCCGTGATCAAGGCCTGCGCAGGTTTTGCGCTCGCCATTTTTGCTGTAGCCGGACTGACCGGCGCTGCACACGCCCCCGATGGCGGGTCGCTCTCGGCCTATGAGGCCAGCCTGACGCGGCCGACCCTCAGCCGGTCCGGCACCGACGTGATCATCACCGGTTCGATCGACAACATCTTCCTGTCGCAGAGTTTCGTCGGCCCCAACCGCGCCCTCAAGCAGGACCGCGCCCGTCCGACGGTGGAACTGGCGGAACTGACTGCCAGTTTCGCCGATATTCGCGCCAGGATTGCCGCCGCTCGCAACCCCAAGGGTGCCGCGGCCGAGACGGTGCAGACAGCAAAAGCCGAGGCGCCTGCCGATGCCCAGGCGATCGGCCCGATGCCGGTCGCAGTGGCGGCGCTCAACCCCGCCTGGACCACGCCGGCGCTCGACGCCATCGACGGGCTTGCCGGAACCGGCACCGACGTGCCGATGCCGCACACCATGTCGCAGAAGCTCGCCTATGCGCGCGCCGACCTGCCGGCCACCGTGTTCGATGGCTCGGTGCTCAACAAGCAGGGCAAGAAGGTTTCCGACAAGGAAGTCTGGTGCATGGCAACTGCCATCTACTTCGAGTCGCGCGGCGAGAGCTATCGCGGCCAGGTGGCGGTGGGGCAGGTGGTGATGAACCGCGTCGCCCACAAACTCTACCCCGACACCATCTGCGGCGTGGTGTTCCAGAACCAGAACAAGCGCAACGCCTGCCAGTTCTCCTTCGCCTGCGACGGCATTCCCGAGACGGTGAACGACCAGAAGTCCTGGAAGCAGGCCATGGCCATCGCCAAGGACGTGATTTCGGGCAAGGAATACCTGACAGAGGTCGGCTACTCGACCCACTACCACGCCACCTACGTCTACCCGCACTGGGCCCCGCGCATGAAGAAGAACGTGAAGATCGGCATGCACGTCTTCTATCAGTTCAAGCGTGGTTGGAAGTTCGGCTGATAAGGCATTGGTGATCCACCGATACGCTGGCGCGGGCCACCCCTGTCCCCTCCCCCTAAGAAAGGGGAGGGAGATCCCCACATCGGTATCGAGGCTAGCGTCTCCCTCCCCATGTTTAGGGGGAGGGGACAGGGGTGGGGGTCAGCTTGCGCCGGGCCAGCTTGTTTCCCGGCCGCAGCTAGCCTTCAAAACCGCGCCATCTTCCGCTTCACCTTGTCGATGAAGCCCCTGAGCCCCGCCTCGGTCTGGTTGTTCATGTCGTAGAGCGCCAGGTAAGTCGGCGGCATCAGCGTGCCGAAAGTGGCCCAGGCCCAGCGCATGGCGAGGCGGCGTGGCGGGTCGCCCATGATCATAGTGCGCAGGCGGTCGCCGCCATAGGTGGTGACGTATGCCACCTTCTTGATGTTCTTCATTCCCGGGATCAGCTTGCCCTTGTCGGGCGCATCGCCGCCTTCGAGCACGAACGAGACGCCCGGCAGGAAGATCCGGTCGAAGAAGCCCTTGAGAATCGCCGGGTAGCCATAGTTCCACACCGGATGGACGAAGACGATCTTTTCGCAGGCGCGCAGCCGGTCGACATAGGGCTTGGTCAGCGCCGTCAGGTTCCCCGGCACATCGTGATACTCGAGCCGTTCGGTGCGGCTCATGGCCGCCTGGAAATCTTCCTCGTAGAGGTTGAGCGCGTCGACCTCGTCGCCCTTTGCCCTCAGGGACTCGCACACCGCATGGAACAGGGCGCGGTTGTAGCTGGTTTCGACCGGATGGGCGTGGACGACGAGCACCCTCATTCGGCGGCGCCGCCGAGCGTATAGAGGCCGGTGAACAGCCAGGTGCGGCCGGAGTCGAAATCGAAGTCCGGATCGTCCCAGGCGATCATCTTGCCGGGGTTGAGGATGCCCTTGGGGTCGGCCTCTTTCTTGAACGCCAGTTGCGCCCGGTCCGTCCGCTTCATGCCGCCTTCCTCGAGGGTGTAGCGATGCGGGTTGAAGACGAGGCAGCCGTTCTCCTCGTGCAGCCGGATGATCTCCTCGAGCCGCTCTTCCGAGCTGTAGCGCACGATCGGCAGGCCCGAGAACACCACCCGGCCATCGAAGCGGGTCATCTCGATATGCATCGGCATTTCGTCGCCAAATGTCTCGACCGCCCATTTCACATGCGCCAGGTCGGGATACTGGGTCTGGAGGTAGGTGATGGTCGGGTCGATCTTCAGGCCGCGCAGCGTCGTGTGGTTCCAGGCGAGCTCGTAGATCGGCGGCAGCTTGGCCTTTTCCTCTGGCGTCAGCGTATCGGCGCGATAGAGCAGGTCGCCTTCATGGAAGGCGACGAAATCGACCAGCGCCGGCACGGCGGCCGGCGCCGCCATCAACAGCACCACCGATTGCTCGCGGCTGCGGATATAGGGGCGGTGACGGTTGAAATAGTCGTGCGCCACCGGCGCCGCGACCGGCGAGATTTCCTTGCACAGCAACCCATCCTGCAGCGCCACCTGCTCGGCGAAGGCGCAGGCGTCGATGATGGAATCGAACCCAACCATCATGTCGACCCAATCGTAATGCGCGCTCAGCGGCATCTCGGCTTCGACGATGATGCCGTTGGTGCCGTAGGCATGCGCCACCTTGAGAATGTCCGGCCCGCGCAGGTCGAGCACCCGCGGCTCGGCCTCGCAGGTCACCACCTTGAGCCCGAGGATGTTGCCGAAATTGCGCAGGCCGCCCCAGCGGATCGACCCGACGCCACCCGAACCGCCGGCGATGAAGCCGCCGAGCGATGCCATGCGGTAGGTCGAGGGGTGGAAGCGCAACTCGCCATTGACGGCGTGGATGGTCTGTTCGTCGAGTTGCTCGAGGATCACCCCGGCTTCGGCACGCACCCGGTCCTGCTCGATCTTGATCACCTTGTTGAGGTTCATCAGGTCGAGCATGGCGCCGCCCGAGAGCGGCATGGCCTGGCCGTAATTGCCGGTGCCGGCGCCGCGCGGGGTCACCGGGACCTCGTATTTGAACGCCTCGCGCAGCACGGTGACCACTTCGTCGACCGAGCGCGGCGAGACCACGATCTCGGCGGTGACGCCCTCGAGCTGCTGCTTCAGCCGCGGCGAATACCAGTAATGGTCGCGGCTTTTCTGCTGCACGATGCGGGGATTGTCCTGCACCGGAATATCGCCGAGCGCGGCGCGGAATTGGGCGATATCCATGGTCTACTCCATCAGGTCGTCGAGTTCGCGATAGTCGGGGAGGCTCGTGTCGATCGCCTTACCGGCGCGCAGCACGATGCGGTCATTTTGTGGGCGGGCGTTGAGCTCGGTCCAGCTGCGGGCGCGGAACAGCACCAGGTCGGCGGGGGCGCCGACTTCGATCACGGCCTTGTAGGCAAAGCCGGCATGGGCGGCGGGGGCCGAACCGACGGCCCGCACCCAATCCCAAGCCCGGTCTTGCGGATGATCGAACTGCAGGATCCGTGCGCCCTCGCGCAGCACTTCGACGCCGTCGAGATCGCCATACGCGTAGAACGGGTCGCGGGTGTTGTCCGAGGCGATGGCGACGACGGCCCCAGCCGCCTTGAATTCGTTGAGCAGCGTCGCGCCGCGGCGGATCGGGGTGCGGACCGTGCCGTTGGCGTTGACCCGGTCCTGCAGGTAGATGTTGCACATCGGCAAGGACACTATGGCGATGCCGGCCTCGACGGCCTTGTCGATGGTCAGCCGCTGAGTGCGCTCGTCCTGCACGGTGAGCACGCAGCAATGGCCCGCCATCACCTTGCCGGCAAAGCCGGTCTCCAGCACCGCTTCGGCCAGATGCAGCAAAGCGTGGGCGGATGGATCGCCGGTCTCGTCGGTGTGGAGGTCGAGATCGAGCCCGAGATTGCCCGCCTTCTCGACCACCCGCAGCATGGCTTCCTTCGAACGCGCGTATTCGGCGACCGAGCCGCCCAGAATGCCGCCCGAGGCCTTCACCTGCTGCGCCACGGCATCGAGCTCGCCTGGGTTCACCAGCGTGTCCGGGCCGACGATCGAGACGGCCTGCAACTCGATGCGGCCGGCCCAGCGTTCACGCATCTGTTCGAACAGCGCCCAACTGATCTCGTGCTGCGGTGGGGCGCTGTCGAGATGCGTGCGGATCGCCGCCGTCCCGTGCGCATAGGCGCAACGCAGGGCGAAATCGAAGCGGCGTTCGACGTCTGCCGCGGCCCAGTTGCGCTCGCGATCGGCACCGACGGCAAGCAGGGCGCCAAGCCAGGTGCCATCGGGGTTCTCTTTGCGCGGCCAGATATGGCCCTTGTCGAGATGGGTGTGGATGTCGACGAAGGCGGGCAGGATCAGCCCGGCATCGAGATCGTGGCTCGGGCTGGCAACCGGCGCCGAGCCCGCGGGCCGGATGGCTGCGACGCGGCCGTCGGCGATCTCGATGTCGACGGTTTCGATGTCGCCGCTGCCGGCCTTGCCGCGCGCCGCGCTCGGGACCCGGGCGTTGCGGAGCGTGACCGTGCCGGTGGAGAGGGCAGGGGTGCCGTGCATCAGCAGGTTTCCAGAGTAGCGTTAGTGCCGACTGAAGCAGACGGCCCCCTCCCGGCCTCCCCCATGAAGGGGGAGGTGCAGGAAGAGGGCTGTGGCATGATGGTGCCAAAAACCGGATGCGGCACCTCCCCCTTCATGGGGGAGGATGGGAGGGGGCCGTCTCTCTCAGTCAGCACGCTCAATTCTCCCGCTTCACCGCGCTCTCGTGCCAGCGGTGCAGCGACAGCCAGGCGATGAACGAGGTGATGCCGAAAATGGCGATGCCGGTGCCGGTGAGCAGGATCAGCGCCGCGAACAGCCGCGGGATGTTGAGCCGGTACTGCGACTCGAGCAGCCGGAAGGCGAGGCCGGACCCCTGGCCGGCGGTGCCGGCGGCGAACTCGGCGACGACTGCGGCGATCAGCGCCAGACCGCCCGCGATCCTGAGGCCCGCCATGAAATAGGGCAGGGAGGCGGGAAGCTTGAGGTAGATCAGCGTCTGCCAGCGCGAGGCGCCGTAGAGGTCATAGAGGTTGAGCAGGTTATGGTCGACGCTCTTGAGACCGGTGACCATGTTGGAGAGGATCGGAAAGAACGCCACGAGGAAGGCGATGATCAGCAGCACCGTCTGCGTTTCGGGCACATAGATCAGCAGCAGCGGCGCGATGGCGATGACCGGGGTCACCTGCAGGATCACCGCGAAGGGAAACAGCGCCAGCTCCACCCATTTGCTCTGGACCAGGATGATCGCCATTACCACACCCCCGATCAGCGCCAGGATCAGCGCGGTGAAGGTGATCCTCAGCGTCACCAGCAGCGAGGGAGCCAGCGTCGGCCAGTCGTTGATCAGCGACGTCACCACGTCGCCCGGAGTGGGCAGGATGTATTTGGGAATGCCGTTGAGCACCACGATGAGGTGCCAGCCGATCACGGCCAGTACCAGCATGGCCACCGGCACCACGACCCGCAGCACCTTTTCGGTGTTCGAGGTCCGCGGCCTCAGGATGGCGACGGCGCTGTCGGTGCCGGCTTCGTCGTCCGTGTTGGGGGCCGTCTGCACGATATTGCTCATCAGTGCGTCCCTCCGCCGGCGTGGATGGCTTCATGCAGTGCGTGCGACACCTCATGCGTGGTCGCGCGATACTCTTCGGACGTGCGGTATTCGGCGTCGCGCATGCCGCTGCTCTTGAGCGGCATGTCGGCGAACACCTGTCCCGGGCGTGCCTTCATCACCACGATGCGGTTGGAAAGATAGACGCTCTCGAACACCGAGTGTGTGACGAAGATCACCGTTACGCCTGACTGCTTCCATAATCTGAGCACGTCGTCGTTGAGCTTCTGCCGAGTGATCTCGTCGAGGGCCGCGAACGGCTCGTCCATCAGCAGCAGCTTGGGCTTGGTCACCAGCGCGCGGGCGATCGAGACACGCATTTTCATGCCGCCCGACAGTTCCCTGGGATAGGCATCGGCGAAGTCTGCAAGGCCGACCGACGCCAGCGTTTCCATGATCCTGCTGCGGGCGACGGATTTGCTGACGCCCTGCAGCCGCAGCGGCAGGTAGACGTTGCCCAACACCGTCTGCCACGGCATCAGCGTCGGTTCCTGGAACACGAAGCCGACATCACCCTCAGGCAGGCCGCGCGAGTTGATCTTGGAGGAGGGCCAGTCGATGCTGCCCGAACTGGGACCGCCGAGGCCGGCAATGATCCTGAGCGCCGTCGACTTGCCGCAGCCGGAGGGACCGAGCAGGCTCAGGAACTCGCCGCGCTCGACGTCGAGCGACATGTCCTTGAGCGCCAGCGTGCCGTTGGAGAAGACTTTCGAGACGTTGCGCATGGAAACGACGGTCTGCGTCGCTTTCGCTGCGGTCCCCGGCTCGGCGAGGGAGAGATCGGTCAAGTGCGTTAGCCCACGTTAGGGTCGAACGGCGCGGGCGGTATTGCCCGCGCCGAGGTCGTTGGTAGGTGGCGCTTGCGAGTCGGAACAGTCCGCGACTGTCCGTGCCGGCGCTGCCGCTTGCCTATTTCACCAGCTCTTTGCCGAGGCCATGGCATACCAGCTCGGTGGTGTAGGCCTGGGTGACGTCGATGCCCTCTGCGAACAGGCCCACCTTGGTCATCTGGTCGTAGAAGCTCTTCCAGCGGGCGTCGGTCATGCAGCCGATGCCGTTGGCTTCGGCGTCGCCGGAAACCACGATGCCGTATTCCTTCATCTTGGCGAGACCATAGGCGAGCTGACCATCGGTCATCTCGGGGTTGTCCTTCTTGATCAGCTCGTTGGCGGCGGTGTTGTCGCCATAGAGGTAGTTGTACCAGCCGATGATGCTGGCCTCGACGAAGCGCTTGGCCACGTCCTTGTTGGCCTCGTACCACGGCTTCATCGTCTCGATGGTGGTCGAATACGGCTCGAACCCGTTATCGGCCAAGAGGAACACCTGGGGGGCCCAGCCGGCCTGCTTTTCGATCTCGTAGGGCTCGGAGGTCAGGTACCCCTGCTGGATGGCCATCTTGTCGGCAATGAACGGCGCCGGGTTGAACGTATAGGGCTCGAACTTTTCGTCCACGAAGCCCTTGTAGGCGGTCTTCATCCAGCTGAAGTAGGAAATGAAGCCGTCCTTGGAGAGGATGTATTTCGAGGCGCCGGCGAGATCGGCGAAGGTCTTGAAGCCCGCATCCGGATGGGCGAGCAGCACCTGCGGGTCCTTCTGGAAGATCGAGGCGATGGTGATGGTGGGGATGCCTTCCTTGACCGCGTCGATCGCGGTGGTCGGGCCGCCCATGTAGAAATTGATCTGCCCGCCGATCAGCAGCGAGCGATTGGCCCCCTGCGGTCCGCCCTGGCGGATGGTGACGTCGAGATTGTACTTGGCATAGGTGCCGTCGGCGACGGCCTGGTAGTAGCCGCCATGCTCCGCCTGGGCGAGCCAGTTGGTGCCGAAGCTCACCTTGTCCTGCGCCACGGCACCGCCCATGCCCAATGCTAGCGTTATCACGCCCGCAGAAATGAGCTTGGTGAAGTCGATCATCGTTAGTCTCCCTGTTAAGGTATCCGCCGGGGCTTGTCCCCCGCCCGGCCGTTAGGCAAACTTCCATGCCCGAGGGCACACCAGACCATTCATTCCGCGCCGGATTGCAAAAGAAAAGCCCAAAAATGCGCCATTCAGCGAAGTGCCGCTGGAATAGGCAATGCGGTGCAGAATGGGGCTTACATTCGCGCTCGTTTGCGCTTAGCTGAGCATACACATCGGGGGTCCTGTGCATAAGCCGCTTTCGCCTTCATCGATTCACCCAGCGTTCTCGCAGTACAGTCTCGGCATCGAGGTCAGCTCGCGTTCGCGCTACGTCTTCTGCTCCGGCCAGATCGGCATCCGGGCAGATGGAACGATTCCGCCGGACTGCGCCACCCAGACCCGCGTCTGCTTCGACAACATCGTTGCCGTACTGGCGGAGGCCGGCATGGGATTGGGCGACGTGGTCAAGCTCAACGCCTATGTCACCGGCCGCGAGCATCTCGCCGAGTACATGAAGGTGCGCAACGAGCTGTTTCCCGAGCCCTTCCCGGCCTCGACGCTGATGATCGTCTCAGGCTTCGCCCGACCCGAGTTCGTCGTCGAGATCGAGGCGATCGCCGCGGTTCCCAGCTGACTGAAAGGCCTCGAATGAGCTATCGCAAGATCTGGTGGAACGACTTTTCCGCCTTCGACTTTCATGACATCGACCCGATGAAGACCATCGCGGTGTTTCCGACCGCCGCGGTCGAACAGCACGGCCCGCATCTGCCGGTGGGGACCGACACCATCATCAACCAGGGCCACCTCGATCTTCTGGTCCAGCGTGTGCCGGCCGACCTCGATATCCGCATCCTGCCGGTACAGGCGATCGGCAAGTCCAACGAGCATATCTGGCAGACCGGCACGCTCAGCCACACCGCCACCAACCTGATCGACGCCTGGACCCAGATCGGCCTCGAGATCGCCCGCGCCGGCATCAGGAAAGTGGTGTTCGTCAACTCGCATGGCGGCAATGTCTCGATACTTGACATCGTGGCGCGCGAACTCCGGGTGCGCGCCGACATGCTGGCGGTCAAGACCGGCTGGAGCCAGTACTGGCCCAAGGACATCTATTCCGACATCGAGAACCGCCATGGCATCCATGGCGGCGACAGCGAGACCTCGGTGGTCATGCATTTGCGGCCCGAACTGGTGAACCGCGACAAGTTGCAGGCCTACCCGTCGGTCGCGGCCCGCGACGAGCAGGCCTACAAGTACATGCGGCCCACCGGCGCGACGAGCTACGCCTGGATCGCCAGCGACATCCACCCGCTCGGCGCTGCGGGTGAGGCGCATCTGGCGACCGCGGATAAGGGACGGATCACCGTGGAAACGGCGGTCGGCAGCTTCATCGAGCTGCTGCGCGAGGTCGAGCGCTATCCGCTGCCGGGAGAGCGGAGGTAGTTTCTGCAGGGCAACCGACCGCCGGATCGGTGCGATCCGACCCCCACCCCTGTCCCCTCCCCCTAAGAATGGGGAGGGAGACGACAACCTCCATATCGGTGTCGGGGTCTCCCTCCCCATGTTTAGGGGGAGGGGACAGGGGTGGGGGTCAGCCCGCGCCGGTCCATCCATCCTGCAGCGACCTTGCACCACCCCCTCCCATTGCGCGCCTGCCTCGCACCCGCTAATCCCAGCGTATGCAGCAGTTTCACTCTCCTGACGGTACCCTCAGCCTCGACGGCAAACCGATGAGCTTTGCCAGTCTGGCGCGGGTCGGGGCGCGCACCGTTTCGCTCGAGGCCGATGCCGCCGCCATGGCGCGGGTCGATCTCTCTCGCAAGGTGGTCGAGGACAAGATCGCCCGTGGCGAGGCGGTGTACGGCGCCAATACCGGCGTCGGCGCCATGAAGGATGTAGAGTGGTCGCCCGAGGACCTCGAGATGTTCAACCTCGGACTGGTGCGGGCGCACCATTTCGGCACCGGCGCGCCGTTCCCCAGTTCCGTGGTGCGTAGCGCCATGGCGATCCGCGTCAACACCGCGCTGACCGGCCGGGTCGGCTGCTCGCGGGGCCTGGTCGAGGCCTACCTGGCGCTGCTCGACAGGGATGTCGTGCCGGTGGTGCGTCGCACCGGCTCGATCGGCACCGCCGATATCGGGCTGATGGGCCAGATCGGCGCCGTGCTGACCGGGGTCGGCGAAGCCGTCTACCAAAACCGGCGCATGTCGGCGGAAGCGGCGCTGGCCGAGGCCGGCCTCAAGCCCTGCCGCATGGCGCCGCGCGACAGTCTCGCCTCCATCAGCGTCAACGCCGTCGGCTTTGCCGCGGCAGCCGAGGCCGTGCGCTCGGCCGCATCCGCGATGCGCATGCTGCTGGCCACAAGCCTCACCACCGCCGGTGCGCTCGGCGCCTCGCGCGACCCCTGGAAGGCCGTGGCGCATGTGGGGACCGAGCGCGAGGCCGAAATCGGCGCCTGGCTGTACCATAACGCCATGGGGTGGGACTGGCCGAACGCCACCCACGTGCAGGATCCGCTGTCGCTGCGCATGATGGCGCAGGTGTTCGGGTCGGGCTTCGACACGCTGCTGGTCGCCGGCCGCACCGTGCTCGCCGCCACCGGCCGCACCGACGACAACCCGGTGGTGGTGGACGAACAGGTGCTGACTTCGGGCGGCTCGCTGCCGCTCGATGTCACAATCTACCTGCAGACCGCGCAGTTGGCACTGGCCCACGCGGCGCGCAATTCGTTCAACCGCTGTGTACTGCTGAGCAATGGGGCGCGGCGCGACCTGCCGATCAACCTGGTGCCGCGCGGCGCCATCGCCACCGGCTTCGGTCCGATCATCAAGTTGGCAGGCGAGCTGTTCGCGCGCGCCCTGTCGATGTCGGTACCGGTCTCCGCCCAGTCGCTGGTGGTGGCTGCGGGGCTCGAGGACGAGGTGTCGTTCCTGCCGCTGGTGGTCGAGCGCTTCGAACGCCAGGTGCGCGCGCTGAAGCGCCTCGCCGCGCTCGAGGGGCTGCTCTCGGCCCAGGCCATGGACATCCTCGGGGACCGTCCCAGCGGCGTCCCCGGGATGATCTACGACAAGGTGCGCAAGCACGCGGCCTTCTACCAGGTGGATCGTCCGCTTTCGGCAGAAGTCGAGATCATCGAAAGCGATCTGGGCTCCGAACAGAGCATGGCGGAACTGATTTCCCACGCGCCCATTCCTCAACTGGACGAGTTTTTCGCGCTCGGGCCGGTCGCGTAGCATGCCGGGGGTATGACTTTTGTTTGGCGCCCGTATAGGTTTGACGCCAATTCCGGCTGAGGGACTGCAAGGCCGGAACAATAAGGAGACCATCATGCTTTCGAAGAAACTGCTCGGCGCCGTTGCGGCGCTGGCCTTCACGGTGACCGCCGCGAACGCCCAGGTCGTCGTGTCCTCGAAGATCGATACGGAAGGTGGCTTGCTCGGCAACATCATCAGCCAGGTGCTGCAGGCCAATGGTGTCGCCGTTACCGAGAAGATCCAGCTCGGCGGCACGCCCGTCGTGCGCCAGGCGATCACTGCCGGCGAGATCGACATCTATCCCGAATATACAGGCAACGCCGCTTTCTTCTTCGAGAAGGCCGACGATCCGCTGTGGAACGACGCGACCAAGGCCTATGAGGAAGCCAAGAAGCTCGACTACGACGCCAACAAGATCGTCTGGCTGTCGCCTGCTCCGGCCAACAACACCTGGGCCGTCGCTGTCCGCAAGGACGTGGCCGATGCCAACAAGCTGACCACCTTCAGCGAACTCGGCGCCTATATCGCAGGCGGCGGCAACATCAAGCTGGCCGCCTCGGCCGAGTTCGTCTCCTCGCCGGCGGCATTGCCCAAGTTCCAGGAAGTCTATGGCTTCACCCTGAAGCCGGACCAGCTGGTGACGCTCTCGGGCGGTGACACCGCGGCCACCATCGCCGCTGCTGCGCAGCAGACCAACGGCGTCAACGCCGCCATGGTCTACGGCACCGATGGCGGCATCGCCCCCTCTGGCCTCGTGGTCATGACGGACGACAAGGGCGTGCAGCCGGTCTACGAGCCGGCCCCGATCATCCGCGAGTCGGTGCTCAAGGCCAACCCGCAGATCGAGGAGCTGCTGAAGCCGGTGTTCGCCAAGCTCGACCTCACCACCTTGCAGACGCTCAACGGCCGCATCCAGGTCGGTGGCGAAGCGGCCAAGGACGTCGCCATCGACTGGCTGAAGCAGAACGGCTTCCTGAAATAAGCCGCCCGGCGGTCGATGCATTTTGGGGGTGGGCAGGACGACTGCCCGCCCCTAGTGTTTTGTGCATGCTAGGGTTCTGCCACATGGTGCGGGGAAACCCCTCACCCGTCTCGGCCTTCGGCCGATCCACCCTCTCCCCGACGGGGAGAGGAACAGAGGCGGTCACCGCAGCTTCGGGATTCTTCTCCCCGTCGGGGAGAAGGTGGCGCGCAGCGCCGGATGAGGGGGGCAGGCTGTGAGTTCGATGGCTGTTCCCGAACGCAGCACCTCATTTGCCGTCGACAAGCTCGGCGTGCTGATCGCCGCGCTTGCTGCCGTCGCTGCCTTTCTCCCCTTCGCGGCCTTCCGCGCCAACCGCATCGTGCTCGGTGAATCCAGAGGCCTATTCGCTGCACTCCCCGGTTGGGAAGCAGCGCTCCTCGCAGTGCTGCTGGCCGCGGGCATCGCCGTCGCCCTGTTCCGCACCCCGACGCTATGGCGCCTCGTCGCTAGCCTCGCAGTGCTGGCGCTGCTGTTCGTCGCTATCGGCCATGCCGGCACGTTCCTGACGCCACCGGGCGACAAGATCGCCCGTGTCTCGCCCGGCGCCGGCTTCTGGCTGCTGATCTTCACCTTCGCGCTGCTTGCCGCAGATGCCATCGCGCGGCTGAGGCTGAAACCGTGGACCCGTATCGGCGTTCTCGCTGCGGTGGCGGCGTTCTTTGCCGTGCTGCTCGGTTCGGGCACGCTCAACGACCTCTCCATCCTCCGCGAATATGCCAACCGCGGCGACACCTTCTGGCGCGAAGCCGAGACCCATCTGGCGCTGGCCTTGGGCTCGCTCGCCCTGGCGGTGGTGGCCGGCATCCCCATCGGGATCCTCTGCCAGCGCAGCGATGCCTGGCGTGCGCCGGTGCTGAACGTGCTGAACGCCATCCAGACCATCCCGTCGATCGCCCTGTTCGGCTTGCTGATCGCGCCGCTCGCCTGGGTGGCGGCCAATATCCCCGGCGCTTCGGCCGTCGGCATTTCCGGCATCGGGGCGGCGCCGGCGATGGTAGCGCTGTTCGCCTATTCGCTGCTGCCGGTTGTGGCCAATACGGTGGTCGGTCTCGATGGCGTACCGCCCGCGGCCAACGATGCGGCCAAGGGCATGGGCATGACCGATTGGCAGCGGCTGGTGACGGTCGAGTTTCCGCTGGCTTTTCCCGTGATCCTCACCGGCATCCGCATCGTCCTCGTCCAGAATATCGGCCTCGCCACCATCGCTGCGCTGATCGGCGGGGGTGGTTTCGGCGTCTTCGTGTTCCAGGGCGTCGGGCAGACCGCGATGGACCTGGTGCTGCTCGGCGCCGTCCCGACGGTGGCGCTCGCCTTTGCGGCCGCGGTCGTGCTCGATGCCATCGTCGAAATGGTCTCACCCAAGGATACGCGCCGTGATTGAGATCGAAGCCCTCACCAAGGACTATCTCGAGCTGACCGTGGTGGACCACGTGAGCCTCACCGTCGCTGACGGGGAGATCGCGGTGATCGTCGGCACCTCCGGCTCGGGCAAGACCACGTTGCTCAGGATGATCAACCGGCTGATCGAGCCTACCTCCGGCACGGTGAAGATCGACGGGCAGGACACCCGGGCCGTTCCGGCCTTCGAGCTCCGTCGCGGCATCGGCTACGCCATCCAGGGGCACGGGCTGTTCCCGCACCGTACCGTGGGCCAGAACATCGCCACAGTGCCGACGCTGCTGGGCTGGGACAAGGGCAAGATCGCCGCGCGCGTCGATGAACTGCTCGAACTGTTCCAATTGCCGGCAGCGGAATTTCGCGACCGCATGCCGAGCGAGCTGTCGGGCGGCCAGCAGCAGCGCGTCGGCGTGGCGCGGGCGCTCGCGGCCGAGCCGAAACTGCTGCTGATGGACGAACCCTTCGGCGCGCTCGATCCGATCATTCGCGCCAAGGCGCAATCGGACCTGCTCGCCATCCAGAAGCGCTTCGGCACCACGATCGTCCTGGTGACGCATGACATGGAGGAGGCCATCCACCTCGGCACCAAGATCGCCGTGATGGACAAGGGGAAGCTCCTGCAATTTGCGCCGCCCGACGAGATCATCGCCCGACCGGCAACGCCCTTCGTCGCCGAATTGATCGGCACCGGCGAGCGGCCGTTCCGCTTGCTGTCCTTGGGCAAGGTGCGCGACCTGGTCGAGCCGGGTCCGGCGCAGGGCGAACCGATCTCCGCCGATGCCTCGCTGCGTGACGCCTATGCCGAGTGCCTGTGGACCGGCCGCGAGATGCTGCCGGTGGTCGATGCCGACGGCGCCAGCATCGGCCGCATCCGCCGCGACGACATCGCCCACAGGGCCGAGCGCCCGCAATGAAGCCGGGGCTGATCATCCGGCTGCTGGTCCTCGCGCTGCTGGTGGCGTTCATCGTCACGCCCGAGAGCTTTACCTGGGTGTTCCAGCCGCTGACCAGGAACGGCCAGCCGGCCATCTACACCCAGAACTCGCTGCTCAACCTGACGCTCAGCCACCTGACCATTGTCGCCATCGCGACCATCGCCTCGACACTGCTGGCGGTGGGCTTGGCCATCCTCGTCACCCGGCCGTTCGGCGCCGAGTTTTTGCCGCTGAGCCGCTCGCTCGCCAATATCGGCCAGACTTTTCCGCCCGTGGCGGTGCTGGCCCTGGCCGTACCGGTGCTCGGCTTCGGCACGGCGCCGACCCTGGTGGCGCTGTTCCTTTACGGGCTGCTGCCGATCTTCGAGAATGCGCTCACCGGCCTCACCACGCTGCCGCCGGCTGTAACCGAGGCGGCGCGCGGTGTCGGCATGACCGACCGGCAGCGGCTTCTGGACGTGGAACTGCCGCTGGCGACCCCGGTGATCCTCGCCGGCATCCGGCTCTCGGTGGTGATCTCGGTGGCGACGGCCACCATCGGCTCGACCGTCGCCGCTTCGACGCTGGGCGAGGTGATCATCGCCGGGCTGCTCAGCAACAATATCGCCTTCATCGCCCAGGGCGGCCTGGTGGTCGGCGTGATGGCGGTCCTGATCTATGATGCGCTTTCGGCGCTCGAGCGGGCACTGATGCAAAGGACGGGACAGAGGAGGGCGAGGTGATCACCAAGGTTCCAGCCTCCCCAGTGTCATCCCAGCGAAAGCTGGGACCCATTTCTCAGCCCGCGCCGGCGGAAGCTTGGATCCCAGCGTTCGCTGGGATGACATCGAATTTCTGGATGTTGCAGAGGTAAGTTATGTCCGATTTCGATCTCGTCCTCGCCGGCACGGTGGTGCTGCCATCCATGGTGATCGAGGATGGCTATGTCGCGGTGCGCGACGGCAAGGTGGTGCATGTCGGGGAGGGGGCGCCGCCGCACGCGCATGACCGGCATCTGCTGGGCAAGGCGCTGATCCTGCCCGGCGCCATCGATGCGCAGACCCATTCACTGAGCCAGAAGAACCAGGAGGATTTCATCTGGTCGACCCGTTCGGCGGCGGCCGGCGGGGTCACCACCATCGTCGACATGCCCTATGACGAAGGCAATCTCGTCTGCTCGGCCGAAGCGGTGCGGATCAAGGTGGCGCATGCCACCCCACAGGCCCGGGTGGATTTCGCGCTCTACGGTACCATCAACCCGGAGGAGGGGGCGAGCCGCATCGCCGAGCAGGCGGCGGCCGGCGTCGCGGCGTTCAAGTTCTCGACCTTCGGCACTGACCCGGTGCGCTTTCCCCGCATCTCGCCGCCACTGCTCGCCGAGGCGTTCGCCGAGGTGGCGAAGACCGGGCTGACGGCCGGCGTCCATAACGAGGACGACGAGAGCGTCCGCGCCGCCATGGCGCGGGTGAAGGCCTCAGGCATTACCGACTGGCGCGCCCATGGCATGAGCCGTCCGCCGCTGACCGAGCTCCTGGCGACGCTGCAGATCTACGAGACCGGCGCCCAAACCGGGTGCGAGGCGCATGTGGTGCACTGCTCGCTGAGCCGTGGTTACGACATCGCCGCCGACTATCGGGCGCATGGTTTCGGCGCCACCATTGAGTGCTGCATTCACTACCTGACCCTCGATGAGGAGAACGATGTCCGCCGGCTCGGCGGCAAGGCCAAGATCAACCCGCCGATCCGCCCCCGCGCCGAGGTGGAAGCGCTGTGGCGGCAGGTCGCCGCCGGCAACGTGACGCTGGTTTCGACCGATCACGTCAGCTGGTCGGAGGATCGCAAGACCAACCCGGACATGCTGGCCAATTCCTCGGGCGTGCCGGGGCTCGAGGCGATGGTGCCGCTGTTCGTCAAGGGCGCGCTTGAGCGCGGCGTGTCGCTGACCTGGGCGGCGAGACTGATGGCAGCGAACCCCGCCAAGCACTTCCGGCTCGGCACCAAGGGTGCGCTGGAGGCCGGCAAGGATGCCGACATCACCGTGCTGGTGGATCGGCCAACGGTCTATGACGCGGCGCGATCGGGGCACAATGTGGTGGGGTGGTCGCCGTACAACGGCATCGAGTTGCCGTGGACGGTGGCCGGCACCTGGCTGCGCGGACAGCAGGTGTTCGATGGAACCAGCGTCGCCGAGCCCGGGGCGGGGCAGTGGGTGCGGCCGTGAGGACTGTGCAGAGATCGCCGACGTCTTTGGGACGATGATTGGTGAGCGCAGGTCTCCTCCCCCCTTGAGGGGGAGGGACAGGGTGGGGGGTGTCTCTTGCGCACGGAGCTCCGTCGGAAACTCAGACGAAATAGCTCGCCGCCTGAGCAGGCGATGTGGCGGATACTGTGGCACTTCCGCGAGCAGGGGGGGCATTTCCGGCGGCAGGTGCAGATCGATCGTTACTACGTGGATTTTGCCTGCTTGGGCGCGAAGGTGATCATGGAGGTCGATGGTGATACGCACGGCACCGACGAGGCGATCGCCAAGGATGCGGACCGCGATGAGTACCTGTCTTCGCACGGCTTAATCGTGCTGCGATACTCGAATGGCGACGTGATGAAGAACGCCGAGGGAGTATTTGAGCACTTGGCGGGAGTGCTTGGGGCAGTATCGAGTACAGCAAACACCCCCCACCCTGTCCCTCCCCCTCAAGGGGGGAGGAGACGCTCACCCGATACCGCGGATCAAGCGGAAGCCTCTGTAAATTCCCCGCGGAAAGCCCCATGACCCGCAATCTCCCCACCCAGGAAGCCCGCATCGCCGAGGATATCGCCACCCTCGCCGAGATCACCGAACCTGGCCGTCCCTATACCCGCCGCGCCTTCACCCCGATGTTCCTCCGGGGTCGCGAGTGGCTCATCCGGCGCTTCGAAGCCGCGGGGCTGGAGACCCGCATCGACGCCTCCGGCAACCTGATCGGCCGGCGCCGCGGCCGTTCGGGCGGCAAGGCCATCATGCTCGGTTCGCACTCCGACACCGTGCCCGACGGTGGGCGTTTCGACGGCATCGCCGGCGTCTCCGCGGCGCTCGAAGTGGCGCGGGCGCTGCGCGACCAGGGCATCCAACTCGAGCACGACCTGGAGATCGTCGACTTCCTTGCCGAGGAGGTGTCGATCTTCGGCGTCTCCTGCGTCGGCAGCCGCGGTATGGCCGGGCTGCGACCGGAGGAATGGCTCGACCGCGAGGTCGACCGGTTCACGCTGCGCGAAGGCATAGCCGAGGTCGGCGGGAACCCGGGCAGACTCGAGAAGCGCGAGGATATCGCGGCCTTTCTCGAACTGCATATCGAGCAGGGGCCGGTGCTGGAGGATGGACATCTCGATATCGGCGTGGTGACGGCGATTGCCGGCATCACCCGCATCGAGCTGGTGGTTAACGGACGCGCCGACCATGCCGGCACCAC
This sequence comes from Devosia sp. A16, assembly GCF_001402915.1. Taxonomy (GTDB): domain Bacteria; phylum Pseudomonadota; class Alphaproteobacteria; order Rhizobiales; family Devosiaceae; genus Devosia_A. The sequence continues at coordinate 3,664,009 of NZ_CP012945.1, forward strand.
CCCGATGGGCTCGCGGCAGGATGCGCTGACCACCGCGGCGCGGCTGGTGGTGGGGATCGAGGAACTGGGCACGTTGCTCAGCCGGGGCAAGTTCCATTTCGCCGCCACCGTGGGTGAGTTCTCGATCGAGCCGGGAGCGGCCAACGTCGTGCCATCGCGGGCGCGGCTGCTGATCGATGCGCGGGCGGAACGCCGCGAGGATATGGAGAAGTTCGTCGCCGAACTCACGGCGCTGGTCAATGCCACGGCCGCCGCGACCGGGGTGACGATAGAGCCGCCATTGACCATTTCCGATAATTTGCCAACGCCTGGCGATCCGTTCGTGCTTGATACGCTCGACGCGGCAGCCGTGGCCGTGGGCGCGCGCCATCGCCGCATGGCTTCGGGCGCGGGCCACGACACGGCCTGGATGGCGCGGGTGACGAGGGCGGCGATGATCTTCATCCCCTGCCTCGGCGGCCGCAGCCACACGCCGGAAGAATATGCCGAAACGGCCGACGTGGCGCTGGGCGCCGCCGTTCTGCTGGAGGCGGTGAAGCGGTTGGACCGTGAGTTGAAGTAAGGCCCCCTCACCCGGCCCTGCGGGCCGACCTCTCCCCCGAGGGAGAGGTGGTGGGGCGGCGAGATGGTGCCACAGGTTCACCTCTCCCTCGGGGGAGAGGTCGCTGCGAAGCAGCGGGTGAGGGGGCCTTCTTACGGCCCGATAGGAGTAGTACTTTGGGTCGCGTACTGACCGAGAAGGATGTGGAAGCCGCGGTGAAGGGCGGCTCCGTCTATGCCGCCGGCGGCGGCGGCTGGGCCGATCATGGCCGGATGCTTGGGCTTGCCGCGGTGAGCATCGGCAAACCCGAACTCGTCGACATCGAGGAACTGGACCCGCGCGATTGGGTAGCGACGGCCGCTGCCATCGGTGCCCCCGCTTCGACCACGCCGTGGGAGATGCGCGGCGTCGACTACGTCAAGGCGGTGAAGCTGCTCGAGAAGGCGCTGGGCGACAAGGTCCGCGGCTTGATGATCGGGCAGAACGGCAAGAGCTCGACGCTCAACGCCTGGCTGCCGAGCGCCATCCTCGGCACCAAGGTGGTCGATGCCGTGGGCGATATCCGCGCCCATCCGACTGGCGATATGGGCTCGATCGGCATGGCCGGCAGCCCCAGGAAGATGATCCAGACCGCGGTGGGCGGCAATCGCGCCGAGAACCGCTATATCGAGCTGGTGGTGAAAGGCGCCACGGCGAAGGTCTCGCCGATCCTCCGCACCGCCGCCGACATGTCCGGCGGCTTCATCGCCTCGTGCCGCAACCCGCTGCGCGCCAAATATGTACAGCGCAACGCGGCGCTCGGCGGCATCTCGCTGGCGCTGAGCCTGGGTGAGGCGATCATCGCGGCGGAGAAAAAGGGCGGCTCGGCGGTGATCGACGCCATCGTCAAGGCGACCGGCGGCAGCATCCTGGTCAAGGGCTCGGTGACGAAGAAGGACCTCGTCTACACCAAAGAGGCCTTCGATATCGGCCGCTTCGTGCTGGGCGAGGGCGACAAGGCCGTTACCATCCACACCATGAACGAATACATGGCCATCGACGACGCCGGCGGCAATCGGCTTGCCACCTTCCCCGATGTGATCGCCACGCTCGACGCCGCGGGCCAGCCGCTCAGCGCCGGCCAGCTGCGCGAAGGCATGTTCGTCTTCGTGCTGCACGTGCCCAAGAAGGTGATCCCGCTATCGTCGTCGGTAGTCGACCCGGCCGTCTACCCGCCGGTCGAAAAGGCCATGGGGATCGAGCTGGCCAAATACGCGCTTGAGGGTGTGAAACGGAAGAAGAAGGCGCGGAAGGGCTGGGGGTAAAAGCGGCAGGCTGAAGCAGACGGCCCCCTCCCGGCCTCCCCCATGAAGGGGGAGGTGAAGAGTCGAGGCTCGGTCTTCGATCGTGCCAGACACACCAGCAGGGCACCTCCCCCTTCATGGGGGAGGATGGGAGGGGGTCGTCTCGGCCGGCCGTGTGCGCTAGAAACACCGCATGCCAAAACCCAATCCCCGCCACCCGAATTTCCCCATTCCCTCCGGTCCAACCCTGCGTGCCAAAGGCTGGCGGCAGGAGGCGCTGCTGCGGCTGCTCGAGAACGTGCTGGCCGTCGGCGAGGACCCCGAAAAACTGATCGTCTACGCCGCGCTCGGCAAGGCGGCGCGCAACTGGGCGGCGCATCGGCAGATCGTCGAAGCGCTGACCACCATGGACGAGGACCAGACGCTGGTCATCCAGTCCGGCAAGCCGATCGGGCTGTTCAAGACCCATGCGGCGGCGCCGCTGGTAATCATGGCCAACTGCAACATCGTCGGGCAGTGGGCCAAGGCGGAGGTGTTCTATGAGCTCGAAAAGAAGGGCCTGATCGCCTGGGGCGGGCTCACCGCCGGGGCCTGGCAGTATATCGGCAGCCAGGGGGTGATCCAGGGCACCTACGAGATCTTCATGCGCATCGCCGAAAAGCGTTTCGGCGGCTCGCTCGCCGGGCGCTTCATACTTACCGCCGGGATGGGCGGTATGGGCGGGGCGCAACCGCTGGCCGGGCGGATGGCGGGGGCGGCGATCCTCGACGTCGATGTCGACCCGGTGCGGGCGCAGAGGCGCAAGGAGATCGGCTACCTCCAGGAGATCGCGCCGGACCTCGACACGGCGCTCGACATGATCGCCGCCGCCGTGCGCGACAAGCGCGCGCTGTCGGTCGGGCTCGTTGCCAATGCCGCCGAGGTCTACCCGGAAATTCTGAGGCGCGGCATCATCCCCGATATCGTCACCGACCAGACCAGCGCGCACGATCTTGTCTATGGCTATGTGCCCAAGGGCCTGAGCCTCGATGAGGTGAAGCGGCTGCGGGTCGACGGGCAGGGGCAACTGATGGCGGCGAGCCGCGCCTCGATCGCCGACCATGTGCGGGCCATGCTCGGGTTCCAGGCGGCCGGCGCGGAAGTGTTCGACAACGGCAACCTGATCCGCACCCAGGCAAGAAAGGCCGGCGTCGAAAACGCCTTCGATATCCCCATCTTCACCGAGGCCTACCTGCGCCCGCTATTCGCCCGCGCCATCGGGCCGTTCCGTTGGATGGCGCTGTCGGGGGAGGCGTCGGACATCGCGCGGATCGACGACCTGGTGCTCGAGATGTTTCCCGACAACAGGATCGTCACCAACTGGATCCGGCTGGCCCGGCAATACGTGCCGTTCGAAGGCCTGCCGGCGCGCATCGCCTGGCTCGGGCATGGCGAACGCACCGCACTGGCCTTGGCAGTGAATGCCCTGGTGCGGAAGGACGAGCTCCAGGGCCCCGTGGCCTTCTCGCGCGATCACCTCGACGCCGGGGCGATGGCCCATCCCAACATCATGACCGAGAACATGCGGGACGGCTCCGACGCCATCGCCGACTGGCCGCTGCTCGACGCGATGCTGCTCACCGCCTCGATGGCCGACCTGGTGGTGATCCATTCGGGCGGCGGCGGCTATGCCGGCTACATGACCTCGGCGGGCGTCACGCTGGTGGCCGATGGCACGGAGGCGGGCGATGCACGACTGTCGCACGCGCTGACCAACGACACCTCCCTCGGCGTGATGCGCTATGCCGATGCGGGGTATGAGGAAGCGGTCGATGAGGCCGCGAACAAGGGGATTGGCTGGTTTGATCTGCGGGGACGCTGACCAACCACAAAGCTGGCGGCTCCACCCCACCCAGCTTCGCTAGGCGGCGGAGCCGCCAAGCTGCGCTGCCCTCCCCATCATGGGGAGGGAGAGCGAGACCGTGATCTCAGTATGCGTCTCCCTCCCCCTTGTGGGGAGGGATCAAGGGTGGGGGTGCCCCACGCGCAAATGTCTGCGCCCCTAGTTCTTCGCTGCCCCGGTCTTGGCCGCCTTGGCCTCGTCGTACCACCACACGGTAGGGAAGCCGATCGAGAATTCCGGCAGCGTGTCGGGATGGCTGAAGCGGTCCCAGCGGGCGATGCGGGCTTTGCGCAGCGTATAGGTCGGCACCGCGTAGTGATGCGCCAGCAGCACGCGGTCGAGCGCGCGGGTGGCGGCAATCAGCGTGTTGCGGTTGCTGGCGAAGACGATCTTGTCGATCAGCGCGTCGATCCCCTTGTCGGCGATGCCGGCATAGTTGCGGCTGTCATCCTGCGCGGCTGCTGCCGAGCCCCAGAAATCTCGCTGCTCGTTGCCCGGCGAAAGCGACTGCGGCCAGCCGGTATAGATCATGTCGTAATCGCGCTTGCGCACGCGTTCGATGTATTGCGGCGAGTCGACCGAGCGGATCGTGGCATTGATGCCGAGCCGCTTGAGGTTGGTCTGGAATGCCGTGGCAATCGGCTCGATGGTCGGGCCGTTGAGCAGGATCTCGAAGCTCACCGGCTGGCCATTCGGATCGACCAGTTGGTTGCCGTTGAGGGTGTAGCCGGCCTTGGTCAGGATCTCGTTGGCGGTGCGCAGGCTGTTGCGCAGCTTTGCCGTGTCGCCGTTGACCGGGTTCTTGTACTCGGTGGTGAATACCGAGGCGGGAACCAGATCCTTGACCGAGTTGAGGATGTCGAGCTCTTCACCCTGCGGCAGGCCTGAAGAGGCGAACTCGGTGCCGTAGAAGTAGGAATTGATGCGGTCGTACTGGCCGAAGAAGCGGAGCTTGTCGAGTTCCTCGAAGTCGAAGGCATAGAGCATCGCTTCGCGCAGCGCTTCGCTCTGGAACAGAGGTTTCCTGAGGTTCGGGACGAACCCCACCAGGATGCCCGAGCCGCGATAGGGGTTCTCGAACAGCTCCTTGACCACCTTGCCCTCGGTGACGGCCGGGAAGTTGTAGTCGTTCTGCCAGCGCAGCGCGAGGTTCTCGTCCCACCAGTCGAAGGCATCGCCTTTGAACCCCTCGAACTCGGCGGTGGTGTCACGGAAATACTCGTACTTGATCTGCTGGAAATTGTTCTGGCCGATATTGAACGGCTCCTTCAGACCCCAGTAATTGGGGTCGCGCTCGAAGGTAATGGAACTGCCGGCCGAAAAGCTTGCGAGCTTGTAGGGGCCCGAGCCCATTGGCGGCTCGAGCGTCGAGCGGCCGATATCGCGCGGCTTGCCGTCGGGGCCGGTCCCTTCCCACCAGTGCTGCGGCAGGACGATCAGCTGCCCCATGATATGCGGCAGCTCGCGATTGCCGGTCTGGTCGAAGGTGAAGGTGACTTCCCCCGGCGCCGTGACTTCCGCCTTGGTGACGTTGGCGTAATAGTTGGCCTGGCTGGGGTTGAGTTCCATCACCTTGTTGAAGGTCCAGACCACATCCTCGGCCGTCACCGGCTGGCCGTCGGTCCATTTGGCGCGCGGGTTCATCCGGAAGGTGACCGAGGAGAAGTCGTCCGGGTAGCTGAACGCTTCGGCCAGGTCGCCATACTGCGTCGAGGTCTCGTCGAGCGATGGGGTGGTCAGGGTTTCGAACACCAGGCCGATGCCGCTCGCCACTTCACCCTGCGGCAGGATCGGATTGAAGGTGTCGAAGCCTCCCATGTCGCTGAGCCGCACCACGCCGCCGACCGGCGCATCGGGGTTCACGTAGTCGAATCTCTGAAAGCCCTCGGGATATTTCGGCTCGCCGATCAGTGATCCGCCGTGGTGCCAGACCTTGTCCTGAGCGGCTGTCGGGCTGAACGACAGCAGCGCGGCCAGGGCAAGGGCGACTAGTTTCATGCGCATGAGAGCCTCCATTCGGGGGAGAACGTGTTGTGGGAGGTTAGGGGGGAACGGGGGCGGTGGCGAGGCACTAGAGCCGGTGTGCTTTGACCCCCACCCCTGTCCCCTCCCCGCAAGGGGTAGAGAGACGCCTCCACTGACGCCGGTGTTTTGGTCTCCCTCCCCCTCGCGGGGAGGGGATAGGGGGTGGGGGCAGCTCGCTCCGGCTGTACGAATGTTCACTGCGCCACCTCCGCCGACGGCACCGCCTCCACAGCAAACGCCGCGGCCATCAGGGCGCGCGTGTAATCCGACTGTGGCGCGGCGAAGATCTCGGCTGCCGGTCCGTGCTCGACCACCTTGCCGTTGCGCATCACCATCAACTGGTTGGCAAGTGCGCGGACGACCCGCAGGTCGTGCGAGATGAACAGGTAAGTCAGGCCGTGCCGCTGCTGCAACTCGCGCAACAGGTCGACCACCTGCGCCTGGACACTCATGTCGAGCGCCGAGGTGGGCTCGTCCAGCACGACAAATTTCGGCTCCAGCACCATGGCGCGGGCAATGGCAATGCGCTGGCGCTGGCCGCCGGAGAACTCGTGCGGGTAGCGGAAGCGGGCCTCGGGGTCGAGCCCGACTTCGGTGAGCGCCCTGACCACCCTGGCATCGCGTTCGGGTACCGTCAGCTGTGGCGCGTGCACGGCGAGGCCTTCGGCGATGATCTCAGCAATCGACATGCGCGGGCTGAGCGAACCGAACGGATCCTGGAAGACGATCTGCAAGTCCTTGCGCAGCGGTCGCATGGCGCCCCAGGACAGCCGCTCGATATCGCGCCCCAGATAGACGATGCGGCCTTCCGAACCGATGAGACGCAGTAGGGCACGGCCGAGCGTGGTCTTGCCCGAACCGGATTCGCCGACGACACCCAGCGTCTCGCCACGCCGGATCGAGATATCGACGTCGTCGACCGCCTTGATGTGGCCGACCGTGCGACGGAGCAACCCGCGCTTGATCGGGAACCAGACGCGCAGCTTTTCGGCGGCAACGATCGGTTCGGCCCCGGAGGGGGCGGGCGGCTCGCCTTTCGGCTCGGCGGCCAGCAGCTTCCTGGTGTAGGCGTGTTGCGGGTTGGCGAACACGCTCTCCGTGGGACCGGATTCGACGATCCTGCCCTCTGTCATCACATGAGTGATCTCGGCCATGCGGCGCACGATGTGCAGATCGTGCGTGATGAACAGGATCGCCATGCCGCGCTTGTGCTGCAGTGACATCAGCAGCTCGAGGATCTGCGCCTGGATGGTCACGTCGAGGGCGGTGGTCGGTTCGTCGGCGATCAGCAGCTGCGGCTCGTTGGCGAGCGCCATGGCGATCATCACCCGCTGGCGTTGGCCGCCGGAGAGCTGGTGCGGAAAATCATCGAGCCGCGAAACCGGGTCGGGAATGCCGACTTCGCTCAGGAGCTCGATGGTCCGGGCGCGGGCCGCCGCCCGCCGCATGCCGCGATGCAGGATCAGCGCTTCGCTCACCTGCCGCTCGACGGTGTGGAGCGGGTTGAGCGAACTCATCGGCTCCTGGAAGATCATCGAGATGGCGTTGCCGCGCACGCCGCGGATGGTGCGGTCGTCGCTGTGCAGCAGGTCTTCGCCGTTGAACAGGATGCGGCCCTTCGGGTGCGAAGCCGCCGGGTAGGGCAGAAGCCGCAGCACCGAGAGCGCAGTGACCGATTTGCCGGAGCCGGATTCTCCCACCAGCGCTACCGTCTGGCCCGGCAGGATGTCGAAGGAGACGCCGCGGACGGCCGGCACCTGGCCATGCTCGGTGGCGAACGCCACGTGGAGGTCATCGACCTGCAGCAGCGGGCCGCTCACGAGCGCGTCCCCGCGAAGGTCTTGCGCGGATCGAAGGCATCGCGCACCGCCTCGCCGATAAAGACGAGCAGGGTGAGGATCAGCGACACGGTGAAGAAGCCGGTAATGCCCAGCCACCAGGCCGAAAGGTTGTCCTTGCCCTGGCTCAAGAGCTCACCCAGCGACGGCGAGCCGACCGGCAGGCCGAAGCCGAGGAAATCGAGCGCCGTCAGCGTCGTCACCGAACCGGCGAGGATGAACGGCATGAAGGTCAGCGTCGCGACCATGGCGTTGGGCAGCAGGTGCCCGATCATGATCTTGAAATTCGAGACGCCCAGCGCTCGCGCCGCGGCGACATATTCGAAGTTGCGGGCGCGCAGGAACTCGGCCCGCACGATGCCGACCAGCGCCGTCCAGGAGAACAACAGCAAAATACCGAGCAGCACCCAGAAGCTGGGCGCGATGATGCTGGAGATGATCAGCAGCAGGTAGAGCGAGGGGATCGAGGTCCAGACCTCGATGGCGCGCTGCGCGATCAGGTCGACCCAACCGCCCAGGTAACCCTGCAGCGCACCGGCGCCAATGCCGATCATCGAGGAGAGCACCGTGAGCACCAGCCCGAACAGGACCGAGATGCGGAAACCGTAGATCAGTCGCGCCAGCACATCACGGCCCTGATCGTCGGTTCCCAACCAGTGAAAGTTGCCGATGGTGCAGGAGGGATCCGCGACGCCGGCGGGGTAGCCGGCGCAGCGTTCCTCTGCCGTTTGCAGCCACGAGGGCTTGGAGGGCGCGGCGCCGCTGAGCGACTCGTCGACGGTGCCGTAGGAGTAGCGGATGGGTGGCCAGGCCATCCAGCCATTGGCGTTGATTTCGTCGGCGATGAACGGGTCGCGATAGACCGTCTCGGCGAGGAAACCGCCGAACTTGCTTTCGGGATAGGTGACGACCACCGGGAACAGCAGTTCGCCCTTGTAGCTGACCACCAGCGGTCGGTCATTGGCGATCAGTTCGGCGAACATCGTGATGATGAACAGCACGAGAAAGATCCATAGCGACCACACCCCGCGCCGGTTGGCGTTGAACACCTTGAGCCGGCGCTGGTTGATCGGCGACAACAGCGGCGCCGAGCGCGCCCGGTCGGCAGGGGCGAAGACGAGGAACGGCGAACGGAGGCCCGTGAGGGTCGTCTGCATCAGACCTCCCGGCTTTCGAAATCGATGCGCGGATCGATCCACATATACATGAGGTCCGAGACCAGTCCGATGACCAGCCCGAGCAGCGAGAACACATAGAGCGTTGCGAACACCACCGAATAGTCGCGGTTGAGCACCGACTGGAAGCCGAGCAGCCCCAGGCCGTCGAGCGAGAATATGGTCTCGATCAGCAGCGAACCGCCGAAGAACGCCGAGATGAATGCTGCCGGAAAGCTGGCGATGACCAGCAGCATGGCGTTGCGGAACACATGGCGATACAGCACCTGCCGGTCGTTGAGCCCTTTGGCTCGGGCAGTGGTGACATACTGTTTGCGAATTTCCTCGAGGAAAGAGTTCTTGGTGAGGAGCGTCACCGTGGCGAAGCCGCCCACCGCCATGGCGACGATCGGCAGGGTGATGTGCCACAGATAGTCGAGGATCTGGCTGTACCAGGGGAGGTTGGCGAAGTTCTCCGACACGAGGCCCCGCAACGGGAAGATGTTCCAGAAGCTGCCGCCGGCGAACAGCACGATCAGCAGGATGGCGATGAGGAAGCCGGGGAGCGCATAGCCGACGATGACGATGGACGAGGTCCACACGTCGAAGCGCGAACCATCGCGCAGCGCCTTGGCAATGCCGAGCGGAATGGAAACGCCATAGCCGAGCAGCGTCATCCACAGCCCCAGGGTGATCGAAACCGGCAGTTTCTCCTTGATTAGGTCGATCACCGAGATGTCGCGGAAATAGCTGTTGCCGAAATCGAAGCGCAGGTAATTCCACATCATGGTGAGGAAGCGCTCGAGCGGCGGCTTGTCGAAGCCAAACTGCTTTTCGATGCGCTGCAGGATTTCGGGCCGGAGGCCGCGCGCGCCGCGATAGGTCGAGTTGACGTCGGTGCTGTTCTTCGCTTGCGCCGTTTCCTGACCGGCGAAATCGCCCTGCTGGCTCCCGGTAATGCGCTCGGTGGCGCTGACATTCTGCCCCGACATCTGGGCGATGACCTGTTCGACCGGACCACCGGGCGCAAACTGCACGATGACGAAGGAGACGATCATGATCCCCAACAGCGTCGGGATCATCAGCAGCAGGCGTCTCAGGATGTAGGCGCCCAATGGCGGCTCCAGTCGTCCGGGTGTCGTTTCAGGTTAGCAACGCAGCACTGTGGGCCGGAATGCGGCAAATCACCAAGCAGTGAATGTCATGGGCGCACGGCGAACGCGATGCCGGCCGCATCGCCGACCGCGAAAATGCGATCACGCGCCACGGCATAGTCGTCGCCCTTCAGGTGCTCGAGCATCAGTGGCACCTCGCGCGGCATCCGGGCGAGTTCGCCGAGATAGGTGCGGTAGTCGAGCGCCCCCTCGCCGATCTGCACCTCATCGAGATGCAGCGCCGCCTGGTGGTGCAGCTTGATGTCCTTGGCGTGGCACGACACCACCCATTGGCCGAGCTTGTCGAAGCACTCGCGGATCAGTGCGCCGTTATCGAAATACACCCGCGGCGTCATGATCAGGTTCACCGGGTCGAAATGCGCTCCGAACATCGGCCGGTCGACGGCGCGGATCAGTTCGACATAGCTGTCGACGCTGTCGGGCAGCGAATACTGCATCATCTCGAGCGCAAATTTGGCGCGGGTCGGCTTCACCGTATCGAGCAGGTAGCGGACCGTCTCGACGCAGGCGTCGAACGCCTCGGGGCGCATGTTCTCGGCAGCCGGCGCATAGTCGGTGCCGGCGCGGAACGAACCGATATAGCTGACTGCACAGCCCGCGCCGACGGCGTCGGCAATGGCGAGGCGCTCGACAGCATAGCCGAGGTTGGCCTTGCGCACCGCATCGTCGGGCGAGACGAGGTTGCGCCAGATGCCGATCTCCGCCAAGACCACGTTCTCGGCCGCGAAGGCCGCTTCGATTGCCGTGAGCCGGTCGCGATCGTCGAGGCTCACCTCCGGCACATAAGCCGCGCCGTACCCGAACGCGCGATGCGCCCGGGCAAAGGCGTAGGGATCCTCGCTGTCGACGGAAAGGCCGTGCCCGCCCAGTCGGATGGCCATCAGACGTGGTTCCGCCAGCTGTGCTGCGGATTGTAGTCGAGCATCCGCCGCGCCTTGTCGATCGACAGCAGGGTGCCGTTCTGGCTGAGCTCGCGCTTGTGCGGCACCTTGGGAAACACCTCCGCCATGAGAGACATGTTGGAGCGGCTCATCACCGTATCCTGGTTTGCGATGATGAAGGCCTCGAAGCCCTTGAACTCGGCCTCGACGCCCCGGCGCACCGCCTGCGCGCCGTCGCGCGCATCGATATAGCCCCAGAGGTTCCATTTCCGCAGCTTGGGGTCGGCGTCGAAGGCCGGGAACGCCTTGTAGTCCTCCACATCCATGACGTTGGAGAACCGCAGCCCGACCATTTTCAGCTCCGGATCCCAGCGGCAGAACTGCGCTGCCATGGTTTCGTCGAGCAGCTTGCCCAGCGAATAGGCCGTCTCCGGACGAGGGAAATACTCCTCGTCAACGGGGACATAGGGTGGGGGTGTCTCGAAGGGCAGCCCGAGCACCGTTTCGCTGGAGGCGAACACCACATTCTTCACCCCGGCCAGCCGGCACGCCTCGAACACGTTGTAGCTGGTGGGCACATTGTTGGCGACGGTGCGGCTATTGGCGAACAGGCCCGGCGCCGGGATGGCGGCGAGATGCACGACCGCATCGAACGGACCACGCCGCTCGTCGACGCCGCCGAGGATCGCCTGCGCCACCTGGCCGAAATCCGTGAGGTCGATACGGACCGTCGGGCAGATCGGGTCGCGGGGCAGCGTCTGGTCGACGTTCAGAACCGAATAGCCGTTGGTCACCAGATCCTTGAGCACGGCCCTGCCGAGCTTGCCGCTGCCGCCCGTCACCAGCACCTTGGCCATCTGTCGTCCCTCCCGAACTGATTTGCCCCGAGCCTAGAGCGCTTTGAGGAAAAGTTGCAGAGCTTTCCGCCGTGAGCGCGGGAGAAAAGCGTAGTCGCGAACGGTTCGACGATTCCTTACAACGAAATGCCTCCGCCAGGCCGGCGCCATTCTGTCACGAGCATGAACGCGCCCATCAGCGCCGGTTCAAACCTGGGGGCGGAATCTGCGGTCCAGCGTCAAAGGGGTCCTGCCAACCGCGATCCTCTTCACTCGCACAGGGCGCGGCGCGGGTTGACCGTCGCCGCCTCAGCTCAGGGAGACTGAAATGACCAAGCTCGCTCTTGTTGCTACTCTTGCATTTGCTGCGCTGACTTCGCTTCACACCTTGCCGGCCAGCGCACAAAGTGAATGTATTACCCACCAGTGCGGCGACCACCCGTCGCCATCGACTCCCGAACCGTATTGCGGTGATCAGCTCGGCGTTCTGAAACGCGTGCTGCCCGCCCAGGTCCTGGGCGTCAACAATACCTACCGCGTGTGGGTCACCGAGTTCTGCCCGTCCGCTTCGCTCATGCGCTCGGATGGCAACGCCGCCTACCTTCGCACCGCCATCGCCAAGAATGCCGTGCTGAAGCAGGTGCTTCAGCAGCACGGATTCCATGCCGACGACGTGTTCGCGGTCAAGATGATGGGTGAGGACACCATCAACCTCTACGTGCACAATTTCGGCCGCTGACCGCCCGACCTAATGCTAAACTGACGCCGGACCGGCCATCATTGGCCGGCCGGCGTTGGTTTTTTTGTGTTGCCGATGCCGGCGCTATCAGAGGAGACTGAAAATGACCAAGCCCCTGTTGGCTGCCCTGCTCGCCCTGGGCCTGAGCGTGGCGGCCCTTCCCGCGGGCTTCGCCACGGCCCAGCAGACCGAGCGGGATGATGAAGTCTGCCAGGATCAATTGGGCGCGTTGAATCGCGTCGATCCCGCCGAGCTCGCCGGAGTGACCAACCCACAGCGGGTCTGGGTGACCGAGTATTGCGTCAACCATCCGATCCTGCCTTCGGAAGGCAATGCCGCCGGTCGGCGCGCGGCCATCGCCGACAATGCAGCCCTGGTCAAAGCCTTGCGCCAGAAGGGCTACAACCCGGCCGATGTCTACGCCATCAAGATGATGGGAGCGGACACGGTGACGCTCTACGTCCACCGCTAGACCGCGCTTCGCAGTCGGCGGCAAGGGGCGGGACCCAGGCGGGTCCCGCCCCTTGCTCATTGTTGCCGCGACATTGCCCCGCCGATGAACGCTGTCTGAATGGCTGGCTCAGTGGGGGTTCAATCGGGCGGGGGCATATTCGGGACAACACAACGAAACCCGGCCCCCGAAAGGATGCCACGATGAACAGATCTCATGAGAAGCTGCTGGTCGCGACCCTTGCCGGTCTGATCATCGCCAGCGCTGCCGTTTTCGCCATTCAGCCCGCCATGGCTGCCGGTTACGACGTCGAGGGCCCGGCCCACATCGTTGGCGTCAAGAAATGGGACACCCTCAATGTCCGCAAGTGGCCGGCCTCTTATTCGCAGAAGATCGGCGAGTTCCAGCCCAAGACCTCGGTCTGGGTGGAGCGCTGCATCGTCTCTCCGCAGGGCGGTGCCGACTGGTGCCTGGTCGAGCAGCAGGACACCCGCGGTTGGGTGAACGCCAAGTTCCTGAAACTCGCCTACGACTGGGACATCTGACCCCGAAATTCCCGCCGCGTCGCTCCAAGCGGCGCGGGCGGGCTCTGACGACGACCCGACTACTCCCATGCACACGTGCCTTGACTGACCTCCGAACATTGACTTCACGGCCCGGACGCGTTCCCTAGGAACCTCCGGGCTTTTTTCTTTTCCGAGAGTCAGTGTTGGACGCCAACCCCATCCTCATCGAGCAGACACGCGGCAATTTCGTCGAGAACCGCCATCGCGGCGCCTTCGTGATTTCCGACGCCGACGGCAATGTCATCGCAGCGTCAGGCGACATTGCGCGACCGGTCTTTCCGCGTTCGGCGATCAAGTCGATGCAGGCGCTGGCCATGGTCACTTCCGGCGCCATCGACCGTTTCGGCCTGAGCGATGAGGAACTGGCGCTGGCCTGCGCCTCGCACCACGGCGAAGACATCCATGTCGACGGGGTCACCCATTTCCTCGGCCACATCGGCCTGAGCGCCGGCGACCTCGAGTGCGGCGCGCATCAGCCGAGCAACGGCAAGGCGCGTGAGGCGCTGCGGGCGCATGGGCTGGAGCCGAGCCAGTTGCACAACAACTGTTCGGGAAAGCATTCCGGCATGCTGAGCGTGGCGCGGGCGCTGGGCGTCGATACCCATGACTACGTAACGCGCGGCCACCCGGTACAGGTAGCGGTGCGCAAGGCGGTCGAGACGGTCATCGGCGAGCCGTTGAGCGAGGACCGGTGCGGCACCGACGGCTGCTCCATCCCCACCTGGGCGGCGCCGCTTTCCGCCTTTGCGCGCGGTTTCGCCAGAATGGCGACGGGCATCGGCCTGCCGGTCGAGATCGCCGGCGCCGCGACCCGCATCTTCGATGCCGCGACGACCCATCCGCTGCTGGTGGCCGGCACCGGCCACCTCGACACCCTGGTGATGGAAGCCTTTGGTGGTCGCGTCATGCAGAAAGGCGGGGCCGAGGGCGTGCAGTGCGGGGCCATCCGCGACAAGGGTTGGGGCTACGCGCTGAAGATCGACGACGGCAACATGCTGGCGAGCCAGACCCTTGTCGCCAACCTGCTGCTGCGCTTTGCCGACCCGAACGCCGGTGAGCGCGCCGTGCTGGAAAAGTTCGCCCGTCAGGTGGTGCGCAATGTTCGGGGTTTCGAGGTTGGCGAGATGCGCGCCGCCCGGTGACACGCCAAAGGATCCCTCGTTCGCCGGCGTCCAATCAAGCAGTCAGCTTCGGAGATTCGCATGCGCCGTGCCGCCGTGACCGTCATTGCCTCGATCGCGTTCTGCGGAACGACACTGGCAGGGCCCGCCTATACGCCGCCCAGGCTCGCCGCGGCGAGGACGATGGAGGCGCCAGGCGATCTCCGCGCCGCGGCCACCGAACTCCTTGCGGCCGCGTCGGCCGGGGATGTGAACGGCATCGGCAAGTGGCTCGCATCGACGATCTCGGTGGTTTCCGGAAACCTCGATCTGTCGCTGCCGCGCGCCGTCACGCTGGCGGGACCGTGGGAGAGTGCGAAGTCGCAAGTGGCCGAATTGGGCAATAGCACCGGAGGTGATTGGGACCTGCCGCCCAAGGTCGATATCGGCGCCTTCCTGACCAGGATGGAGTTGGATTTCATCAGCCAGTCGCTCACCGACGGACAATCCTGGGGCACCGACCCGGCGATCGACGGCGCGATCTGCACTTATGCCCTGGGAACGGTCGACCCGGCCGAGGTGAAGCGCGCTGCCCGGGCTCTGAAGACCAGTGGCGACAATTTCGTCGGGGTGACGCGCGAGATCGAGCTGTTCGATGCGATGGAGAACGGCAAGCCCGTCGGAGAACTGGTCCCCGGCCTGCTCTATGCCACCGACTACGACGCCGAGACCGCGGTGGGTTGGACCGCCTTCCACCTGCCCAGCGGCGGCATCGGCTTCGGCAAGGTCGGCGGCGACGAGTTCGAGCGCCCGTATGCTTCGGGGCTCTGCTTCAGCCGACAACCGTCAGGCCAGTGGGCAGTGGTCGCCCAGGCGTCGACGGGGATATGAAGCCCCGGTCAGCGGGTCACCGAATTGCCGGCGAGCGTGACGTGCGGATATTTCGCGGCGTCCTGCACCAGATCTTCGCTGACGACCCGGTCCCCTTCCATCCCGACGATGGCGTGCTCCAGCGGAGCGTTGACGATGTTGCCGGTGATGGTGACCGGGCCGGGTGAGGGGTTCTTCACCACGCTGACGCCGATGCCGGTGCCGGTGGCGTAAAGCACGTTGTCGGCGATGATCACATCGCGCAGGAAGGTGCCGCGGCCGGCGAGGATGCCGACCCCCGGAACATTGTCGATGCTGTTGCCGGAGATGCTGGTTTCTGCCTCGGCATAGATTCCGAAAGGTCGCGCATCTGGGTTCACGTCCGAGCGCGAGCGGATGTTGCGCACGATGTTGCCCGAGCAGACCGCGAGCCGCCCGCCGGAATCGAGGTTGGTGATCGAAATGCCGCCGGCAGCGCCATCGACGATGTTGTTGGAGATGACCGAGCCTGAGAAGGCAAACTCGGAGAAGATCGCCACCTCGCCGGAATTGCGGCAGACATTGCCGGTGACGGCGACATTGCCGGTCGAATTGAGCCGCACCGCGGTGAACCGGCAATCGGTGATCTGGTTGTTGGCGACGATCACGTCGTTGCAGCGGAAGATGCTGATGCCATTGCCGTTCTGGCCGTTGCCGCCATTGGTCGCGCCGATGCCGGTGATGGTGTTGCCGGTGATGAGCGAGCCGTCGTGACGCGGCTTGCTGCCCCAGATCAGGAAACCGCCATTGCCGCACTTGGTGACGCGGTTGGTGGTGATGTTCAGTCCACGTCCATCGACCGAGAAGATCGCGGCCAGCGCGTGCCCGGTGAAATCGCAATCCTCGATATCGGCGCCCGCATCACGAACGGCGAGGCCGTTGGCCGCCCCGCCGACGAAACTGCAGTTGCTCAGCGTGACATGATCGCTCGCTTCGATCTCCACCAGCCCGCGATCGGCGCCCGAGGGGCCGCCATTGCCGCGGGTGAAAGTGACGCCGGCGAAGCTGACATGGGCGCTGCCGGCGATACGGAATACCGGCGCCTCGCCGGCCGCCGCGAGGATGGTGCCGCCGGGAATTCCGGTGACCACGACATTGCTCGGCACCTGCAGGTTCTGCACGTAGTAGCTGCCGGAAGGCAGGAACAATGGCCGGCCTTCGGCAGCGGCGCGCAGCAGCGCTTCCTGCATCGGTCCGCTCTGGTCGTCGAGGCTGCCTGGGCTGAGGTTCAGCGTCGTCGAGTCGAGCGACTGCGCCCTGACCCCGCCGACGAACGGCAGGGCGGCAAGTCCGACGAGAATGTGACGGCGGCTCAGACGCATGGCGGTGAGTGTAAGGGGGCAACGGGGGCTTTGGGAATTGCCCAATCCGGCAGCTTCCCCAGCCTATGTGGGATTGAAACCTACCGCATCAGCACCCAACGGCATGCGACACGACGGCCCGCTTTCATTTGGCAGCCCATGCTGCCGCCGGTATACAGTCGGCAACCGGCCATCGAATCCAGTGAGGCGTCATGCTCCTTCCCGACAAGATCTATCTCGGTCAAAGCGCGCGTCCGGAGTACCTGGCGCTCAAATACGGCAACCGGCACGGGCTGGTGACCGGCGCTACGGGCACCGGCAAGACCGTGACGCTGCAGTCGATCGCCGAGGGCTTTTCGGCCGCCGGCGTCCCGGTGTTCGCCGCCGACATCAAGGGCGATCTTTCGGGCATCGCCAACATGGGCAAGATGCTCGATTGGCAGGTGAAGCGGGCTCAGGAGATCGGTTTCACCGACTATGCCCCGGACAAGTTTCCCACCATCTTCTGGGATCTGTTCGGCCGGCAGGGACACCCGGTGCGGACCACCATCTCCGAAATGGGGCCGCTGTTGCTGAGCCGCATCCTCGACCTCAACGATACCCAGGAAGGCGTGCTGAACATTGCCTTCAAATATGCCGACGACAACGGCCTGCTGCTGCTCGATCTGAAGGATCTGCGCGCGCTTCTGGTGGAAATCGCCAACAACGCCAAGGACATCTCGGTCCAGTACGGCAACGTCGCCTCCGCTACCGTGGGCGCCGTGCAGCGCGCCCTGCTGGTGCTCGAGCAGCAGGGGGGCGATCAGTTCTTCGGGGAGCGGGCGCTCGACATCCGCGACCTGATGCGCACCACCACCGACGGCAAGGGCTATGTCTCGATCCTTGCCGCGGACGAACTGATGCGGGCGCCCCGGCTCTACGCGACCTTCCTGTTGTGGCTGATGTCGGAGCTGTTCGAAGTGTTGCCGGAAGTGGGTGATCCCGACAAGCCCAAGCTGGTGTTCTTCTTCGACGAAGCCCACCTGCTGTTCGACGATGCGCCCAAGGCGCTGGTCGACAAGGTGGAGCAGGTGGTCAAGCTGGTGCGCTCCAAGGGCGTCGGGGTGTATTTCGTGACCCAGAATCCGGTCGATATTCCGGATTCGGTGCTCGCCCAGTTGTCGAACCGCGTGCAGCACGCCCTGAGGGCTTATACTCCCAAGGAGCAGAAGGCGGTGCGGATGGCGGCGGACTCGTTCCGCCCCAACCCGGCCTTTTCCACTGCCGAGGTGATCACCCAGCTCGGCACCGGCGAGGCGCTGGTTTCCGTGCTCGAAGACAAGGGCGTGCCCTCGATCGTCGGCCGGACCCTGATCCGGCCGCCGTCGGGCCAGGTCGGACCGCTCCTGCCTGAGGAGCGTCGCGCAGTGATCGCCAATTCGCCGGTAGCCGGGGTCTACGACACGGTGGTCGACCGCGAGTCGGCGTTCGAGGTCCTGACCAAGAAGACCCAGGAGCGCCAGGCCAGCGAGGCCGCGGCCAAGCAGGCCGAGCTCGACGCCAGGCAGGCGCAGGCCGACGCCAAGGCGGCGGCGGCGCAGGAACGCGCCGATCGTGCCGCCCAGCCGCGCCGCTCGACCCGGCAGACCCCGACCGAGGCGGCGATCACCTCGTTCAGCCGCACCATGGCGAACGGCCTCGGCAAGGCGCTGCTGCGCGGGATCCTCGGTGGCCTCACTCGTGGCCGCTAACGTCGCGCAGAACCACCCGGCGCTGGCGGTCTTCGCTTCCGACAAGGGCCCCGGCGATGCCGAGCGCAGTTCGCTGATGTCGCAGGCCGGCACGCTGCTGGCGCGCCACGGGGCCAGGATCATCTGCCTCGCCGACGAAACGCTCGACAATATCCCGCTGATCACCAGCGCCCGCGCCGCCGGTGGCGAGGTTCTGATCGTCGCAGACGCAGCATTCCGGGCGCCGGCCGCACTGGCCGAGGTGCCGGTGGAACGGATCGACGATCCGGAAGCGCGGGTGAAGCGCGTTGGCGAACTGGCGCAGGGCTTTGTCGGCCTGCCGGGCTCGCTGGCCTCGGCCGCAGCGCTCTATCGCACCTGGGTGCGGGCGGGCGCCGGCGCCGGCGGCAAGCCGGTGGTGCTGCTCAACCATCACCGGGCCTTCGAGGCGATGCGCGGCATGGCTACCGATATCCTCAGCCATTCGGTGTCCCATGCCGACCGGGTGGTGGTATTCACCGACAATGTCGAAGACCTCTGGAACAAGGTCGCCTGGGCGCTGAACGTCACGGCCTAGGCGCACCCGCTCGCCAAACCACACCTGCCATCGTCCCCGCGTCGAGGATCAGCCGGTCCTGGCTGGTCGGGCCGACAGCCGCGAGCACATGCTAGGGGCAAATATGGAGGTGCTCGCGCTCCTCGTCCGAGCTGAAGCCCATCCCCCAGTTCCGCATGCTGAGCAGGACCGGCTCGAGCGAACGGCCCAGGTCCGTCAGCTCATATTCGACCCGTGGGGGCACTTCTGGATAGACGATGCGATTGATCACCCCGTCCCGCTCCAGTTCGCGCAGTTGCAGCGTCACCATGCGCGCCGTCGCGTTGGGCACCATCCGGCACAGCGCGTTGAAGCGCAACTTGCCGCCGAGCAGGTGAAACAGGATCACCGGCTTCCACAGACCTCCGATGACCGAAAGCGTCACTTCCACTGCACAACCGGTGCGGCGGGCCCGGCGGCGCGGGCGGGTCAGGATAGGGGTGCTATCATTCATGATAGTACATGTTGCCTTTGTACGTACTGGTCCCGGATGCATTGAAGCCCTAGCTAGGCCGGGAAACAAGAGGAACGTGCAAATGAAAGCTGCCTGGTTTTCCACCAAGGGTGCCGCCCGCGACGTATTGCAGGTCGGCGAGTTGCCCACGCCACAGCCGGGGCCCGGCGAAGTGCTGATCCGCGTCCGGGCCTCGGGGGTCAATCCCTCCGACACCAAGGGTCGCAGCGGCAGCGGCGCACCGGCTTTCGCGAAGGTCGTGCCCAATCAGGACGGCGCCGGTGAGATCGTCGCCGTGGGTTCGCCGGAGCTCGACCACCGGATCGGTGAGCGCGTCTGGTTCTATGAATCCCAGCTTGGCCGCTGGAACGGCTCAGCTGCCGAATATACGACGCTCCCCGCCTGGAAGGCTGTCCACCTGCCCGACAGCGTCAGCTTCGACGAGGGCGCCTGCCTCGGCATCCCCGCCATGACCGCCTATCGCTGTGTCTTCGTCGATGGTCCTGTCACTGGCAAAACCGTCTTTGTGTCCGGCGGTGCCGGCGCGGTCGGCCGCTACGCCATCCAGTTCGCCAAACTCGGCGGTGCCCGGGTCATCGCCTCGGTCGGCAATGATGCGGCCGCCGCGTCGGCCACGGCGGCCGGCGCCGATCTGGTCCTCAACCGCCATACCGATGATCTGCCCGCCCGGGTTGCCGCCTTCACCGGCGACAGCAAGGGCAGGGGCGTCGACCGCTTCATCGAAGTCGCCTTTGGCGCCAATCTCGAGCTGATCGGCAGGACTCTGGCGCCCAACGGCGTCGTCGCCACCTATGCCAGCGATAGCGTGCCTCAGCCCACCCTGCCGTTCTGGCCGATGATCTTTCTCGATGCCACCATCCGCTTCGTGCTGGTCTATGTGATGCCTGCCGAGGCCCACCGCGAAGCCGCTGCCGGCATCAACGCCGCGCTCGAGGCCAACCAGCTCACCCATCAGATCGGTCGCGTGCTGACCCTCGACGATATCGTTGCCGCTCACGAAGCCGTCGAACTCGGCGAACCCGGCAAGACGATCATTTCGCTGGGCTGACGCAACAACCCTGATGGCCCGCCGGACAAGGAGGGCCGATCACGGGGCGCGGAGCCCGGCTGTCAGTGCGTCGGCAGCGGTCGCTCACGCGTCCACAGCGGAATGACGTTGCCGTACTGCGAGAAGTCCGGGCGGCGGCCCGGCAGGGGCCGCGCCTGGCGATTGCCGCTACGGCTCGCTGCGCGCCGCGCCAGCCGGGATTGCACCCGCTCCAACAGGTACTTCGGCGACATCGGCTTGACGATCACCTCGTCGATGCCCGAGGCGATGCACAGCGACTTGGTCTCGGGCGAAACGACGCTGGCGAGCGCAATCACCTGGTAGTCGTGTTGCGGGATGCTCTCGTCGGCGCGGAGATCCCGGCTGACCCGGTCGGCCCGCGCCGACGCGCTGTCGAAATCGATCACCACGACATCGACCGGGGCAAGCCGCATATACGTGATCAGCGCCAGCTCCGACTCGAAGGGACGCACCCGGAAGCTCGGAATCGAAGCCAGGACCATGCTCAGAATGGAGCTCAGCGCCGGGTTCGCGACAAGGACAGCTATGGTGCGGACTGGTTCGGCCAAAGTCTCGCGACGCTCCCAATGGTTAATCGACTGTTACCATTGCGTGACGATCGGCGGAAGCCGCAGCAAATGCGCATATCGCGTTTTTTCCGGTCCTGCTGACGCGGCGAGCCACCGCCTTGTTGCGCAAGAAGAAAGGGCCCGCCGAAGCGGGCCCTGCATGCGATCGAGGGAAGCTTATTTGGCTTCTTCGAACAGGAACTCGACATGTTCCCAGTTCACCAGGTTGTCGAACCAGGCCTCGAGGTATTTCGGGCGCGCGTTGCGATAGTCGATGTAGTAGGAGTGCTCCCACACATCGACGCCGAGCAGCGGCTTGGCGTTGCCGTGCACCAGCGGCGACTCGCCATTGGCGGTCTTGGTGACCTGCAGCTTGCCGTCCTTGAGCGACAGCCAGGCCCAGCCCGAACCGAACTGGGTGGTGCCGGCATTGATGAAATCGGCGCGGAACTTGTCGAAGCCGCCCAGGTCGGAATCGATCGCCTTGAGCAGGGCTGCCGGTACCTTGGAGGCACCGCCGCCGCCATTGGGCTTCATCCAGTTCCAGAAATGCACGTGGTTGTAGTGCTGGCCCAGGTTATTGAACAGGCCCGGATCCTTGCCGAACACTTCCTTGACCTGGTCTTCGAGCGCCAGCACTTCGAGACCCTTGCCCTCGGCCAGCTTGGTGGCGTTGGTGACATAGGCCTGGTGGTGCTTGTCGTGGTGGAACTCGAGCGTCTCTTTGCTCATGTACGGGCCGAGCGCGTCATAGGCGTAGGGCAGGGGGGGAAGTTCGTATGCCATTCTGGATGCCTCCTTGGGGGACAGTCTCTATGAGTGTTGGCCGCTGGGCTGGCTCCGATATAGGCCCTTTGGCATTGCTCAACAATTCCCGCTTTGGGTGGAATTATGCCAAACCGACGCAACTGAGCGCAAAGGCATAGCTCAGGCCGGTCTCCTTGAGCTGGTCGAAGCGGCCCGAGGCGCCGCCATGCCCGGCACCCATATGGGTCTTGAGGTAGAGCGGATTGCCGTCGGTCTTGCTGGCGCGCAGTTTCGCCACCCACTTGGCCGGCTCCCAGTAGGTGACGCGCGGATCGGTGAGCCCGGCGAGCGCGAAGATCGGCGGGTAGTCCTTGGCGGCGACCTGCTCGTACGGGGCATAACTGGCAATCCGGTCATAGGCCGTCTTGTCGGTGATCGGGTTGCCCCATTCCGGCCATTCCGGCGGCGTGAGCGGCAGCGTCTCGTCGAGCATGGTGTTGAGCACGTCGACGAACGGCACCTCGGCGATCACCCCGGCCCACAAGTCGGGGCGCATGTTGGTGACGGCCCCCATCAGCAGGCCGCCTGCCGAGCCGCCCTCGGCGACGATCTGCTGGCTGCCGGTATAGCCCAGTTCGATCAGCGCCTCGGCGGCGGCGATGAAGTCGTTGAAGGTGTTGGTCTTGTGTTCGCGACGGCCGTTCTTGTACCAGGCGTAGCCTTTGTCCATACCGCCGCGGATATGCGCCGTGGCGTGGACGAAGCCGCGATCAACCAGCGAAAGCTTCGACACCGAAAAGCCGGCCGTCAGCGCGTGACCGTAAGCGCCATAGCCATAGAGCAGGGCAGGCGCCTTGCCGTCGAGCTTTAGGCCCTTGCGATAGAGCAGGGTCACCGGCACGCGCTCGCCATCGCTCGCAGTCGCGAAGATGCGTTTGGTCTCGTAGTCGCCGGGATTGTGCCCTGAGGGGACCACCTGTTCCTTCAGCAGGGTGCGCTCGCGGGTCACGAGGTCAAGATCGTAGGTGCGCGATGGCGTGGTCGGCGACGAATAGGTGAAGCGGATGGTGCTGGTGTCGAACTCGTAGCCGGCGGCCATGCCGAGCGCATAGGCCTCCTCGTCGAATTTCACCGTCCACTCCTCGCCGTCGTCGAGGTTGCGCACCACGATGCGCGGCAGCCCCTCGGAGCGTTCGAGCCGGACCAGGTGGTGGCTGAGCAGGATGATGTCGAGGATCAGCACGCCGGGCCGGTGCGGCACCAGGTCGATCCAGTTCTCTGCGGCCGGATTGTCGGCGTCGACGGTGACGATCTTGAAGTCCTCGGCGCCGTCGGCGTTGGTAAGGATGTAGAACACCCCGTCGCGGTCCTCGACGTCATACTCGCGGTCGACAAGGCGCGGCGAAACCAGTTTCGGTGCACCTCCGGTGCGGGTGTCGATCAACCAGAATTCCGACGTCTGGTGGTCATGCGCGTCGATGACGATGTAGTTGCGGCTGAGCGTCTCGTCGACGCCGACGAAAAAGCCGGGGTCCTTCTCTTCGTAGACGATCTCGTCATCGGCCTGCGGCGTGCCGAGCACGTGGCGGCGCACGCGGAAGGGGCGATGATTGTCGTCATACTCGGAGTAGTAGATGGCACTCGAGTCGGCCGACCACACGCCACCGCCGGCGACATCCTCGATGATCTCGCCGGTGTCCTGGCCGGTGGCGAGGTCGCGGATATGCAGAGTGTAGAACTCCGAGCCCTGTCGGTCGGCGCTCCAGGCGAGCAGGCGGTGCGAAGGGTCGTGGTCGCCGCCGCCGAAGCCGAAATAGCCGTCGCCTGCCTCGATATTGCAGTCTAGCAGGATCTGCTCCGTGCCGCCCTCGCGCGGCGTACGGACGAGGATCGGATACTGCTTTCCTTCCTCCATGCGCGAATTGTAGGCCCAGGGACCGTCGGCGGACGGGATGCCGCTCTCGTCCTCTTTGATGCGGCCGCGGATCTCCCGGTAGATCTTGTCGACCAGCGCCTCGTGCGGGGTCTCGAAGGCCTCGGCGAAGTAGGCGTTTTCCGCTTCGATATAGCCGCGAATGTCGGCGGGCAGGGTTGCAGGATCCTGCATCACCTCCTGCCAGTTCTCGGCCCGGAGCCAGTGATAGGGATCCTGCCGGGTGATGCCATGATGGGTCGTGGCATGCTGGCGGCGTTCGGCGACGGGTGGAATGGGCATGGGGGAGGTCTCGAGAAGGGTTGCTGCGAGGTAGTCGCGACGGTGATCGCTTGTAAAGGACAGGATGCTGCCGCGCCGCCTTCTCCCCTCGTGGGGGAAGGTGCCCGAAGTACGGATGAGGGGGTGTCCTCCGCGCACACTTCGTGTTGCAGACCGCTCATCCGGCGCTGCGCGCCGCCTCGCGGCGAGGGCGAACGCCCTCGTCCGCTGATCACGACGGGAGAAAGGCAGGCGCGCTTGGCGCGGCTGCGTGCTTACGCCTTCGGCTCGAACTGCAGGCTGGTGCCGTTCATGCAGTAGCGTTGCCCCGTCGGGTTGGGGCCGTCAGGGAAGACATGGCCAAGGTGCGCGCCGCAATTGGCGCAATGGGCTTCGATGCGGACCATGCCGTGCGAACGGTCGATGGTCTGCGCCACCGAGCCCTCGATCGCCGAAAAGAAGCTCGGCCAGCCCGAACCGGACTCGTATTTGGTGTCGGCGGTGAACAGCTCGGCGCCGCACGAGGCGCAGTGATAGATGCCGTCGCGCTTCTCGGCGTTGTAGATGTGGGACCAGGGCCGCTCGGTGCCGTGCTCCCTGGCAATGCGATAAAGCTCGGGGGTGAGCGTGGCGCGCCACTCCTCGTCGGACTTCTGAACCTTGAAGGTCTCGCTCATCGGGGAATCTCCGTTGTGCGCTGCATATGGCGATTGCGCCGATCGATCGCAAATCGCCCTTTGCTCACAAAGCTGTGGTGCACATCGCCGCACCTGCCGGTTTGCCTTGCCGGGGCAGGGTGAGGGGCTAAGGTGACGCAGATGCGAATCCTGCAGGGAGGCGGACCCGGGTGGAGGCCACACCTGATATTGTGATCGTTCTGGCTGTGGTGCTGCCGTTTGTTGCGGCAGCGCTGGCGCCGCTGGTGCACCGGCTCATCGGCGACTTCACCGGCTGGGTGGTGGCGCTGGTGCCGCTCTCTGCCTTCATCGCCCTGTGGCCGCTGCTCGAGCGGACTGCGGCCGGCGAGGCGATCCATGTGGCCTGGCCATGGGCGCCGTCCTGGGGGCTGGAGCTCAGTTTCCTGATCGACGGACTGAGCCTCGTCTTCGCGCTGACCATCGCCGGCGTCGGCGCGTTCGTGCTGCTCTATTCCGGCGCTTATCTGAAGGGGCATCGGCAAGGGCGGTTTCTCGGTTTCCTCCTCGCCTTCATGGGCGCGATGCAGGGGCTGGTGCTGGCCGACAACCTGGTGGCGCTCTACCTGTTCTGGGAACTGACTTCGGTCGCCTCCTTCCTCCTTATCGGTTTCGACCATACGCGACAGGCAGCGCGGCGCGCCGCGATCCAGGCCCTGGTGGTGACGGGGCTGGGAGGCCTGGCGCTGCTGGCGGCCGGGGTGGCGATCTACGCCATCGCCGGCGCATGGGAGCTGAGCGCGGCCGGCGACCTCAAAGGCAATGTCGCCTATCCGCTGCTGGTCGGGCTGGTACTGCTGGCCGCCTTCACCAAATCGGCGCAACTGCCGTTTCATTTCTGGCTGCCCAACGCCATGGAGGCGCCAACCCCGGTTTCGGCCTATCTCCACTCGGCCACCATGGTGCAGGGCGGCGTCTACCTGGTCGCACGGATGACGCCGCATCTGGGCGGCGAGGCGATCTGGAACCTGACACTGATGGGGTTCGGCGGCGTCACCCTGCTGTGGGGGGCGATTGCAGCCCTGCGTCAGACCGACCTCAAGCAGATGCTGGCGCAGACCACTCTGGCCTCGCTCGGACTGCTGATGTTGTTGCTGGGAGCCGGCACCGAGATGGCGGTGACCGCCGCGGTGCTCTACTTTATCGCCCACGCGCTCTACAAGGCCGGCCTGTTCCTGGTTGCCGGGGCCATCGATCACGGCACCGGCACGCGCGACATCACCATGCTCGGCGGTCTGCGCGATGCGATGACGGTGAGTTTCATCGGCACCATCATGGCGTCGGCTGCGATGTTCGGCTTGCCGCCGCTGATCGGCTTTTTCGCCAAGGAGGAGATGTATGCGGCGCTTGCCCTCGGACAGCTCGAGTCGCTGCTGGCGCTCGCCGCGCTGGTGCTCGGCAACGGGCTGCTGGGCGCCGTCGCGCTGGCGCTGCTGATCAAGCCGTTCATGGGCCAGGTGCTGCCCACCCCGATCGAGCCGCATGAGGCGCCGGTGGCGATGCTCGCAGGGCCGGTGGTGCTGGGTGTGCTCGGCATCTTTCTCGGCTTCATTCCGGTGCTTGCGGGCCAACTGGCCGTGGCGCCGGCGACCTCGGCGATCCTCGGCGTCTCGGTAGAGACGCACCTGAAGCTCGGGGTCGATCTGCTGGGGCCGGCCTTCTGGTTGTCGGTCGTCACCTGGGCGCTGGCGATCGGGCTGTTCCTCAGGCTCGACCTGGCGCGATCGCTGTTGCGGCGTGCCGCGACGGCGATCGGCTGGAGCTTCGATATCGGCTTCGACTGGGTGTATTTCGGTATCGTGCGCTTTGCCGGCGCGGTGACCCGGCTGCTGCACCACGGGCGGCTGGAGCTCTACCTGTTCCTGGTGTTCGCGCTGCTGGTGGTCGCCGCGATCGGGCCGCTCTGGGTGCTGGACGGGCTGCCGCGCGGGCCACAGGTTCTCGACCTCCGCTTTTACGAGTGGGGGCTGGTGGCTCTCGCCGTGCTCGGCGTGGCGACAGTCGTCCATGCCCGCAGCCGCCTGTTCGCCATCCTGGCGCTTGGGGTGCAGGGCTTGGCGGTGGCCTTGCTCTACCTGGTCTTCGGCGCACCGGACCTCAGCTTCACCCAGTTCATGGTCGAGATTCTCAGCGTCGTGATCCTGGCCCTGGTGATGACCCGGCTCGACCTCGACAGCGCCGACCCGCGCCCGCTCGAGGATTGGGCTCGCGACGGTGGCGTGGCGCTGCTTGGCGGGGTCGCCCTGACCATGCTGCTCTGGGCCGTCATCGAAGGCCCGCTGGACCTTCGGCTGTCCACCTTCTTCAACGCCAACAGTGTGCCGATCGCCCACGGGCACAACATCGTCAACGTGATTCTCGTCGACTTCCGCGGGCTGGATACGCTGGGCGAGATCTCGGTGGTGATGACCGCGGGCATCGCCATCCTGGCCCTGATCCGCAGCGCCCGGCGCGACAAGCCGATCGAACCGGCGCCTCTGGTTGAACCGCCAGCGAAGCGCCGTGCGGTGCGAAAGGCGGCGCCATGAACTCGCTGATCTTTCGCACCATCGCCCCGCTGCTGGTCGCCGTCATGCTGGTGTTTTCGGTGTTCGTGCTGCTGCGCGGCCACAACGAGCCGGGCGGCGGCTTCATTGGCGGGCTGATCGCGGCTTCGGCGCTCACCATCTACGGCATGGCGATGGGCGTTGCGGCGGCGCGTACCGCCCTGAAGGCGCACCCTCTGGCCTATGCCGGCTTCGGCGTCGCGCTGGCCGGGCTCGCTGGCGTATTGTCGATCCTGTTCGATGTGCCGTTCCTCACGGGCCTGTGGACCAGTTTCACTTTCGATGGAGCTGAGGTCGCGCTCTCGACGCCGATGGTGTTCGACATCGGCGTCTACTTCGTGGTGTTCGGCACCATCACGGCGGTGGCGCTGGCGCTCGAAGACAGCGGGGGAGGCGTCTGATGGACCATGTCATCGCCGCCCTCTCCGGTGTGTTCTTTACCGCGGCAATCTACCTGCTGCTGTCGCGGGCGCTGATCCGCATGCTGCTCGGCATGGTGCTGCTGGGCAATGCGGTGAACCTCCTGATCCTCGTCGCCGGACGGCTGGGACGAATCGTGCCGCCGATCGCGCTCGACGGGGCCAGGGCGCCGCTCGCGGAAGCGGCGAACCCCTTGCCGCAGGCGCTGATCCTCACCGCCATCGTCATCGGCTTTGCCATGTTCGCCTTCCTGTTGGTGCTCGCCTATCGCGCCTATCAGTCGCTCGAAGCCGACGACACCGATCGGATGCGCATCACCGAGCCGCGCGGCGGCCCCCAACCGCCGATGAGCTACTGATGAGCGGGGCGATGCAGGATTTCGCGACGCACCCAGGCGACTGGCTGGTGATCCTGCCGGTCGTGCTGGCGCTGCTCGGCGGGGCGGTCCTGCTGATGCTGCGTGAGGCGCGGGCGGCCCAGTTCTGGCTGGCGCTCGGCACTGTGGCGGTGATTTTCGTCTCCGATATCGCGCTGGCACTCAGGGTGAGCGAGACGGGGCCGGTAGCGATGACCATGGGGCGCTGGTTGCCGCCCTTCGGCATCAGCTTCGTCGCCGACCTCACCGGGGCGGTGTTCGCCCTGGCGGCCGCCGGGGTAACGCTGCTGCTACTGGTCTATCTCCGGATGGACATGCCCGACCGGGCGCGGCGCGACGGAGTCTATCCATTGATTCTGCTGCTGCTCGCCGGGGTGAGCGGTTCGTTCCTCACCGGCGACCTTTTCAACCTCTACGTCTGGTTCGAGGTGATGCTGATCGCAAGCTTCGGGCTGATGGTGCTGGGCGGGCGCAACATCCAGCTCGATGGCACGATAAAGTACGGCTTCCTCAATTTCCTCGCGACGACCTTCTTCCTTGCCGCGCTCGGGCTGCTCTACGGCACTCTGGGGACGCTCAACATGGCCGATATCGTCGGCCGCGCCGCCGAGGCCAGCCCGGCGGTACTGGCCTCGATCGCGGCGCTGCTGCTGCTGGCCTTCGGCATGAAAGCGGCTGCGTTTCCGGTAAATGCCTGGCTGCCCGCCAGTTATCACGCCCCACCTCCCGCCATCTCGGCGTTGATGGCGGGGCTGCTGACCAAGGTCGGCGTCTACGCATTGCTGCGGGCGCTGGTGATGCTGCTGCCGGCCAGCCGCGACCTCCTCGCGCCGGTGCTGGCCCTGGTGGCGATCGGCACGCTCATCCTCGGTCCGCTCGGCGCCATCGCCGAAACCAATCTTCGGCGGGCGCTCGGCTTTCTGGTCATCGGCGGCATCGGCGCCACCATTGCCGGCGTCGCTCTCGGCAACGCGGCGGGGCTGGCCGGCTCGGCCACCTATGTGCTGCACGCCATGCTGACGATCACCGGTCTGTACCTTGTCGCCGGTTTGCTCGAGGCGCTGACCGGCGAGACCGATACGCGCCGCATGGGCGGCATCTACGCCGTTGCCTCGCTGCCTTCGGTGCTGTTCTTCGTGCTGATGCTGGCGGTCGCCGGCGTCCCGCCATTCCTCGGCTTCTGGCCCAAACTGCTGCTGGTGCAGGGCGGCATCGAGGGCTGGGGATTCGGCCGCGATGGCTGGGCCCTGGCACTGTGGATCGCCGTGCTCGGCAATGCCCTCCTGACGCTGATCGCGGTCAGCCGGCTCTGGGCTCATATCTTCTGGCGCCCCGGACACGAAGCGGCAACCACCGAGGCGCCCAATCCCGACCTGAAGCCGCTGGCGCCGCGGGTCCGCCGGCTGGGACTTGGCACCGCCGGCGTCCTGACCCTGGTGGTGCTGCTGCTCGGCGTGTGGCCCGAGCCGCTGCTCGGCTTCGGCCGGGAGGCGGCTGCCGGGTTGCTGCAACCGGCCAACTATGTCGCTGCCACCGGCCTTGCGGGAGCGGCACCATGAGCCTGGTTCTCCTCACCATCGTCCTGGCGCTGGGCTGGGCCGCCGTCACTGGCAGCTTCACGCTGCCCAACCTGCTGCTGGGGGCGCTGGTCAGCATCGCCTGCTTGTTCGTGGTTCGCCAGTTCGTCTCCCGTCCACACTTCGCGCCGCGCGCCCTGCGCATCGTCTCGCTCGGCTGGCTGTTCATCGTCGAGCTGATGATGAGCGCGCTCCGCGTGGCTCGGCTGGTGCTGCGCCCCGACCTCAACGCCCATATCCGGCCCGCCATCATCGCCTTTCCGCTGAGCGTGACGCGTGACGCCGAGATCACGCTGCTGGCCAACCTCATCACTCTGACCCCGGGCACGCTGAGCGTCGACGTCTCCGAGGACCGGCGCTTCCTCTACATCCACGCCATCCATGTCACCGACCGCGAAGCCTTCATCCGGGAAATTGCCGACGGGTTCGAAGCCAAGGTGAAGGGGGCGTGCAATTGAGCGGCGCGGCGGCATTGCAGCTGGCGAGCCAGGTGGCGCTCGGCCTGTTGCTTATCGGCATGGTGCTGGCGGTGATTCGGTTGATCCGCGGCCCCAATCTCGGCGACCGCATCCTGGCGCTCGACATGATCGGCGTGCTGGCCGTGGGTTTTATTGGCGGCGTTGCGGTGCTGACCGGGTTTTCCCTCTACATCGATATCGCCATCGCCCTGGCGCTGGTCAGTTTCCTCGCCACGGTGGCGCTGGCACGCTACCTGATGAGCCGGGCGGCGCGTCGCAACCGAGAGAGCGGACGATGATCGCCGAGCTTGCCAATTACCTTGGCGCCTTGCTGGTGCTGGCCGGCGCCGTGTTCAGCCTGATCGCCGCCATCGGCGTCATGCGCTTGCCCGACCTCTACACCCGGCTGCACGCCGCCTCGAAAGCAGGGGCAATCGGCGCCGGCCTGATCCTGCTGGCGGTCGCGGTGGTCTCATTCGACGGTGCCGTAGCGCTCAGGGCTTTGCTGGGGATTGTGTTTCTGCTGTTGTCCACTCCAGTGGCCGCGCATTTGCTCGCCCGTGCGGCATATCGCTGCGGCGAGGCGCCCACGGCCGCGACGACTGTCGACGATTTGAAGTGAAACACTTTGGCAACTGCACATTATTGCCGCAAATGAAAGGTTATACACATAGACGGCAGCTGCTATTGCATTCGCAGTGCCGCGGTTCTATTGAACCAGTCCAGGGCAAGGCTGCCACCTCTTCGCCCTGACATACCGCAGAAAAGGACCCGAAATGACCGATATCATCAGCGGCAATGCCGCGGCTGACAACGATCTCATCGATCTGAGCGCCGACATTGTCTCCGCTTATGTTAGTCACAATGCTCTCAGCGTTACCGACCTGCCCAAGCTGATTGCAGACGTGCATACTGCCCTGCGCAACCTGCAGTCCCCCGCCGCGGCCGAACCGGCCGAGGAGCTGAAGCCGGCCGTCCCGGTGCGCAAGTCGGTTGCCCCCGACTTCATCATCTGCCTCGAGGACGGCAAGAAGTTCAAGTCGCTGAAGCGGCACCTGCGCACCCACTACAATCTCTCGCCCGAAGAGTACCGCGAGAAGTGGGGCCTGCCGGCCGACTACCCGATGGTCGCTCCCAACTATTCGGCGACCCGTTCGCGTCTCGCCAAAGACAATGGCCTGGGCCGCAAGGCCGCCTGATCGGCTTCAGCCTGATCGTCGACGGTTTGCGTGGCCGCTCCGGAAAGGGGCGGCCACACTGTTTTCCGGAGTCGAGTGTTAGGGCGGCTGGTCAGCCTTGAGCGCATAGTTGGCGAACAGTTGGCCGCACGCCGCGTCGATATCGTTGCCGAACGAGGCGCGTACGGTCGCCTTGACCTTGTGCCGGTTGAGGATCTCGCCGAACCGCCAGGCGCCCGCCTTGCCGATGCGCGCAAACGCCTCTGGGGCCGTCGCCACCTCGTTGAACCGGATCAGCGAGACGTGCAGCAGTTGGCCCTGCCTGAATCGCGCAGTCACCAGTTGCGCCAGGGCTCGAGCGTGTTCGTCGCTGTCGTTGACGCCACGGATCAGCACATAGGCGATGTAGGCCTTGCGGCCGGTGGTGCGGACATGCCGATCGAGTGCCTGCATCAGTTCCGCGATCGGATACCTGCGATTGATCGGCATCATGGCGCTGCGCTGCTCGTCGAAGGGCGAGTGCAGCGACAGCGTCAGGTTGACCTGCGGAAACTCGCGCGCCAGCCGGTCCATCTGCGGCACGATGCCGATGGTGGAGACAGTGATGCGGCGCGGGCTGAGGGCGAACAGGTCCGGTCGCGTCATCAACCGGATGGCATCGAACGTATGGACGTTGGAGAGCGCCTCGCCCATGCCCATGAACGAGACGCTGTCGATCACCCGGCCGTTGAGGTGGAAATCGAGCAGCTGATCGGTGATCTCGTCGGCCGTCATGTTCCGTAGCAGGCCGACGCGACCGGTGGCGCAGAAGCTGCAACCGAAGCCACAGCCGGATTGCGAGGAGATACAGAACGACTCCCAGCCGGCCTGGAACTTCAGGGCGACGGCCTCGACGCGCTTGCCGTCCGGCAACCCGTAAAGCACTTTTTCGGCCTGTTCCGACTGCCGCATGGCGACCCGTGTGAGGTCCACGACATCGTCGTCGAGGTGGGACGCAAGACCGCGTCGCAGGCGTTCGGGGAGGACCACCATCTGCGAGAAGCGGCCGATCCGGTCGCGGAAGATGGCTTGCATGACCTGCCGGTAGCGGAAATCGGGCGCCCCCTGGTCGCGCAGGTATTGCCAGATGCGATCGTATTTGCTGGTGAAGCGAGGGGAGAAATCACTGGAAAAGGACACGACTGTTCGTCCGCGGGAATGTGTTCACATTCAGCGGCGACCTGCCGGGACTCAGCGATTTGCTTGGGGCAGATGGCCGCAACAATCAGGAGATCGTTGCGGCGTCCGTGTGTGCTGGTATTGGCGCCATTTCCTGCGTCAGGACCTCGTGCTCATTTCGCGCGCCGACCGTCGATGGGAGGTTCGCGAGTTGCGCTTTCTTAGGCCTCCAGGCCGTCAGTGACAAGCCGCGCCGTCAGGCTCAGAGCCGGTCGAGCAGCGCCTCGGCGATCGGGGCGGCAGGGCTGGTCGAGATCACTAGCATTTCACCGGCGTCACGATAGATCGGAAAGCGCTCGCGAAACTTGTGCTCTTCCGATGCCCGCTCGAGGCCGAAAGCCACGGGCGAGCTGCCGTTCGACGACGACGGCTGTGGCGATGTCGATATCCAGCGACGGCAGGAGCGTGATGCCGTAGCCGGCGGCAACGATCCGGCGAGCGGATGCCCGGTCTGCAGATTGTGGCGGCGAGGCGAGAAAACCCGAAGAGGTCACGAAGATGCTCGGCGCGGTCGACGCGGTCGTGAGCCGGTTGGCCAGGGCAAGATTCTCGGCCCGATAGCGTTCATAGCCATGGGCGGCGATGAACGGACCGATGAGTTCGAGCTCTTCGCAGAACGCCAGGTCGAGGTCGATCAGCGGCCAGCTCAATCGCTGCGCCAATTCCCGACCGAGCGTCGATTTGCCGACGCCGCCCGGCCCCAGCAGGAAGAGCGTTTCGCCCGGCCTCCAGCGCCGGCGAATGACGATATGAGGATGGTCGGAGTCCATGCCGCATTGGACCGGGCGTCCCGCGCTCCGTCAATCGAAGCGCCGGATCGGTGGACGCTGCTTGTTTCGGCGAGAGCTGCGGCCAACGCAATCTGTGCGTTGCCGGGCAGCGAGTCGTCGTGCAGTGTCCTGCGGCCGATGCTGGAGTGGTGATTTGTTCCCCTGGATTTCAGACCTGCTGTCGCCGACCATCGGCGTGTTCCGGTTGCTGCGCTCCGACCTGCTGCTCATCGCGCTGGGCTCGTGCGCGGCGTTCCTGATCACCGTGCTGGGTATTCCCCGCATCGCCCGATACCTGCCGCGCGATCGCGGCCGGGCCTTCGCCGTGGATGCGGACAAGAGCGTCGGCAAGCCGATGGGGGCCGGCCTGTTCTTCGTTGCGGTGTTCGCGCTGGCGGTCGTGCTGTTCCTGCCCTGGCGGCTCGACGTGTTGCTGTTCGTCGGTGTCATGCTGCTCGCCTCCGGCATCGGCCTCGTCGATGACGCGACGGGCGGGCTCTCGGAATACCAGCTGGCGCTGTTCGATTTTCTGGTCGCGGGGCTCTCCGCCTGGTTGCTGGTGAGCGGCGAGGGCACGCTCGCCCTCTGGCTGCCGCTGATCAGTGGCTCGTTCGAGTTGCCCACCTTTGCCGTATTCCTGATCTTCACCGCCGTGATCTGGATCTCGATCAACGCCACCAACTGCAGTGACGGTGTCGACGGGCTGTCGGGCAGCCTGAGCGTTGTGTCGTTGGTGTTCCTTGCCTTCCTGCTCTACGGGGTCGTCGGCGACAAGGCCACGGCGGGCTACCTGCTGATTCCGTTCGATCCGCGGACGGGGTTGTGGGCCAGCCTCGCCATCATCATGGTCGGCGCGGTGGCCGGCTACCTCTGGCACAATGCACCGCCCAGCACCGTGCTGATGGGCGATGCCGGATCGCGGCCTCTCGGCCTGCTGATCGGCGTGCTGGTCTGCGCCAGCCACAACGTCCTGCTCATCGTGGTCGTCGGCTTCGTCATTCTTGCCAATGGCGCCACCGGCATCGCCAAGCTGGCGCTGAAGCGCTTCTTCAACGTGCTGGTGCTGGGGCGCGTGCGCTTTCCGCTGCACGATCATTTCCGCAAGGAAGTCGGCTGGACGGGCTCGCAGGTGCTGGTGCGCTTCGTCATCGCCCACCTGATCGTCTCGGCCCTGCTTTACGCGCTGCTGCTGAAGGTCCGCTGACCCCGTCCGCGTGATCCGGCGCGCGCTCAGGCCCGGGGCAGGGCAACGCGCGGGTCGTTGAGCATCAGGCCGGCAGCGCCTCGTGCAACCAGCGCCCGCGCCTGCTGCGCATCGATGTCGCCGATCGCCCGGCCGGTCCCTGGGCCGCCGACCATCACCAGGACCGGCACCCCCAGCGCCCGCGCCGCTTCGATCCGTAGGTGGCTGGCATCCTGCTGCCACAGCCGCACCCAAGCTCCGCCCGAAGCGACGAATTGCGGGATCTGATCGGCCGACGCGAGCAGGCCGAGCTGCACCAGGGCGGGAGCAAGCCGGCCAACAAGGGCCTGCGTCTCGAGCGATCGCACGCCGATGGCGATGCTGTCGTCCACCTGGCGGGACTCGAGGAGGCGCAGCAGGGCCCGAACGTCTTCGGGATCGTGCAGCTTGAGGTCGAGGAGCATGTTGCAGCGCCCTCGCGTCCGCTCGAGCACATCTTCGAGCCGTACCGCAGCATCCGGCGCCAGGTGGCGGAGTTGCTGGTAGGTGATCTCCGACAGCGCCACGTCGAGGCCGGCCGTGTGCTTCAGCGTTTCGTCGTGGTGGCAGAGAAAAACGCCATCCTTCGAGCGCCTGACGTCGGTTTCAACCGCGTTTGCGCCATCGGCGATGGCTTGCTCGAAGGCTTCCGCCGAGCTGTCGCGATGCCGCGCCGAGGCGCCACGGTGCGCCACGACCCAGGTTCCATGCTCAGCCTGGCGGAACGATGTCCAGCTTGCGGTGAGCAACGCGATCCCTCCCCAGGTGCGGGGCGGCTGTTTCAGGCCGCCAGCGCCTTGGCCTCACTGCGGATGCGGTTGACCATGGCGACGAGGCCGTTGGAACGCTGCGTGGTCAGGTGCTCGCGCAGACCCAGTTCGTCGAAGATGGCGATCGCGTCGGTTTCGGCGATCTCGCGGGCGGGGCGGCCGGAATAAAGCGCGATCAGCACGGCGACGAGCCCACGGACGATCATCGCGTCGGATTCGCCGCGATACTCGAGCTGCGCGCCGTTGTGGTTGGACACCAGCCAGACCTGCGAAACGCAGCCATGCACCTTGTTCTCGGCATTTTTCTCGCTCTCGGCGAGCGGCGGCAGCGCCTGGCCCAACTCGATGATGTAGCGGTAGCGGTCTTCCCAGTCGTCAAGGAAGCTGAGGTTTTCGGCGATCTCGGTGAAGGCGGCTGGGTTGGTCATGCGGGATAGATAGGGGAGCGGGCCGCGAATAGCGAGTGGCGAATGGAGGCCCGGCGCCTCCCGCTGTTTCGACAAGAAGAGAGCCGCAGTGCGGGGCAGCGCACTGCGGCTCGGCCAGGGATCGCGGCTGGAGTAGCGTCGGGGAAGTGACGCAACCCCTGGCTCAACCCATCCGATCCGGTCGCGGTCGGGGGAGCGGGACCGGGATGTTCGACGTCATCTGCATGGGGGTGTCGACGGACGGGAGCTTGCTGCCGGCGAGCACGGTGAGCGCGGCCTTGCCGCCGGCGCATTCGAGCGTGCTGCAATCGCTGGCCAGAACCTGAGAGACGATCGCCTGCTGGCCGGCCTTGAGCGCCTGCGCCGAAGCATCGCCGGCGGTCTTGCCCAGGTCGAAGTCCTTCGGCGCGATGATGACGAACATCACCGTCAGCCAGAATGCAGACCTCAACAAGAACATCGCCGCCTCTTCCCGTACCGGCAGTCCACCTGCCATGTGTTGCGACGGAGGCTAGGCGAGGCGGCTTAAGTCCGGTTTCGGGATTTCGATAAAATTGTCGACAAATGCCTCCGACCGTCGGCGGCCCGCAAAGGGGTCTGGCGAATCCCTTGGCAAAGCCCCGGTCAAGCGGCAACTGCCGGCCTGTCGGAAGCCGCCAACCGGTGCAACGAACTGTTTACGCTAACCCCAGAAAGCCCCTGCGCAACGCCCTGGATCGCGTGCGCAACCACCCGCCCGGCCCTTCCCCTTAAACCCGCATTAGGCGTTCGGGTGGAAGCTCCTGACAACAAGAAAATGGGCGGCGGGGCGGTTGGTTAGAGTAATGCGTAGCCTTTGGACATGGTTGAGCGATGCGGTGCGTCGCGCATGGCGCACCGAGCCGGTGCGGGGCGCCGGAGGGCGTCCTGAAGCCCTGCGCCGACAGGCCATCGCCACCAATGCCAGGCTGGCCCTGATCCTCAGTTTGATCGGCATGCCGGCGGCGCTCTATGCGCTGACCCAGTCCGTGCTGCTGCCCTTCGTGCTGGCGACGACTGGCGTCGCGGCGGGCGTGCTCACCATGGCTTGGTGCCAGCGCGGCCAGTACGAGCGCGCGGCCGCCGGGCAGGTCTATGCGACGCTGCTGTGCGGCGCCCTGCTGACGGTGGCTGACCCGGCGATCGCCGATTTCGGGCTCGCGGTGGCCGTGCTCGCGCCCGTCCACGCCTCGCTGCTGACCCGCACCCCGGTCAAGAAGCGCGCCTGGGCGATCCTGCTCGCCGTGGTGGCGCTGGGGGTGCTGGCGAGTTTGGGCATCTTTGCCTGGCCGCAGCCGTTCCATTACAGCACCACGCTGATCGGCGGCCTGGTGTTCGCCGTCACCGCAGCGATCGTCGCGCACTCGGCCAACCGGCTCAACACGGTGTTCGAGGTCTACGAGAAGGCGCAGATCAACGCCTACCGCCACCTGATCGAGCATGTGCAGGACGCCGTGATGCGTTTTGCCGGCGACGGCACCGTGCTGTTCACCTCGCGCTCGGCCGAAAAACTGTTCGGCTGCCGCCGGTTCGAACTCAGCGGCAATGGGCTGGTCGAGCGCATCCACGTGATGGATCGGCCGACCTACCTCACCGCTTTCGCCGAGGCCAACCAGGACGGCCAGACCCGTCGCGTCGAGATTCGCATGCGCCGCGATGAGCCAGGCCCGTCGGCGGCGGCGCCGCGCTATGTCTGGGTCGAAGCGTCGCTTTCGCCGGTGGTCGATGCCGACGGGCCCGGCGCCCGCAACGAGGTTGTGGTGCTGCTGCGCGATGTCACCGAGCGGCACGACTACATGCACGAGCTGCAGCGGGCTCGCAAACTTGCCGAAGAGGCCTCGAGCGCCAAGTCGCGTTTCCTCGCCACCATCGGACACGAGCTGCGCACGCCGCTCAACGCCATTGTGGGTTTCTCGGAGATGATGACCTCGGGCGTCGTCGGCGAACTCAGCCCGCAGCACAAGGAGTATGCGACGCTGATTCAGCAGAGCGGCCATCACCTGATCGACGTGGTGAAGATGCTGCTCGACATGAGCCGGCTGGAGGCCGGCAAGTTCGAGCTGACCACCGAGGCGATCGCCCCCGAATCGCTGGTCGAGCCCTGCCTGAAAATGATCGATGCCATGGCTCGGGATAAATCCGTGCGGCTGATGACCGATATCCCGCGCAGCCTGCCCATGCTGATCGCCGACGAGCGCGCCTGCCGCCAGATCCTCATCAACCTGCTCTCCAATGCCGTGAAGTTCTCCAACGAGCATTCGGTGGTGACGCTCGCCATGAAGCGCCAGGGTCGGCACCTCGCCATCTCCGTCGCCGACCACGGCATCGGCATGGGCGAGGAATCGGTGAGCCGAATCGGCGAGCCGTTCTTCCAGGCCCAGGATGGTCTGGCGCGCCGCTACGAGGGCACCGGGCTGGGTCTGTCGATCGTCAAGGGACTGGTCGAACTGCATGAGGGAACGCTGCATGCCAGCTCGTCGCCGGGGGAGGGGACAGTGATGACTGTTCTGCTGCCGATAAACGGTCCGGAAACCAAGCTGGGGGAAACTGCTGACATCACCCCCCTTCACCGGGATCCGGTTCAGCAGCAAATGCCCACCACATGGCACGACGAAAGAAAAAGAGCCCTATGACGGCAGCAACTCTTGCGCACCTGCCCCTGCAGGTCGGCGGCGTCGCATTGGCCCAGGCGGGCCGTGCGGCGCTCTGGGTCATTGCGCGCTACATGCGCTCCCCCCTCACCAACTCCGCGATCGCCGCCCTGGTGCTGACCACTGCCATGGCAGGCTCGAACGCCTTGTTCGGGCAGCGCCTCGAGCATCCTTCGCCGCTGTTCGCGCCGGCCGTCGAATCGTCGGCCGGTGCGGCCGAGATCGAGCCGGTGATTCCCAAGACGCGGCCAAAGAGCTTCGTGATGACCGCCCCGGCCAAGGTGCAGCGCCAGGTGGCGCTTGCCTCGGAGCCGGTTGGGGCCTCGGGCGGGCCGATCGGCAACAAGGAAGTGTTCGAGGTGCAGCGCAAGCTCGAGCGCCTGCAGCTCTTCACCGGCACTGTCGACGGCTACTACGGCCCGCAAACCGCGCGCGCGCTCAAAAAGTTCGAAGAACTGCGCGGGCTGAAGCCCACCGGCGAGTTGACCCGCGAGATCATCGAGATGGTGCTCGCCGCGCCGCTCTCTACCCCGGCTCCACAACCCGCTCCGGTCACCGCGCCCGTCGAAGCTGAAAAGCCCGCCGCCCAGGTGACGCTACCGCAGGCGCAGTCTGCTCCGGTGGCAACCGAGCAGCCGACCGCCACCCAGGTGAAACCCAAGTCGCTTGCTGCCATGGAGCAGCCCAAGCCGCTGGTTGCCGACATCGAGACCGGCTCGATCGCGCCGACAAAACGCGCCACCGGCAACATTCTGCTCGGCCGGCCGGTGCCGAAATCGCCCGAGGCCGCGCTCGAGATGGCGGCAGAAACCGCCGGCGACGCCATCAGCACCATTGTCGACGGCGTACAGTCGATGACCATGACCACGCCACCCAAGGCTTTGCCCAAGCAGCCGGTGGCGCAGCAGTTCGCGGCCCAGTCCAAGGCTCTGAGCACCGCCGAGGCCGCGCCCGCCGTCGCCCTGGTCCCGGAGTCCACCGCCAAGGTCGCCGCGGTGCGCACCGAGGTCGCGGCTCTGCCGGACAAGCCGCAGGTCGGTGTGCCGCTGAAGATCGAGGAGCCTGCGCCGCCCAAGCCGGGTGAGGCGATTGCCGTGCTCGACACCGAGGCCACGCCGGAACAGCTGATGGCGCCGTTCTCCGTGACCGATCCGGTGATCGTCGCCAAGGTGCAGCGCGGTTTGGCGAGCCTCGGCTTCCTGCACGGTCCGGCGGACGGCGTGGCCGGCGAGGCGACTGCCAAGGCGATCCGCAACTTCGAGGTCTACTTCAACTACAAGGTGACGGGCCGCATCTCGCCCGAACTGCTCGACCTGCTCGTCGACAACGGCGCCTCGATCTAGAGCGCTGCGACAGCTGGCGCCGTGGCGGGTTTTCCGGCACAGGTGAGCGATGTTTCGCACCGACCTCTGGGTTTCGGCGTTCGTGCGCCGGCATAACGATATCGGCCACCTCTGCGTGGTGTCGCGCCGCGGTGACCCGATCGCCGGGCAGATCTTCGTCGAGGTCGATCACCTCAACGGAGAAGTGTCGCTCTATACCCCCGCGCCGGCGACCAGCCTTGCCGAGGACAGCGAGGATCGGGTGTTCCAGCTGCGCTTCGACCATGTCGCACCGGACAAGGTGCGCGAGCGGA
This sequence comes from Devosia sp. A16, assembly GCF_001402915.1. Taxonomy (GTDB): domain Bacteria; phylum Pseudomonadota; class Alphaproteobacteria; order Rhizobiales; family Devosiaceae; genus Devosia_A. The sequence continues at coordinate 3,703,990 of NZ_CP012945.1, forward strand.
TCGCCAGAGAGCACGATTTCGACCCGGACCTCTGGGTCGTATCGCTGGAACTGCGCAGTGGGGATCTGGGGCTGGAGCTGGCGCGAACCTAGCTCGCCCGCGCCCCGATCCGGGCCAGCGCCTCGATCGCCTGGTCGACCACCGGGTTGCGCTCGCGCGTCTGCGGCGCTGGGATGCGGCGGCGCTCGACCTCGAACGGCTTGTATTCCGGCTTGGTCAGGTCGAGCAGGTTCACTTCGCCGCGCCAGGCGCTCATCAGGAATGCCGTAGCATCGACGCTCACGGTCTCGAAGAGCTTGGAGAACTGTGCCAGTGCCTTGGAGCGGTCCTCGTCATGCGAGGTGGCATGGATCAGCACCTTGAGCCCGTCCGTGGCGTTGCAGCCGAAGGCCCGCAGCACCACGAACAGTGCGGCGCCCGAAGTGTCGTGCGCGATCTGCCCGCAGCGCACCTCGTCGAGCCCGGTGATCTGGTGCAGCAGCTTGGTGACTTCCGGCCGCCGGTTCTCGGAGAACAGCTTCATCAGGGCGCGGGTGAGTTCGCCGGTCGCTACCGACAGCTGTTCCAGCGTGCGTTTGATCGGCGCCGCCGGCGTCTGGCGCTGTGCGAAGGCGTTGATCACCTTGACCCGGTCGGTCTCGCCGAGGTCGAAAAACGCCGGCGCCAGCAGGCCCGCATCGAAGTCTTCGCGCGCCGCGAGCGACCAGGCCACCTGGTGGTCCATCTGCGCCGAGCGGGCGAGGGCGCTGAGATAAGGGCCGCGCGGCACGATCGCCGTATTGGTGGCGATGGCGCGATAGACCTTGCGGCTGTTCATCTGGAACAGGCGACCGAGCACATTGGTGGAGAGGTCGGCACGCCGGGCCAGCGCGGCGCCGAGGGTCACGTCATTGGACGAGATCACCTTGAGCATGGTGCCTTCGGAGAGTTTCGGCGCCGAGACCAGGAAATCCGGCAGGTCGTCCCCGAGGTGCCGCACCACCAGCTGCTCGAGCTCGGGCGACAGGTCTTCGGAGCGCCCCAGGGTGGCAGCGGCCTTGGCGCGGGCGGCCGGCGCGGCGGCTGGGAACAGGCGCTGGGCGAGCGCCGCAAACTGTTCCATTTCGGCACTGGTTGGCCGTCCGCGGCGCGCAAACGCGTCGCACGCCGCACAGAGCAGCGTGTTCGTTCGATCGACGCCGCCCGTCTCGATGAGCAGCTGGAACGTCTCGTAAGGCTGGAAACCGATCATAATTCGCCCTGCAAGGCCCCAGGATTCGGGCCTCGACCACCGGTTCGACTATTTCAGGCAAATCGTTAGCGAACTGTTAACCTTGACGAACTCTTAATGGCTTTCATCGGGTCCCTGCGTCGCTCCCGATTTGCCGATGGAAATGGGTCCCCGGCAAGCATCGCCCGCCCGCCCGGAGGCAAGGTTGGGAAAGTTGGTTCAACTACCAAAGCGTGGACGCACGAGAACGCGCTCCCAATCGGCGGGCACGGGTGAAGTGCTGCTGTTCACCGGAGTTCGCTATGAGCGGAGTGGGGGCTCCTCGCCGCTGCCGGACAAGCCGGTGGGAACGGCTTCGGGCGGCAAGCGCCGCCGTGGCTGACGGGCGTCTGGTTCGTGCGCTGGGGCTGGCGCTGCTGCTTTGCGTCGGGCCTGCGGGCGCGCATGAACTCGGCGATTTCGGCCGGGTGAAACCGGGCGTCCTCAACGACACGATCATCCCTGAGACCGACCGGGTGATGCGCCGGCTGGGCAACCAGCCAGTGTCGAATTTCAACATCACCGACGAGGAACGCGAGATGCACGACCGGGTGTACCGGTTTCTCATCGCGCGGCATGCCAGGGACTGGGCCTTCGACTATGAGCAGGTGATCTTCGTCGCCGGGGTGTTCAGCTCACGGCCGGACAAGTTCGACCTCTATTATCGCTGGCTCAGCAACGAGCGCTACGCCTCGTCGCGGGTGCGCTACAACACCATTGCCGACGATATCGGCGCAGACCTGCTAACCCTGCCGGCCACTTTCAAGGCGATCTGTGCCGTGATCGAGATCGACCGGCAGCGCGCGGTGGCAGCGACCGAGCTTACCGATGTCGAAGCGCCGATGCTCAAGCAGGTGCGTCTGCGCAAGGCGGAGAACGACCTCTATGTCGGCCGCTTCGTCGCCGCGCTCGGTTATCGCTATGGCTCGTACAGCTATGCGCTCGACCATTTCCTCGTCGAAACGCCGCACGGCGAGGCGGTCAACGTGGACGAGCGGCTGAGCCGGCTCGCCGGCTGGGTCGATCGCGCCGAGGCCTTCGATTTCTGCGGCGACGGCTGGGACGATGGCAGCGGCGGCAGGGGCGCTATCCCCGGCCGTGTGCTGATGGACGCGCCCAGCGAGGGCGAATACCGAAAATAGGCCGCGACGTTTCGGACCGTCAAAAATGCCGCTAGGTCGGGATCGTGCCGCACTTGAGGTTGCCGAGCGCCTTCTCATAGCGCGACCGCATTTCCGGATGCGGCGGGGCGAGGCGGACAACGACGAACAGATCGTCTTCCTTGGCCTCGACGATGAGCAGGCCCTCGGCGACCTCGAGCTTCTGCTCGGCGAGCAGGCGCGTCTGGGCCGGGTTGAAGATGCCGAGGTCCAGCGCGGTGCCGACGCCGTCGCGATTGGTGGTCGAATAGACCACCGTGCCGGCGCGGCTATAGACCGCCACCGACCAGAAGGCCTGCGGGAGGGTGCCGCCGACCGATGCGGGTCCATGCCTGAGATCGATCCGGCAGACCGCATAGGCCAGCTCCGGGTCGAGCCGCAGCGGGTTGGGCGTGGCCGGCGTGACGGCCGGCAGCACCGTTGGCCCGGCTCCGCCGCCGACCGCCGCCACTTGGTCCCAGGCCGAGGTTGCCGACAACACCGGCAGACTGAGGATCACCGCGATATGGATGATGCCGCCCAACACCGCGCCGGCCAGCAACCAAAGCAGCGTGCGGATCATGCGCAGGTCTCCCGGATGATCGCCGGAAGCGTCGCGACATCGGCGCCGACACCCGCCAGACTCGAGGTGTCGTAGAGCGTCAGCACCAGATCGAACGCGCCGTCACCGGTGATTTCGAGCCAGTTCTGCGGCGACAGCGATTTGGAGACATAGAGTTCGACCGATCCGTCGCCGGCCCGGCTAAGCCTGGCGCTCTGGAAATCGACGGGGCCGCCTTCGCGGGTGATCGGGCGCCCATCCTCGGGGGCCACCGGCACCAGCGTCCAGAAGCGGGCTGCCGGGGTGCTGCCGTCGATGCGATAGCGGCAGGCGCGGTCGAGCCGGCGGTTATCGCTGTCCGTCGTCGCGACGAACTGGATGCCTTCGCTGGCGCCGAGCTCGAGGGCGCCAGCCCGGGCGATGAAGGCGCGGGTATAGGGATCAGGGGCCGGCACGCCGACATCGCGCCATGCCGACCACGGACCGATTTCGATGGCGCCGAACAGCCGGCCATCGCTCAGGGCGTACCAGCTGAGGCCGAAGCCGACCGCTAGTGCGACCACCAGCATGGTCCCGAGGTGAACAAGAAAGCGCAACGGTTACAGCGCCTTGGCTGGAGTGGGGGACGTGACCGTCAGCGCCGCCTGGCTACCGGCGCCGCCATTGAGCGCATCGCGCAGCCGGTCGGCGACCTCGAGCAGCTTGTCGGCCGCGCCGGGTTTCAACCCGGGGGGACGCTCGACGACAGGGGCGATCGGCTGGCCCTCCTCGGCATTGGCAATGACGAACGGCGCGGGCTTGAAGTCGACGCCTTCGACCGGTTTGACTTCGATATTGGTGTGGGCGTAGGCCATGAACTTCTGCCAGGCCACCGTCGGCAGCAGGCCGCCGGTCAGCTTCTTGGTCGGCCGATAGTCGTCATTTCCGAACCAGACGGCCGCTACATAGTTGCCGGTGAAGCCGCAGAACCAGGCGTCGCGATACGATGACGTGGTGCCGGTCTTGCCTACCGACGGCACACCGTCGATCAGCGCCCGGCGGCCGGTGCCGCTTTCCACCACGGCGCGCATCATCCGGTTCATGTATTTCACGGTGCGCTCGCTGACCACGCGTTCCAGATGGGCTTCGGGATCGGCATCGAAGATCGGCTCGCCCGAGAGGGTGGTGATGCGGGTGATGCCGTAGGCCGGCGTCTTGTAACCGTGGTTGGCGAACACCGCGTAGGACGACGCCATGTCGATGACGCTGACCGAGGCCGCGCCGAGCGCCAGCGAGCGGGTAACCGGGAAATCGTTGGTGAGGCCGATCTTGTGCGCGAAGTCGGCGATCGGCTGGCGGCCCATCTTGATCGACAGGTTCACCGGCACGGTGTTGATCGACTGCTGGAACGCCGAGATCAGGCTGATCCGGCCGACCGAGTTGCGCGAGTAGTTCTGTGGGCACCAGTTGCCGATGCACTGGGTGGCGCCTGAAACCACGGTGTCGGGGTCGTATTCCGGAATCATCTCGAACGCCGCGCCATAGTCGAACAGCTTGAACGCAGAACCCGGCTGCCGGTTGGGAACGATCGAGCGGTTGAACTGGCTCTTGCCGTAATCCACCCCGCCCACCATCGCACGGATCGGCCCGGTGGGCTCGAGCACCACCATCGCCGCCTGGCTGACATTGTAGGCCTCGCCCTGTTCGCGCACCACCGAGGTGACCGAGTCCTCGGCATAGGACTGCAGCACCGGATCGATGGTGGTGCGCACCACGAAGGTGTTGGAGGTCGTGCTGCTGGTTTCGATGATCTTCTTGGCCTCCTCGAAGGCGTAGTCGAGGAAGTAGTTGGGGGAGTTTGCCTCCGCCGAGCGATCGATCGGGGTCGCGGGGTTGCGCCGCGCCGCGGTGACCTGCCCCTCGGTGAGAAAGCCGGCGTCGACCAGGTTGGAAAGCACCAGGTTGGCGCGGCCGCGCGCTGCCGCGAGGTCGACATGCGGCGCATACTTGGTCGGCGCCTTGAACAGTCCGGCGAGCATCGCCGCCTCGGCCAGGTTCACGTCGGTGATCTTCTTGCCGAAATAGAACTCGGCTGCCGCCGCGGCGCCGAAATTGCCGCCGCCCATATAGGCACGGTCGAAATAGAGCTTGAGGATCTCGTCCTTGCTGTAGTGCCACTCCAGCCAGACCGCGAGGAACGCCTCCTTGATCTTGCGCTCGAGGGTGCGCTCGGAGCTCAGGAACAGGTTCTTGGCCAGCTGCTGGGTGATCGAGGAGCCGCCCTGGGTGGAGTTCTCGCCCTGGGCGTTCGACATCAGCGCCCGGAGCGTACCGATCGGATCGATGCCCCAGTGATCGTAGAAGCGCCGATCCTCGGTGGCGAGCGCCGCCTTGACGAAATAATCGGGCAGCTTGTCGAGCGGGTAGGAATCGTCGGAGCGGATACCGCGGCGGCCGATCTCGTTGCCGTAGCGATCGAGGAAGGTGACGGCGAAATCCTCGGCCTTGTTGAACCGGCCGGTCGCCGTGGCATCGAATGCCGGCAGCGCCAGCGCCGTCATCAGCACCATGCCGATGGCGAGGAAGCTGAAGCCGTCCGAAAGGATTTCGACGAACAGCCGCTTGAAGCCGGAGATGCGGAAACGCGAGAAGAAATCCTCGACCCGGGTGTAGCTGCGTCCCAACGATTGGCCGAACTCGTACATCGCCGAGTCGAGCCAGGCGTCCGCTGCCAGCATGCGGGTTTTCTTGCGCCGCTTCTCTTTGTGGTAGAACGGATCCTGCACCGAAAACTCCGCAGCGTACCAAGGCCTTGAATCTCCCCAATTTGGGGCGCATTGGCAAGGCAGTCGCTCGAATATGATCAGCCGGCGCTTTGCGCAAGCCGAGGAGCGCCAGGTGTGGCAGGGCAGGGGAAAACCGCTCGGTTTTCCCCAAGGCCGCGCCCGCTCGCATAGAGGACGTTCTGATGGCCTTCTGGGAAGAAAAGACGCTCGAGGAAATGACGCCGGTGGAGTGGGAATCGCTCTGCGACGGCTGCGGGCGCTGCTGCCTGATGAAGCTCGAGGACGAGGATAGCGGCGATATCTACGTCTCCGATGTCCGTTGCCAGCTGCTCGACGGTGAAAGCTGCCGCTGCTCGGATTATCCCAACCGGCTCAAGCTGGTTCCCGACTGCATCAAGCTGACGCCCGAGAATGTTCGCACCATCGAGTGGATTCCGCGCACCTGCGCCTATCGGCGGATCGCCGAAGGCAAGGGGCTCGCCTGGTGGCATCCGCTGGTCTCGGGCGACCCCGAGACGGTGATGGCCGTCGGCGTCTCGGTGCGCGGCCGCACCGTGCCGGAACAGTCGGTGAGGCCGGGCGAGTGGGAAGACCATGTCGCCGACTGGCCCAACTGGGAACCGCCCGAGGAGATCTAGGCCGCGCGGCGTCGATCAGGGCTCGCGATGCGCGATCCAGGGCATCTGGGTGGCGAACTTGCCGCCCGATACGTCGACCATGGTGCCGGTGATGTAGGATGCGAGGTCCGACGCCAGAAAGCAGATGAGATTGGCGACATCCTTGGGGCTGCCCCAGCGGCGCAGCGTCAGGGTGTCGAGCAGCCGGTTCTTTTCCGCGTCGGTCCGCTCGGCAAAGCGGTTCATGCCGGTGGGAATCATGCCGGGCGCGTAGCAGTTGACCGTGATCTCGTGTGCGCCCAGCTCGCCGGCGAGCACCCGGGTGAGGCCTTCGACCCCTGACTTCGAGGCCGCATAGGCCGCGCCGCCGATCGAGGGGACGATCGCCGCAAACGATGCGGCGTTGAGGATGCGGCCGGAGCGCTGCCGCTTCATCACCGGGATCACCGCCTGGCACATCAGGAATGTGCCCTTGAGGTTGACGTCCATATTGAGGTCCCAGGTGTCCTCGGCCAGCTCTTCGACCCGCGCCCCGCCGGCGACGCCCGCATTGTTGACGAGGATGTCGATGCGGCCGAAGGCCTTGTCGACCGCTTCGACGACCGCCTTGTTGTCCTTGGCCTCGCGCACGTCACAGCGCAGCTGCAGCCCGCTCCAGCCGTTGCGCTGCCACTCGGCGGCCGCCTCGTCGAGCAGATCCTGGCGAATGTCGGTAATGACGACGATGGCGCCTTCGGCTGCGAGGGTTCTGGCGATCTCGTTGCCGATCCCGCGGCCGGCACCGGTAACGATGGAAACCTTGTTTCTGAGGTCGATGAGCATGTTCAGAGCACCTTGCAGATGAAAACCGATAGGGAGGTCCGGCGCGTACCGCCGGGCTCGAAGCGTCGGCGAGGAAACAGATCCGGGCGCGTCACAGCGGGATCTCGAGCTCCGGTAGACCGGCGGCTCTGAGGCGAAGCGCCGCCGGGCCGTCGGCCCGCACGAAGACGATCAGCCGGCCCTCGAAGCTCCGGCGCTCGCGCACCGCATAAGGCGTGTTGTCGCCGAGGTCGCCGCTTTCGAGAAACAGCAACTGGGCTCCGGTCGCCTCGGCGGCGACGATCAGCTCGTTGCGGGCGATCTCCCCACCGGCGTCCCGCAAGGTGCACTCGACCTGGATGACGCCGTCGTCGGCAAGTCCGGCTGCCGTGTAGCGGCGCGTCGCTTCGTCCGGGGCGCGCCAGACCGTCGCTTCGATCCGCACCGCATCACCGCGGGGGCCGAGCGCATCATGCGCCACCACGTCGCCGCCACGGCGAGTCTCGAGCAGTAACGGGGCGGCAGCCGGCAGAGGCCCCGCGACCCAGTAGCCATGCGCCGCGTCGTGGATCAGCGGCACCTCGGCGCCGCCGCAGCTCAGTCGCGGCTCACCGTTCGAGAAACAGATGACGTCCACCGTCCCGCCGGCGATATCGTCCCAGGCCCGCGCGATCGGGTGCGACCACAGGTTCTTGGCCTCGTCGCCGCGCTTGCGGGTGGCGATATAGGCGACGGGCTCGTCGGACCACCAGCTGCGGCGCAGTTGCGCGCTGTGTTTGGGGAAACCGGCAAGGGTCAACAGGCCTGCCCGCGAGCCGTGGTAGGGCCAGCGGTCGGTCTCGCCCAGGTAGTCGATCCCCGTCCACAGGTACTGGCCGCTGATATAGGCATTGTCGACCACCGCCCGCCATTCCGGATAGCCATGGCCGTTCTCGCTGCCGACGATCGGCTGGCCCGGGAACTTCCGGTGATCGGCCGGGTAGAGATGTTCCTTGTAGTTGTAGCCGACGAGATCGAGCGGCTCGAGGAAGCCGGTATAGCGGGAGAGCTCCGGGAAGGCGGCGCCCACCGTCACCGGGCGGGTTGGGTCCTTGCCTTTGACGATGGCGGCGAGGCGCCGAGAAATGGTGGCGAGCCGGCGCGCATCGGGGCGGTTCGGATCATAGGCGCGCTGCTTGGCCGATTTGTTGGCGTCGTTATTGCCGGTCATCGCCTCGAACATGGCGCTGGCATAGGGATCGTTGGGATAGTCGATCTCGTTGCCGATGCTCCAGGCGATGATCGAGGCGTGGTTGCGGTGCGCGTCGACCATGTTGAGGAGGTCGCGTTCGCCCCACTCGTGAAAGTCGCGCGCATAACCCTGGTGCCGCGGCGGATAGACATTGTGTCCCTGCCACCACTTGTTCTTGGCGTTCTCCCACTCGTCGAACGCTTCGTCGATGACGAACAAGCCGAGCGCATCGCAAAGGCGATAGAGCTCGGGCGCGTGCGGGTTGTGCGCCATGCGCACCCCGTTGCAGCCCAGTTGCTTGAGTGCGAGCAGCCGGCGCAGCCAGACCTCGGATGGCACGGCGGTGCCGAACGGGCCGGCATCCTCATGCAGGCACACGCCCTTGAGCGTGCGCGGCTCGCCGTTGATGAAGAAGCCGTGCTCGGCATCGAAGCGGAACGTCCGGATGCCGACGGTCTCCTCGTAGGCGGCGCTTTGGCCGCTCCCCCAGCTCAGTATGCTGGTAAGGCGGTAAAGGTTCGGACTGGTATCTGACCAGAGTTCCGGCTGCAGCACGGTGGCAATGGCAACGCTGTCCGCCGTTGCACCTGCGGGCAGATCAAGCGCCGTCTCGAAGGTTATGCTGCGCCCCGACGACAGCGCGCGCAGCTCGTGGCGGACTGCCACCTTCACTGCCGTTGCGGTGCCGTTGACCAGCGTCCGTGTAACGCGGACCGTCGCCTCGGCCGGATCCGCCGACAAGGTTTCGAAGCGGGTGCCATACTCGGCGATCCGCACCGGCTGGTGCAGCTCGAGCACCACGCGCCGGTTGATGCCCGAGCCATTGTACCAGCGGCTGTCGGAGATGTCGGTGTGTTCGACCCTGACGCTGATCACCAGGTCGTCGCTGTTGGCGTAGGAGAGAATCTCGGTGAGATCGAACGAAAACTCGGCATAACCCGACGGGCGCCCGCCGACGTGATAGCCGTTCACCCACACCCGGGCGTTCTTGTAGACGCCATGGAACTTGAGCCGCACATGTTTGCCGGCGATGTCGCCAATCGATGCCAGCGAAACGTGGGCGCGATACCAGCCGATACCGCCGGGGAGGTACCCGGTGCCGCTCGAGTAGTGCTCGCCGAACGGCTGCTCGATGCTCCAGTCATGCGGCACGCTGACGGCCCGCCACCCGGAGTCGTCATAGCCCTTGGCCCAGGCGTCGGGCTCGTCCGCGAGGGTGAACTGCCACTGGCGGATCTCGAGTTGGTGCATGAAATTGAGGCCCTTATGCCTGCTCGACCGGCGACGCGGCGATGTATTTGCTGAAGACGCGGCTGAAGAGGTGGCCGTTGGCGACGGCGATGCCGGCAAAGCCGATGCAGAACCAGAACAGCCCGTAGCCCGTCGCCTGCGGGAAGAAGACGGTGACGGTGATCGAGAGCGCGATCAGCGCCAGCGCGGCGAGGGCGGTGAACGGGTGCTTCCAGGATAATAGTCGGGCGTTGCGGAACACCTCGCGGGTCTGGCCCTCGAAGCTCGCGAGGTAGGGAAAAGCGAACAGTGCCATCACTGCGAGGTTGAAGGCGAGCACATACCAGGCGGCGAGCAGCAGCAGCTCGGCCAGCGGGCCGAAGGTGAGGTTGGTGACGACGACGTACCAGGCGGCCAGCACTGCGGTGAGCCCGACGAGCACCAGGCCGACCAGCGTCGCCTGCCGGAAGTTGCGGCGGAAGGAACGGAAATAGTCGGAACTCACCGAGTTGCATGCGCCGCTCGCGATCCGCATGGCGGTGAAGTTGAGCGCCGTAAGCGAAGCGCCCAGCGTGAACAGCGGCAGCGCAGTGGCGATGAAGATGAAGTTGAGGATCATCACATCGGCGAGCCGGGTCAGGGCGCGCATCAAAGTCGAATCTGCCGAAAACAGCGTTGCCATGCGCGATCCTCCGCCGGAGCGAGATCCCGAGAGGTGCAGACCCTCCCGGTTCGATCCCGCGACAAACAAGGGGCTTGGGCTGGGCGGGCATGAGACCCGCCCAGCTCGAGGTCGCGGATCAGAGGCCGCGGGCCGCCTTCCAGGCGTCCATGTCCGCCTGGATCGAGGCGCGGGCGTCCTCATAGCCGACGTCTTTCAGCTTCTGGCGCATCTCGGCGACCGCCGCCGCCGGGTCGTCGAACTTGCCGTATTGCAGTTGCGGGATGTACTCGGACAGCACGCCCGCCATCGCCGCCAGCGTCGGATCGATGTTCTGCTTGTTGATGATCAGCGTGGAATAGGGGTAGTCCTTCGCCGTCGCATCGAGCTTGGCGATGATCTCCGCCCGGTTCGGCGCCTGTGTGGTGCGCGGCAGTTCGAACTCGTCCATGCGGCCCCACCAGTAGTCGGTGCCCAGGCTGTCGGTCGAGGAGTCGTAGCCCTCCGGATAGCCCAGCTTGCCGTCGGCGGTGATCACGTAGTCGACATCCTTGATGCCGAAGTTGAACAGGTCGTAGATTTCCTTGTCGTTGCGGATCAGGTCATAGACCTGCAAGGCCTTCTCCGGGTGCTTCGAGTAGGCGCTCACCGCCATGGCGCCGTGAGTGAAGATGTCCTTGAAGAAGTTGCCGTTTTCCTGGCCCCAGTAGAAGAACTTGGGATCGGAGCCCGGCTGCTTGGTGCTGAGGTTGTTGACGATGTCGTTGACGAAGGTCTGCGTGTGGTGCTGGTCGGTGCCGGACAGGCCCGCATACAGCTCCTCGCGCGTGTCGCCGTCATAGTTCAGCGCATCCTCGCGCCACACCCCGATATCGTTCCACTGCTTGGCGAGCTTGGCCGCTTCGATCAGCGCATCGCCCTCCATATACCAGGAGGTGACCGTGTAGGGATTGGCGGCGGTGGTGTGGAACGGTGTGTAGTTGCCGGCGCTGATCCCCTGGATGGTCTGGAAGTCGGTGTGGCCCTGGATGTATCCGGTGAGCGCCGCTTCGTTGGCGCCTGCCACGTCCCACGGATAGGCGTCGGGCTTGTTGGCCTTCACCCATTCGAAATACTTGGTGAAGTCCTCGAACTTGGTGATCTCGCCGTTTTCGAAACCGGCCTCCTTGGCCCAGTCGCCGCGGTAGAAGAAGCCGTGGTTGGTGTACTGGGTGTAGTTGTCCTCGGGCATGAAATAGATCTTGCCGTCGGCCAGCTTGGTGAGGTCCCAGTGCCCGTCGGCCTCGACCTGCGCCCAGGTCTTGGGGGCGTTGGCCTGCAGCATTTCCGGCGAGAGCGGCAGGAAGGCGCCCTTTTCGGCGTTCTCCCAGGCATAGAGCCAGTCGGTGGCGGTGGCGACGAGGTCGACATTGTCATCGCCCGACAGCAGTTGCACGTTGTACTGCGTCTGCCAGTCGGCCCACTCGATGTAGAACAGGTCGAGCTTGGCATTGGCCTTTTGCACCAGCAGCTCGTTGAGCTTTTCGAGCATCGCCTCGAGCCGGCCATTGGTGGGCTTGTTGCCCATGGTGAGCATGGTGATCTCGGTGGGCGCATCCTGCGCCAGCGCAGCGGCGGTCAGCGCCGGCATGCTGATGCCGATGGCCAGCAGCGCGGCCCCGACCCGAACGACATTCCTTCTTTTCATCTCAGTCTCCTCCTCTGATCTGTTTGACTTTGCTGCCGAGATTTCCCTCAACTCGAATGGCTTCGAGGGTGCGGCCGATCATCGGCGCCGGCCGCGTAGTTGCTGTCGCGCTAGCCTTTCACCGCGCCGATGGTGATGCCGCTGACGAAGTATTTCTGCACGAACGGGTAGAGCAGCAGGATCGGTCCGGTCGCGACGATGGCGCTCGCCATCTTCAGCGTGTTGCTCGGCAGGGCCGTCACGCTGACATTGGAGCCGGCCACCGAGTTGCGCAGCGCGTTGGCGGTGTTGATGATGTTGTAGAGGTGGTATTGCAGCGGTTTGAACTCGACCGTGCTGCCCAGGTAGAGCGAGCTCAGATACCACTCGTTCCAGTAGCCCAGCGCCAGGAACAGCCCGATCGTCGCCAGCGCCGGCTTCATCATTGGCAGGCAGAGCTGGGCGAAGATGCGGAAATCCCCGGCGCCGTCGACCTTGCCGGATTCGATGATCTCGTAGGGCACCGTGCGCATGAAGTTCTTCATCAGGATGATGAGCCATGGGGTCATCAACAGCTGCAGGAACACCGCGAGGTAGTTGCCCCTGAGCCCCAGGTCGCGCGCCACCCACAGGAAGGTCGGGGCGAGGCCGGCCGAGAACAGCGTGGTGAAATAGATGAAGAACGAAATGTGGTTGCGGAACGGAAAGTCTTTCCGGTGCAGCGCATAGCCGGTCATCGAGATGATGAAGAGCCCGATCGCCGTGCCGAACACCGTCATCACGATGGTGACGACGTAGGAGCCGATGATCTGCCTGGGCGCCTTGAAGATCCACTCATAGGCGGCGAGCGAAAAATCCTTGGGCAGGATGCCGAAGCCGGATTTCATGATCGCGGCTTCGCTCGACAGCGAAGCCGACAGCATCAGCACGAACGGCAGCAGGCAGAACAGCGCGAACAGCGTGATGGTGAGATAGGAAATCGAGCGGATCACCATGTCGCTGCCATCGAGCTTGATGGCGCGCGGTTTGGCCGGCCCGAGGCCGACGCCTTCCGTCTCGATCGGGCCGGCGAGTTCAGAAGAGGGCATAGTCTTTGTTGATCCTGCGCACGATCCAGTTCGCCGTCATCACCAGGGCGAAGCCGAACAGGGACTGGTAGAGGCCGACGGCGGTGGAGGTGGTGAAGTTGTTCTGCGCCAGCACCATCCGGTAGACCGAGGTCTCGATGATGTCGGTGGTCTGGAACAGCGCGGCATTGTTGCCCACGAGGTTCCAGAACAGCCCGAAATTGCCGTGCATGATGCCGCCCAGCGAGAACAGCACCAGGATGATGAAGGTCGGCTTTAGGCTCGGCAGCGTCACATAGCGGATGCGCTGCCAGGCGCTTGCGCCGTCGACCGTCGCCGCCTCGTAGAGGCTGCGGTCGATGCCCATGATCGCGGCGAAGTAGACGATCGAGCCATAGCCGGTGGATTGCCACAGATGCACCAGGATGATGATCAGCGGCCAGGCGCCGGCGGTGGAGTAAATTTTTATCGGGTCGCCGCCGGTTTGCCTGATCAGCGCGTTGAGCGCGCCGGTGTCGTAGTTCAGCAGGTTGAAGGCGATGACGCCGACCAGCACCGACGAGATGAAGAACGGCAGGAACATCGCCGCCTGGCTGACCTTCTTGAACCAGGCCAGCCGCACCTCGTTGAGCATCACCGCAATCGCGATCTGCAGGAGGTTGCCGAGCACGATGAACGCCAGGTTGTAGAGGATGGTGTTCCGCGTCAGCATCCACAGCTGCCCGGACTTGATCAGGAATTCGAAATTCTTGAAGCCGACGAACGGGCTGCCGAAAATTCCGTCGCGATAGTTGAAATTGGTGAAGGCGATCCAGGCGCCCGGCAGCGGCATGTAGTTGAAGACGACAAAGAAGATGATCGCCGGCACGCACATCAGCAGCAGCACTTTGCTGTCCGCCAGCTGGCGCCAAATGGACTTGCGTCCTCGGGCCGTATCCGGTCCTGACATCTTCCTCCTCTCTGCCGTCGGCCGCGGCGTCCCTCCAGACGCTGCCACCCGGACCGACGGATCGGTTCCAAGCTGGCCTGCAGCCGACTGCGCCCCAGGCTTTTTCGCCCATGGTCGGCTCAGTCAAGTCGAGCGGGTCTCCCTCCCGCCGGCCTTAGTGTTAGCCGTGGGACGCGTCGCGCGCAAGATTTTCAGTAAATATTTAGCTCGCTGTCTGAGCGGCCGGAACTCTGGTGCTGCCACGCCAGCGGATGGAGGTCGCCAGCGTCACCCGCTTGGGCAGATCGCGTCCGCCCATGCGCTCGAGCAACAGCTCGACGGCGCCTTCGCCGATCTCCTCGGCGGGCAGATGCACCGTGGTGAGCGGTGGGTTGAGGAATTGCGCCACCGAGATGTCGTTGAAGCTCGCCACCGCGATGTCGTCAGGGATGCTCAGGCCCATTTCGTGAATGGCGCGGTAGGCGCCGACCGCCATGTTGTCGTTGGCGGTGATCAGCGCATCAGGCCGATCGCGCTGCGAAAGGATCTGGCGGGTCAGCATGTAGCCGCTCTCTTCGGTCTTGCCGCCGGTGAGGCAGATGCGTTCGTCGAACACGCCGGCTTGCTTCGCCCATTCGATATAGGCACGGCAGCGCCGCTCGACCTGGGCGGGGGCCACGCCGTCATAGACGTCGACCCAGCCGGCGAAGGCGATCCGCCGATAGCCCGCCTGCGACAGTTGCTGCAGGAGCTTCCGCGTCGCCAGCATCAGGTCGGACTCGACACAGTCGAGCTCGTCGGTGGGCGGGCTGAAATCGGCGAACACCAGGTTGCGGTTGTGCCGCTTGAGCCAGGCGATCTCGTTCTCGTCGTGTCGGCCGATGGCGATGATCCCCGAAGCGGCACGCAGCAGCGAGGCCTCGGGCAGGCTGTCGGTATGATAGACCTTGATGGTCTCGATCTTCAGCGCCTGGCAGCGGCTCTCGATCCCCAGCCGGAGCCCGACGTAGTAGGGATCGACGAATTCCTGGTCGGGTCGCAGGTAATGCACCAGCGCCACCTTGCCCAGCCCCTGCTGATAGGCCCGGTTTCGCGCCCTGGGCGTCTCGTATTTCAGCGCCTCGGCGGTTTCGATGATGGCCTGCCGGGTCTTCGCCGTTACAGACAGGGTCTGGTCGAAATTGAGCACCCGCGACACCGTCGCCGACGACACCCCTACAGCTTTGGCGATTTCCTTGATCGTGACCACGACGCCTTCCCCCGCAACCGGGGAACCTGCTTAGGCAAAAAGCGCTGCCCTAGGCAAGCGCCAAGCTCGGGCGGGCGGCTGGGCTCGCCTGCCGTCAAAGCGGCAAGCCCTGTTCCACAATCCCCCGGAAATAGCCGATGCCGAACGGGATGGCCGCATCGTTGAAGTCGAAGCGCGCCTCGTGCAGGCCGGCGCTGTCGCCGTTGCCGATCTGCATGATGTTGCCGGGCCGCGCCTCGAGCATGAAGGCGAAATCCTCAGAGCCCATCAGCGGTTTCAGCGCGTCGTTGACGTTGCCCTCGCCGACCAGCGCGCGCGCCACGCGCACGGCGAAGGCGGTTGCTTGCACATGGTTCACCACCGGCGGGAACATGCGCCGGTAGCTGACGGTGGCTGTCGCGCCATAGGCTTGGGCCACACTCTGTGCGATGGCGCTGACTCGGGCCTCGATCAGGTCCCGAACCTCGGGGTCGAAGGTTCGGGCAGTGCCGCCCATCTCGGCCACGTCGGGGATGACGTTGCCGGCCTTGCCGCCATTCAGCCAGCCGACGGTGACGACAGCGCTCTGCTGTGGATTCACGTTGCGCGACACGATGGTCTGCAGCGCCAGGATGATGTTGGCGCCGACCACCAGCGGGTCGACGCTGAGGTGCGGGTCGGCGCCGTGCGCCCCCTTGCCCTCGATCCTGATCCTGAAGCCATCGGCCGATGCCCCCAGCGGGCCCGCTGCGGTGGCGAACCGACCGATCGGCAGGCCCGGCTCGGTATGCATGGCATAAATCTCCGAGATGCCGAACCGACCCATCAGGTCGTCGTCGACCATCGCCTTGCCGCCGCCGCCGCCCTCTTCGGCCGGCTGGAACACCACAACGGCGGTACCATCGAAGGCGCGTGTCCGCGCCAGTTCGCGCGCCGCGCCGAGCAGCATTGCGGTATGGCCGTCATGACCGCAGGCATGCATCACGCCCTGGTTGGTCGAGATCCACGGTGCCGTGCTTTCTTCCTCGATCGGCAGGGCGTCCATGTCGGCCCTGAGGCCGATGGCCCGGCCGCTGGTCTGTCGCTGGCCGTGAATGACGCCGACGACCCCGGTTCGTCCTATCCCGGTTACCACCTGGTCGCAGCCGAATTCCGTGAGCCGCGATGCGACCAGCCCCGCCGTTCGACGGACCTCGAACTGCAGCTCGGGGTGCGCGTGCAGGTCGCGACGCCACTCGACCACATCGGCATAATCGGAACCCTCGGCCTCCGGCATCTCGCTCGCCCCCCTTGGAGCGAGCGATGATATGGGATTTCGGCACCCCGACAACCGTGGGCGGCTCGGCTCGCGGAGAAAGTCGCATCGCCAATGTCCTTTTCGCCAAACTCGTTCGTCGCTTCATGCATAGGCCGCATCGGCCACCACACGGAAGGAAGACGAAAATGAGAGAACTGATCCTCAAGATGTCGATGTCGCTCGACGGCTTTGTGAGCGACCTCTCGGGCACCAACACCTGGATGTACGGGTCCGACCCGGAGGCGGTTGCCTTCGCGGTGGAGACCACCTGGAACGCGGGCCTCCACATCATGGGCAGCCACAGCTTTGAGATCATGGCGTCGTTCTATCCGACGGTCGACATGCCATTCGCGCCACCGATGAACCAGATCCCGAAAGCGGTGTTCTCCAGCCGGGGCAGGGCGGTCCTCCCGGCGGCGACGGGCAAGGGGAGGGCCGGCGCCGAAAGCTGGGCCGAAGCCTATGTTGCAGGCGGCACGCTGGCCGGCGAGGTCGCGAGGCTGAAGGCCGAGGACGGCAAGCCGATCCTCGCCCATGGCGGTGTCGCCTTCGCCCGCAGCCTGATCGCCGAGGGCCTGGTCGACGAGTATATCCTCGCCGTGCACCCGATTGCTCTGGGCGAGGGCCTGTCACTGTTCTCCGCGCTCGCTGCCCCGGCGCCGCTGCGGCTGGTCGGTTCCAGGGCATTCCCCGGCGGCATGGTGGCGCAGGTCTACCGGCCGGCCCAGCCCGGCCGTGCCGTACCGACTGCCGCCGGCTGAGCGGGCGCCGGTTCAGCCATGCGCCTCTTCCCGGCATATCGTCTCGAAGCGCGCCGCGGCTGCCGACAGGCGGCGCTCGCGGTGCCGGAGGATCGTGAACTGGCGAGGCGGCAGCTCGATCAGCAGGACCTGCAGCTCCGTCGCTGCTGACCCTCGTCTCGATGGCGGCGCTCGGACTGTCGGTCGATCTGCGCGGCGTCCTGTCGTCGGGCGTCCTGGCCGCCGGCATTCTGTCGATCGCGGCGCTGGTGCTGCTGGCCGTCGGCACCGCCTTGCTCCGCGGCGGAGGCCGATCAGCGGGCCGGCGCTTCGATCGGGCGGGCCGGGGGCTGGTGGCGAGGCATGCGGCCCATCAGGGCCTTGAGCTCGACCAGCTCCGCGCTCTGTCGGCTGTCGTCGGCAAGGGTGCGCACCCACAGGCTGTCCGGTTGATGCTGGTGTAGCGGCACCAGCCAGCGGCGGCGCCGGCGGATGGCGATGCGGCTGATGCCGCTGCGTTCCGCTTCGATGGCCAGCATCAGGTCATCCATGTCGCCATGCGGCCAGCGACGCGGGTCGATGTTCAGCAATTCCGACGGAAACGCCACTGTCCCGCAGCCGAGTTCGTCGATCACGCGATCCAGCCGCAGCCGGCGGGCGAAGTGGCGGCTCTTGCGGTCCCGGGCGTAGCTTTCACCGGGGCCGGGATAGTCGGTGCCATGCACGCCGACAAAGGCCTGTCCGCCATAGCGCAGGATGGCTGCGGTCATTCGCGCCACGTAGTCGGGGGGATAGAGGATGTCGTCATCGAAGCAGAAATAGAGGCAGGGGCCGGCCTGTTGCAGCAGCCCGTAGAACTTGCCCGAGGCCCGGAACGCGCTGGCGGCTGGAGCCAGCACCGGCACGACGCGGGAGTGATGCGCCACCGCGGGGATGGCATCGTAGCCATGCAGGAACAGATAAAGCCGCTCCACCTGCGGCACGATGCTGTCCAGCACCTGTCCGAGGTCGCCGGCGCGGGTGGGAATGCTGGCCATGCCGCCGATGCGGGGCAGGGTGCCGAGGCGCAGTTGCTGACGCCGTCCGGAGCGGATGGATGCGGCGAGGCGCATCGTTATTGCGGCAAGTGTGGGGTTCATGTACCGGCAGGAGTTGAGTGCTGTTGGTGTCAGCCCGACACCCGAAATCGTCTCCTAAGGGCCTGGATATGTTACCGGTTAGCGGGGCTGACAACAATATATACCTTTCCCCGCATTACGACGACATTGCGTTCTCCCTGGGCGCCAGGGTCGCCGCGCTGCCGGGCGGCCGGCTGGTGAACCTGTTCACCCGCAGCGGCTATGTCGCCGGCACCTCCACCGAGCACTGGCCCGATGCAGAGACCATCGCCCGGGTGATGGTGCTGCGCCGCAAGGAAGACACGGCGTTTTCCGAGCGCTACCGAATGGAGCGCCTCGATCTCGGTCTCGATGAGCCGCCGGTGCGGCGGCGCTCGCCGTGGGATCTCGGTGGGCTCGCCGACGATATCGCGCAGGCCCGCGCCCCGCTGACCGAATTGCTCGCAGCGCTGCCCTCGGGCGTGCGGATCTTCTGCCCCGCCGGAATCGGCGGGCATGTAAACCACCTGGCCGTGCGGGCTCTGGTCATCGAACTGCTCTCCGAACTGGCCGGGCGTGCCGAGGTGCTGTTCTACGAGGATCTGCCCTACGCCGCATCGAGCCGGGCGCGGCGGCGCGGCATCCGCGATCTGCGTGCCGCGCTGCAGGGGTGGCAGTTGCGTCGGCAGACCTGGGCGTCGGGCGCCGCCAAGCTCGAGGCGGTGAACTGCTACCCTTCGCAACTGGCGGGTCCGCCCGCATCGCTGCGCCGCTTTTCGCCCCGCACGCTCTGGCCGATCGGTTGGCACGAGGCGGTCTGGCGGCTTGTCACGACGTCGTGATCGGAACTTTATCCGGCTGCGTCCGTTCGCTCGACGAAGATTGTGGCAGCCCGGATTGCCCATAGACTCCTGACACGCAAAGCAAGTCAGCATCGCTGCCATTTCAGTGCCGTACTTTGCCGCAAAGGTGAACGACAGATGAATGGCCTCTTTATTCAAGATTCAGCCAAACTTGGCATTTATCCGGCAACCAACCAAACCGACCCGAACCTGTAGGAGCGTGCCAATGCGCCTCGCGACCAAACTTGCCGCCGCTGTACTGGCCACCATCTGTGCCGTGGCCCCCGTCTATGCCTTCGCTGCCGATCCGACCGGGACTTGGCAGGCCGATGACGGCAAGAGCCGTTACAAGATCACCCAATGCGGCTCCGGCGCGCTCTGCGCCCGCCTGATCTGGCTCCGCGACAAGGATGACGTGAACCGGCAATACCTGAACCAGGTGATCGTGCAGGGCACCCAGTCCGCCGCCAACAAGTGGACCGGCACGGTCAAGCATGCCGGCGACATCTACTCTGGCACCATGACCATGACCGGCGATGACAGCCTGAAGGTCAACGGTTGCCAGGGCATTTTCTGCCAGACCGTCAAACTGAGCCGCGTTTGAGGCTGCACGAGATAGGCAGCCCCCAAGAACTGCCGCACTTGAAACCCGCGCCTCCGCCGGCGCGGGTTTTTTAGTGCCTGCTGCCTGGCGGCTAGAGATCGATCTCGTAGGCCGTCACGGAGGCCTTGGGGACGCGCAGCGGCCCGGCTGTCGCCTCGGTGCTCGTCGTTACCGCGAAGACCTCGAGAGCCGTGCTGTCAATCGCCGTATCGAGCGCCGGATTTATCCGGTGCGCCCGCACCGCCTTCGGCGTTGCGCCGCCCAGATCCAGGCTTACCGCCGCTGCGCTATCGAGGCTGGTATTGACCACGTGCAGGTAGAGGCGGTCGCCGGTCCGGCTGGCCGATACTTCGATCGTGCTGTCGTCGGACGAGATCGCGACGCCGTGTGTGCCCGAATGGCGCCGGAACAGCCGCATGACGTGACCGACCGGCAGCAGGTACGGCTGCTCGCGCGGCGAGCCCAGCAGCACGGCGTTCACCGTCCAACTGGTGCCGGCAAAATCGGCGAGGGTCGAGATATCGATGATGTCCGCGTGCCGCTCGAACAGTGCCATGCAGCGGGCGTGGTAGAGTCCCGAGATCCACTCGCGCAGCATTTCGGACTTGTTGTGCGGCTGGATCGACAGGTGCCCCTCGGTGATCGCCAGCCTGGCGGGCGTGCCGAGCTCCCGGAGCGTCGCACGGGCGCCCAGCAGCTTGTCCTCGACCTTGCGGTACATGCCGTCGAGCGCCTCCCAGGTGGCGCCATAATCCTTGCGATACTCGCGGCCGTGGAGCACCGACGGCTGATCTCCCGGGTTCTGGTGCATCATATGGATGGCCACCATGTCGACGAGGTCTCCGGCCTCCTCCACCAGCTCATTGGCCCACCATTTTCCGGTGTCGCGCTCCATGTCGCCCCAGCCGATCAGCTGGATCGAGGGATCGCGCGCCTTCATTGCCTTGGCGAACTCGACATAGTGCCGGGCGTTCTCGGCGCTGGTGAAGCGCTCGCCGGCCTTCGGATAGGACGTCTCGTTGCCGATCTGCCAGGTATGGATGGCCCACGGCGCCCGGCGGCCATTGGCAATGCGCTCGGCATTGTCGGGGTCGTTGCAGTAGCTGACGAGGTCGGCCGCTTCGGTCGCGTCGCCCGAACGGTGTTCGCCCAGTGCCGTGTTGATGTACTCGGGCCGACCGTCGGCGGCGAAGTTGATCGCCATGATCGGCTCGGCTGCCACGGCCTCGCAGAAGGCCAGGAATTCGTCGACGCCGACGACGTTCTTTTCCCACCCGCCCCACAGGTAGTTGACCATGTCCTTGCGGGAAGCGCGCGGGCCGACGCTCTCGCGCCACTTCCAGAAGCTGGTGAGGATGCCGCCCCAGCGGATCGAGCTGGGCGCCAGGTCCCGCACCACCTCGATGAAATCCGGGCGCCAGCGGTCGCTCAACGCATCCCAGCAGGCCTCGACCGACGAGTCGGTGGTGCCGAGCGGCTCCATGAACTGCATGTAGAGGCGGGGCGAAATGGCGTGCAGCGGCCGCGGGTCGACCTTGATCGTCGGCATGAAGAGCTCCTGAGATTTACTTGATGCCCGAAGTCGGGCGCATTCCGCTGACGATCCAGCGCTGCCCGATAAGGAACAGCAGGATCATCGGCAATGAGGTGACGAAGGCAGCGGCGAGGATGACCGTGTAGTTGAGTACGGCGCTGGTGTCGGCGCTGAGATAGGCGATGACCACCGGCACAGGCATGGCCTGGGGCGTATTGGTGACGATCAAGGGCCAGAGGAAATTGTTCCAGCTGTAGAGCGCCGTGATCACCGTCACGGTGAGGATCGAGGGCATGGCCAGCGGCACCATGATCTTCAGGAACACCTGGAAATCGGTAGCGCCATCGATGCGGGCCGCCTCGTCGAGCTCGCGCGGCACCTGCATGAAGAACTGCCTGAGGATGAAGATGCCGATGACGCGCGGTAGCCCCGGCAGGATCACCCCCCACAAGGTGTTGACCAGCCCGATATTGGCCATCAGGTCATAGAGCGAGATTACCTCGAGGATGCCCGGCATCATCATCGAGACCAGCACCAGGGCGAACAGCACGTTGCGTCCGATGAACCTGGTGCGCGCGAACGCATAGGCGGCGGGGACGTCCAGCAGCAGGATACCGGCCACCTGCAGCACCATGATCACCGTGCTGTTCCAGATGCCGGTGGGGACACTGACCCCGCGCTGCGTTTCGGTGAGCACCTTCCAGTAGTTGTCGAGCGTCCACTGGGTGGGGATGAACACCCCCTTCAGCACATCGCTCGCCGGCGCGAACGAGAACAGCACCAGCGAAACCAGCGGCAGGAACCACAGCGCCGCGAGCACGGCGAGGATGATCCAGCGGGTGACCTGTGACCCCTTGCGTTGCTGCATGGCTCAGGCCTCCCGACGGAAGAAGCGGAACTGGATGAAGCTCAGCGTCGCAATGACGATGGTGATGACGACGCCGATGGCCGCGGCGCGGCCGAGCGCGAAGCGTTGGAAGCCTTCCTCATAGAGCAGCATGGTGAGAACGGTGGTCGAGCCGAACGGCCCGCCCTGGGTCATGATCAGCACTTCGCCGAAGATCTGGAAGGCCTGGACGATCGAGAGGACGACGACGATCAGCAGGATCGGCCTCAGCAGTGGCACGGTGATCAGCACCAGATCCTGCAGGGCCGTCGAGCCATCGAGCCGCGCTGCCTCGTAGAGTTCGTCGGGGATGTTCTCGAGCCCGGCGAGCAGGATGATCACCATGAACCCGACATTGATCCACAGCGTCACCAGGCTGACGACGAACAGCGACCAGCCTGGTGTCTGCAGCAGGTTCTGGCCCGGCAGGCCAAAAAAGCTCAGCACCTTGTCGATGGTGCCGATATTGGGTTCGAACAGCCAGTTGAAGGCGATCGCGGCGACCGCGACGTTGATCACGATGGGCAGGAAGAACGCGGTGCGGAAGATGCCGATACCGGGCAGCTTGCGGTGCAGCATCACCGCCAGCACCAGCGAGATCACCGTGATCATCGGCACGTACATCGCAGCAAAGCCGCTGGTGACCCAGAACGATTTCCAGAAGCGGCTGTCTCCGAGGAGCGAGGCGTAGTTGCCGAGCCCGACAAAGGCGTTGGGACCGAAAATGCCCCAGTCGAACAGGCTCATGTAGAGCGCCCGGCCGACCGGGTAGGCGACGAATACCGCGAACAGGGCGACATAGGGTCCCGCGAGCAGGTACGGGAACAGGGTCGAGCGGAGGCGGGACATCGCGGGCCTTCAGGTCGGTCGGGAAAACGGCGGCCGGCATGCCGGCCGCCCAGGCGAGGGAGGGGCGTTACTTCTTGGCCAGTTCCTGGCGGATGCCGTCGACCAGCATCTGCACCGCCTGGTCGATATCGACCTGGCCGGCGTAGAATGCCTCGGCCGTGGTTTGCACCACGCGATCGACCTGCGGCTGCACCGACAGCGCCGGCGGGAAGTGGACGTAGTCGAGCGAGGTGGCGACGATGCTCTGTTCGGGCAGCGCCTTGAACTCGTCGCTGTGCAGCGTCGTCAGCTTGGCCGGCATCTTGCCGGTTTTGGCCCAGGCGATGGAGTTGTCGCCGATCCACTTGATGAAGACCAGCGCATCGGCGCGCGCTTCCGGCGGGGTGCCCCGGGGAATGACGAAGTTGTGCCCCAGCGCGAAGGTCGCCGGACGCTCGCCGAAGGTGGGCAACGGCGCGACGCCGAAGTTCAGCCCCTGATCAGCGGCGGCAGCCTGGTAAACCGGCAGGTCGGTGATCTGGTTGATGACGATGCCATACTTGTTCTGGGCGAACTGTGCCGGAACGTCCGAGATGATCTCCTTGGGCACGAGCCCGGCATCCATGTACGCCTTCAGGGTTTCGAGCGACTTCTTGGCGGCATCGGCAAAGCCTTCGGCAACGTCGGTCTGGTCGGCGTTGTAGAGTTCGTCCTGGTACTGCCAGTAGATCGAGTAGAAGTTGCGGAAGGCGCCCGAGCCGTTGAGCTGGAAATGCAGCCCGTGCACGCCATTGCCGAGCGCCTGGATCTTGGTCGCGGCATCGAGCAGTTCGGCGCCAGTCCTGGGCGGATTGTCCGGGTCGAGCCCGGCCTCGGTGAACAGCGTCTTGTTGAAGTAGATGTGGCGCGGGAACGCGTCGATCGGCACTCCGTAGCGCTTGTCGGCGACGACGCCGGCCGACCACAGCTGCGGGATATAGTCGGCCTCGGCCAGGCCGGCCGCGGCGATTTCCTCCGGCGTGTAGGCCTCGAGCGCGCCCTGCTTCACGAAGCCGGCGATCTGGTGCGAGTGCATCACCGCGAGGTCCGGGGCGGTGCGCGAGGCCATCGAGACCGAAAGCTTGGTGTAATAGTCGTCCCACGGAATGATCAGGAGGTTCACGCTGACCCCCGCTGCAGCTCCGGCTCCGGCATTGAACTCCTTGACCAGCGCATCGATGGCGGTCCCGTCGGGACCCGTGAACGGGCTCCAGAACTCCACCTCACCGGCGAGTGCCGCCAGCGGTACGAGTGTCGCGCTGACCAGCGCCATGGCCGACACGGCCATCCGGTTCATTGCCTTCATGATCTTCTCCTCCTCGTCGGGCTTCGGCCACAACCTTCTTGCACACGCTACTGATATATTAGTATCTAAGTCAACGGCCCTCGCACCTCGCTTTAGCGGGTGAGCGCGTGCTAAGGTTCAGATCGTGGCTCTCAAACGCCCGGAAATTAGCGGTTCTGCTATATGGAATTGCCCAAGGAATCGGCCCGGCAACGGCGGCGCACCAGCCCCTCACGCGTCGCGGGGAGCGGCTCTGCCTCTGCTTGGCGACTAGTATATCAGAACCTCAGGGAGGACATTGTGTCGCTGCGGGCAAAGCCCGGCGATCCGATCAGCGAGAAGGAAGTGGCGGCCCGCTACGGCGTCAGCCGAACGCCGGTCAGGGAAGCGATCCAGCGGCTCGCCGACGAGCGGCTGGTCGAGATCTATCCCCAGTCCGGGACCTTCGTCGCCCGCATTCCCTACGACGACCTTCCCGAGGCGATGATCATCCGCAAGGCGCTGGAAACCGCCTCGGTCCGCTTGGCCGCCCAGAAGGCGAGCAAAAGCCAGCTGCTGGCATTGGCGACCATTGTCGAACAGCAGCGCGAAGCAGCCGAAGCCAATGACCGCGGCGCCTTCCATCGCGCCGACGAGGCCTTCCACGCCAAGATTGCCGAGATCAGTGGCTTTCCCGGCATCTGGCGCCAAGTGCTGCAGGTCAAGGTGCAGGTCGACCGCTATCGCCGGCTGACCCTGTCGCAGCAGGGCCGCATGGAGCAGGTCATTGGCGACCACGAGCGCATTCTCGCCGGCATCGCTGCCGGCAGTGCCGACGATGCCGAGCAGGGGATGGCGCACCACCTCGATGCCGTTTTGCCCGATGTTCCTGAGGAGCAAACGCCCGTCGGCGAGTGACCGCCGTGATGGAACGGCAATGCAAGGACGAAGTTGCTCCTCGGCCAACCGAGGAGACAGAACATGAAAACCACTCTCGCCGCAGCTTTGCTGTTCGTCGCGGCTTCATTCGGGGCGTCGGCTCAGGATCGGACGATCAATGGTCAGACGGTGCCCGAGAGCCAGGTGGCAGCCGTCGACAAGCTCTGCGCCGAGCTGCAGCTTCAGCAGGGCACGACCGGCACGCAGGAGCCCGAAACCAGCATGGACAAGAACACCCAGGAGCAACTCGCACCCGCCTCCGGTGCTGCGGGCGAGCTGGATCTGTCCTCGATCACGCTGGAGCAGTGCATAGCCGGTGGTTTCGTCGCCAAGGCCAAATAGGCCGCCGTTCCGAAGCCCCGTTCCGTTCGAGACCGGGGCTTCGCGTTCCTGTTGCTAAAGTTTTCCCCGAACCCCGGCGGTAATGCTGAGGCTGTAGCTGTCGCCCACGTGGCTGAGGCTGGTGCCGACATTGGCCTCGCCATAGAGCGAGAGGGCGTCGCCGGCCCAGTTCACCGAGCCGCCGAGGCCGACGGTGCCCCAGAGCGGGTCGCTCTTGCTGGTCAGCGTGTCGCCGCCGATGCTGGTCGCCGTGCCATCGAGGAACTCGTAACTGAGGGTGGCAATGCTGTAGAGCCGGCTCCGCCCGGTGTCGCCGGCAGCATCCTGCCACTCGATCTCGTAGTCGGCCGAGATCCCGAGGCGGCCGATGAGGCTGTCGCCACTCTGCAGCGCCACTGTCGCGCCGTAGGTTTCGAACTCGTCGAATTCGACCGACGAATAGCTGAGCTGCGCCTGCGGGGTGACCGACCAGTTGTCGCCGAAGTCGATCTCCTGGCCCGCCTCGAGGCTGAGCGCATAGCCGAAGCCGGCATTGCCCGAAACGATGGTGGTGTCGAGCGTTTCGGAATTCAGCGTGCTGTCAAACCAGGTGAACCGGCCTTGGGCATCGAGATAGAAGCCCCCCTTGCCGTACCAGGTCAGCGTGGCGCCAAGGCCGTAGCCGTTGCTGTCGACGCTGCCGATGCCGGAGGCGGCGCTGATATCGGCCGAGATGGCGCCGTAGTAGGCATTGACCCCGGCCACCAGCGTGTCGGCGTCGTTCGCCGTGAGTACGCCATCGAGCCCGGCCTGCAGCTTCCACGTGGTCACGTCGTAGCCGGCGCCGGTCGACGAATCCGGCGCGATAGAAACGCGCCCGCCCTCGATGCGACCCCACAACCCGCTGCCGTCGGACAACGTGCGGTTACCGATGCGCTGAGCAAGGCTCTCGGTCGTGTTGAAGGTCTGCAGGGCTGCCCCGACATAGGCTTCGATGACTGGAGCGCCCGGCTGGAACACCGGCTCGTCGTCGATAATGTTGCGCAGGTACCAGTCGCCGTCGCCGTTATTCTGGTAGAGCCCATAAAGATAGGCACCGCCGATCACCGCCTGCTCGCCGTTGAAGGTGGTATCGCCCAGGAGGCTGAAGATGCCGTCGGAGGTACCGCCGATATCGACGATCTTGATGCCGGTAGTGGTTACTCCGCCGACGCCGCCCATGTTGGTGACGGCGACATTGGTAGTGCCGGAGGTATTGCCGGTGACGACGAGCCGATCGGTGAGCGACGAGTCGTCGCCCAGCACCGTGTCGATCAGCAGCGTGTTGCCCGAGCCGGCGTAGTCGCCGTTCAGTGTCAGTGTGCCGATGGCGTTGTCGCCTCCGGGCGAGATCACATCGGCGGTAAGCACCTTGCTGCCGAGGACGACCGTGCCGCTGCCGGCGAGGCGCGGGGCCGTGATGCCGCCGGCGGTGATGCCTGAGATATCGAAGGTGCCGTCGGCGACAATGCCGCTGGTCCCGGCAAGGGAGCCGGAACCGGTCAGCGCCAATGTGCTGCCGCTGCTGATGCGGGTCTGGCCGGCGTATGTGCTGGCCTCGCTGAGGGTGAGCGCGCCTGCGCCGGTGACGGCCAAGCCGCCAGCGCCGCTAAAGCCCACCGCGCCGATGGCGAAGCCGTTGGTGTCCACGGTCAGCCCGCCGGCCGCGATGGTCAGCTGGTTGACGGCAAACCCATTGGTGAAGTTGGCATTGTCGGCGAGCGCACGAAGCGTGCCATTGTCGAAGGTTGCCTCCGCGGTCCCGGCCAGCTTGCTCAGACCGGTCGTCGCCAGCACGCCGCCGCTCCTTACGTTGAGCGCACCGGAGACCGCAGCATTGAATGCCATGCGTACGCCGCTCTGCGCCGTGACCAGCGCCCCATTCTCGATGTTCAGAGTTCCGGAACCGGTGCCGCCGACCGTCAGGTTGCCAGTGGTCGTCCAGCGCGATCCCGCGCCGGTGACGGTGACGGTGCCGTTGCTTCCCACCGCCGACCCGATGCTGGCGACGCTACTCGACAGTGCGCTGCCATTCTGGACAGTCAGGCTCGCCGTCGTGCCGGCCGAGCCGATCAGGAGGCCTGCCGTACCGACCGTCTGGGCGCCGCTCACCCCCAGCACCGTCGGATTCGCCGCCGAAGTCCCGATCGTGATGCCGACCACGCCCGGCACCACCCCGCCGCTCCAGTTCGACCCGACCGTCCAGTCGTTGCTGGTGCTGCCGGTCCAGACCTGCGCCATGGCCGGGCCGGCGAGCAGGATCGCAAGGGTGGTCACTGCCGCGCCGGCGAGTCGCCGCGTGAGAGCGGCGCGCGCTGGTGCACCTGAGCCGCCCTCGTGATCGCACAGGAAACCAGCTGTTCGCTCGCCCGGTGCGCTCATCACAATGATCATCTTCATCTCTCGCTTTGGCGAGTGGCCTCGCCGGTGGTCCGCCGGTCGCATCGACAAGATGCGACTATTCATTCAGTCCAGACAGTGAGTTATTCGAAACGTGGGACACGCTAGTGATGCGCTGCCTCGACTTGAAAACTAACCGTCAAGCACAGTTTTGGTCGACCTTCGACTAAGCTTGGGGAAGCGCAAGGGAGGGCCGCCAGATGCGGCATCTACTCCGCCGAGCGGCGACCCAACCCGCACCAGCCGCCGATCAGAGCTTCCCCCTGATGCCGGCGGTAATGCCGAGGCTGTAGCTGTCGCCCACGTGGCTGAGGCTGGTGCCGACATTGGCCTCGCCATAGAGCGAGAGGGCGTCGCCGGCCCAGTTCACCGAGCCGCCGAGGCCGACGGTGCCCCAGAGCGGGTCGGCCTCGTTGACGAGGGTATCGGCGCCGACGCTGGTAGCGAGCCCGTCCAGGAACTCGTAGCTGAGGTTGGCGATGCCGTAGAGGTGGGTGCGGCCGGCTTCGCCGGAAGTGTCCTGCCACTCGGTTTCATAGTCGGCGGAGAGGCCGAGACGGCCGATCAGGCTGTCGCCGCTCTGCAGCGAGACGGTCGAGCCGTAGGAGTCGAAGTTCTCGAAATCGACTGAGGAGTAGGCGAGCTGCGCCTGCGGGGTGACCGACCAGCCATCTCCCAGCGCCAGTTGTTGGCCGGCCTCGAGGCTGAGGGCGTAGCCGAAGCCGGCATTGCCGGAGACCACAGGACCATCGAGCAGGTCGGCGCTGAGGGTGCTGTCGAACCAGTTCAGCTTGCCCTGCGCGTCGAGATAGAATCCCTCGCTGCCGTACCAGGTGAGCGTGGCGCCCAGGCCGAAGGCGGTGCCTTCGATGGCGCCATCGCCGGAGGCCGAGCTGATGGCGGCCGAGATGGTGCCGACCTGGAGGTTGACGCCGGCGACGACCGAGCCGTCCTCTGTCTCGCTGAGCACGCCATCGGCACCGGCCTGCAGCCGCCAGGTGTCGACGTCATAGCTGGCGCCGGTTGTCGAGTTGTCGGGGGCGAGCGAGGTGCGGCGGGCATCGATCCGGCCCCAGATGCCGTTGCCCTCGGCGCCGCCGGACCACGAGCGGTTGCCGATCCGTTGCTGCAGGCTTTCGCTGGTGTTGAACGACTGGAGCGCGGCGGCGGCATAGGTCTCGATGACCGGCGCGGCCGGCTGGAACACCGGAGTGTCGTCATCGGGGTTGAGGATCGAGCGCAGGTACCAGTCGCCATCGGCGTCAGTGAGGGTGCCCTGGTAGAGGCCGTAGAGATAGGCGCCGCCGATCACCGCCTGCTGGCCGTCATGGACGGTGTCGCCGAGGAGGCTGAACGTGCCGGTGGACGTGCCGACCACGTCGATGATCTTGATGCCGTCGGTGGTCTGCCCGCCGCCACCCCCGAGGTTGGTGACGCGCAGGTTGGTGGTGCCGGTGCTGTTGCCGGTGATCGTCAGCAGGTCGGTGAGGGAGCCGTCGCCGCCCAGAACGGTCTGGGTCTGCAGCAGCCCGCCAGCGCCGGTGTAGTCGCCGTCGATGGTCAGCATACCGATACCGTTGCTGCCGGGGGCGATGGCGCCACCCACGGCGAGGCTGGTGCTGCCGACGATGCCGGTGCCGGCAAGCGTGCCGCCCGTGACGTTCACCGTGCCGCCGAGCTCGCCGTTCACCTCGAGCATGCCGCCGCTGATCGTGGTGAGGCCGGAAAAGCCGAGCTGGTCGGCACCGAAGATGGTACGCCCGGCGATCTGGTTGATAGCGCCGGTGCCGTTGATCGGCAGGTCGAAGACGTAGCCGGTTTCGGTGTGGTTGAAGTTGACCTCGGCGCTTGCGGCGAGGGTGATGGCCAGAGCCTCCAGCGTGCCGGCTGCGGTGGCCGCTTCGCCCACCGCGCCGCCGATGTTGAGGGTGGCGTTGCTGTTGACGTTGGTGCCGCCGAGGATGAGCGCGGACGCGCCGCCGTTCACGACGACCTTGCCGTCATTGGCGATGGTAAGCGTGCCCGTGCCGGTGGTGCCGACGGTGATCGTGCCGGCACGGAGCTCGGACCCGGCTCCGGAAACGAGGGCCGCAAAGTTCGGCACGGCACCCCGGTTGCCGTTGGCGATGAAGGCGGAGGTCGCCGTGACGAGGCCGCCATCGGTCACCTGCAGCGTGCCCTGCTGCATGTAGAGCGTCTCAGCCTCGAGCTTCGATCCGGAGCCCGTGACGGTAGCGTGAAGAACTGCGCCGGCCGTTACTGTCGTCCCGGACGCTCCGAAATTGACGTGGGTCGCGGAGTCGAACAGGCCGCCATTCCGGATGTTGAGGAACGACTCGCCGCTCAGCGTGGCGTTGAGGCTACCGGTGAGGATCGCCGACCCGGCCCCGTCGACGGTGATGGTGCCGTTGCGGATGCGAATGCCCGCCGCACCCGTATCCAGGCGACCCTGGTTTTCCACCAGCAGGGTGCCCTGGGACGTCCCGCCGCCGATATCGAGCGGATCGCTTCCGGTGGCGACAAGCTTCGTCCCTGCGCCCGAGATCGTGAGGCTCGCGACTTCGCCGGGATTGGTGCCGAGGCCCAGTTGCGTGATCGTCCCGCCCTGCGAGGTTCCGAACGTGATGACGCTGCCGCCGTTGACGAGCGTGTTGCCCCCGCCAAGGCCGAGCCGGGAGATGCCGGACGCGGTCACGCCGTTGATGATGAGCTGCCCGGCACCAAGCTTGCCGAACGCCTGCGGATTGAGGCCGCCGGTGCCCACGATGTTGCCGGTGAGGGTGAGCGTTGCGCCGCTTGCGACATTGAAGCTGGCGGCAGAACTGTAGGTGAGCGTGTTGGCGCCGGTGGCGATGGTGATGGCCTTGCCCGCGATCGCGGGGGGCGGGCTGGTTATGGAGAAGCTGCCGGTGAGCGTGATGGTCGAGGACGGATCGCCGCTCGCCTGGGCATCGCTGATCGCCTGGTACAGCTCCGTCTGGTTCGCCGCGGTGAATGCCGCCGCGCTCACCGGGGTCACCAGTGAAACGATCGCCAGCGTCAGCAACGAGACACCCGAGAAGAGGGGGGCAGCGCGCCCGGCCCCGCAGACGCGCGCGGCACGGCGCACGGTGCCTGCGGCACCGGCATTCGAACTCAGTCCTGTCATCTCAACTCTCGTTAGTTGGCGAATGGCCTCGCCGGTGGTCCGCCCTATGCATTGTCAAGCTTTGATGCGACCAAATCGCTCAATCCGGACAATGATTTATTCGCAATGATGACAACGTTAGCTCATGCTGGCCACCTTGGAAATGACACTATTGATCACAATTTGGCCGACTTTCGACTAAGCTCGCAGGGCGAGGTCCAGTGTGCTGGTTTGCATCAGCGCTGCAGCCAATGCGGCGTCGGAGCGGCGGACGTGAACTGTCTCCGCGGCCAGCATCCGGCCGACCTGCTCTCTCACCACCAGGTGCAGGTCGAGCACCCGGCCAACCAGCACAACCGGAAGGCTGCGCGTGCGCCCGATCAGTGCTGTGGCGAGGCGGGCCAGCTCGGTGCCCGCGGTGCGCAGGATCGCTGCCGCGGCCGCATCGCCGCGGGTGGCGGCGCGAGCCACGGCAACGGAGAGCACGCCAATGCGACCGCGGTCGCCGCCATAGACGTATTGGCGCACGTCATCCCAGGTGCTGCCGCCGATGGCGCCCAGCAACTCTTCGGCCAACACCGGGTCGCCGTCGAATGAAGCGTGGCGATCGAAGCCACGGTAGATGTGATCGATGGCCCGCAGCGCGATCCACGCGCCCGAGCCGGCATCGTCGATCAGCATGCCTCGACCACCGACGCGGATTCTCGATCCATCCGCGCCGATATGCAGGCCATACGAGCCGGTGCCGGCCGAAACCAGGTGCCCTTCACCCGGCGAGAACTGCTCGAGATAGGCGAGCGTCATATCGTCGACGGCAACGACGTTCGCAGGCGGAATGCCCAGCGGCTGGGCCAGCAACGCCCTGACGTCAGCCGCGGTGGAGGCGCCAAAGCCGGTCAGGCCTGCGGTGACCCGCTCGACGCTGAGGCCCTGTTCAGCCAGAATGCGCGCGACATGCTGGACGGCGCCGGACAGCCGGTGCCTTTCCACGGGCTCGAACACGCGGCCCGATGCCCCACCTGCCTCGCCGCGCGCAACCACAGCGCCCGAGGCGTCACATGCGACCCATCGGCTGGCGGTTCCGCCGATATCGAAGCCAAGCCGGACCGGGATACTCATGACGGTCTAGCCCTTCACGGCGCCAGCCGACAGCCCGGCCACCAGGTAGCGCTGCACCACGAGGAAGAAGGCCAGTGCGGGCAGGGCGAAGATCACTGCAGCCGCCATCATCTGACTCCAGTCGAGCGTGTACTCGCCGCGGAACGAGGTGAGGCCCACCGACAGCACCCATTGGTCCTGCGAGGCGATCAGCGTGCGGGCGAGGAAGAACTCGTCCCAGCCCGAGATGAACGACATCGCGACCACCACGACCAGGCCGGGCAGGGATAGCGGCAGGATCACCCGATAGAAGGCGCCCAACTGCGAGCAGCCGTCGATCATCGCCTGCTGCTCGATTTCGACCGGGATCTGGTCGAAGAAGCCTTTCAGCAGCCAGATGGCCAGCGGGAGGATGAAGGCGGTGTCGGCGATCGCCAGACCAACAAGGCTGTTGTAGAGCCCGATCTGCTGGAAGATGACGAATAGCGGCACGACGATCAGCGCCGCGGGCAGCAGCTGCGAGAACAGGATGATGACGGTGAAGACCGAAGTGGTCCTGGTCTTGAAGCGCGACAGCGCATAGGCCGCATTGATGGCGATGATGGTCGAGAACAGCGAGGTGCTGCCGGCAACGATCAGGGTGTTCAAGAGCCAACGGCCGATGTCGCGCTCCTCGAAGATGGTCCAGTAGGACTCGAGGCTGAACCCGCTCGGGATCAGGTGCGGCGGCCAGGTGAAGATGCTGTCGGTTTCGACCGAGGAGACGAACATCCAGTAGTAGGGGAAGAACACGATGGCTGCGCAGACCAGCGTCAGCACAAACCAGAACGCGTTGAGGATCGACTTCTTGCGCGTCGGGGTCATTTGGCCTGGTTGCTCCGCATGATGCTCCAGAAATAGACGAGGCTGAACGCCAACAGGATCAGCAGCAGCACGGTGCCGACAGCAGCCGCGTAGCCGACGCGCTGGTACTCGAAGGCGGTATTGTAGGTCAGGACGGACAGCGTCTCGGTCGAGCGGGCAGGGCCGCCGCGGGTCATCGCATAGATCATGGTGACGCGCCGGAACGAGTTGAGGATCAGCAGCAGGATCAGGATGACGTTCACTGACCTGAGGCCGGGAAGCGTCACATGCACGAAGCGCGTCCACGCCCCGGCGCCGTCCATCTTCGCGGCTTCGTACTGTTCCTCGGGAATGGTCTGCAGGCCGGCGAGCAGGATCAGCATGGCCAGGGGGAACTGCTGCCAGGCGGTCAGCACGACAAGCGCCGGCAGCGCCAGATGCGATTGCGACAGCCATGCCTGCGGCTGCTCGATGACCCCGATCAGCACCAGCAGATAGTTGCCGACGCCGAATTGCGGATCGAGCATCCAGGCAAAGATCAGGACCGCGACGACTTCCGGGATCGCCCAGGGCAGGATGAAGATCGTCCGGATGAAGCCGCGGCCTTTGAAATCCCGGTTCAGCAGCAGGGCGAAGCCCAGGCCGAGAACATAGGTGCAGATCACCGAGGCGGCGCCGTAGATGGCGGTCACCTTGAGCGAGTTCCAGAAATACTCGTCCTGGAACAAGGCGTTAAAGTTGGCGAGCCCGATGAACTTGCCGGCCGAGTAGTTGAGGATCCTGGTGTTGAAGAAGCTCAGGGCGACGCCCTGCACGATGGGCCAGATCAGGATCACGGCAAGCAGGACCGCAACCGGACCAAGCAGCCAGATCGGCAGCCAGTTGATGCGTTGCGTGGTGGCTCGTGGCATTGGCGTTCTCACATTGGAGCGCAGGAACGTCCCGGGGGCGGCGGGAGCCGTCCCTCGAAACGGGGAGTGGGGAGGCTGCTAGAGCGTTGCCTTCCAGTTTTCCAGCTTGGTCTGGAGGCTGTTCAGCCCGTCTTCGACCGACGCCTTGCCCGAATAGATCTCCGACAGAGCGTCGACCACCATCTGACGGAACTCGGCGGCCTGGATCAGGTAGCCCGGAGGAGCGTAGCCGATGCCGCCCGGATACTGCGCTGCGATATCGGCCATCTTGCCGACCCAGGCATTCTTGGCGAGGAATTCGGGACTCGCCTGCACCTTGGTGCCGGGGATCTGCAGCAGATCCTCGAGCCAATGGCGCTGCGCATCCTCGCTGAGATAGGCGGTGAGCAGCTTGCAGGCGGCATCGGGGTTCGGCGACTTGGCCGGGATCACGTAGAATGCACCGCCGGTGATCGCGGCATGGGTCGGGGTCGGCACCACCTCGAAGTCGATGTCGGCCATCATTTCGGGCTTCTGGCTCTGCACCTGCGTCATCAGCCAGGGGCCCTCGAACATGATGGCGACCTTGCCGTCGAGGAACAGGTCGCGCGCCTGGATCACACCGAGACCGACCGGGGCGAGTTGCTCGTCCATGAATCGCTTGATCCAGCCGATCGCCTCGATGTTCCTGGGGTCGTTGGCGGTGATGGTGCCATCGGGCTGCGACCAGTCAGAGCCGTAACCGAGCACCCACTGCATCGAGTTGATATAGACGTGCAGCGGTGCGGCCATGTCGTTGCCGAAGGCGTAGCCATAGGCGCCGGTCTTCTCCTTGACCGCCTTGGCGGCGGCGTAGAGTTCCTCGACCGTCTTGGGCATCTCGGCGATGCCGGCATCGGCCAGTAGCTTCTTGTTTACCACCACCGACCAGGGGCTCATGGTGAGCGGCACGCCATAAGTCTTGCCGTCCACCTGGGCAAAGCTCACCGAAGGCAGCAGGCGGTCGCCGAAGCCGCCATCGGCGATGCACTGGTCGAGCGGAGCCAACGTGCCAGCGTCGATCATCGGCGGCAGCATGGAGGTGAAGGCGGTCATCAGGTCGGGCACCGCGCCACCGGCGATCTGCGTGGTGACGACCTTTTCGAAGTCGGCGGACGGAATCTGGGTCGGCGTGACCTTGATGCCTTCGGCCGCCTCGAACTGAGCGGTGTTCGTCTTGAACCAGACGCCCACATTGCCCTCTTCCCACATCCAGCTTGGAACGCTGAGGCTCTGTGCCTGGGCGCTCCCGATTGCGAGGCTCAGCGTCGCAGCTGCGGCAGCGGATAACAGAAGGTGTTTCATCTACTAGTCTCCCTTGCTTGTACGAATTCGGAGCCCCCGCCCCGTATCTGCGCCGCGTCCAAAGCGGCGCGGAGAATGCCTCGAGCTTCCGCCAGTCGCGCTGCCGCCTGCGGGGTGTCGAGTCCCGAGAGCAACACAAAAACGGCGAGCTTGGTGTTGTGGTTGGCGCCTGCCAGAGCTTCGCGGGCTTGCTCGGTGGAGCAGCCCGTCGCCTGCACGACAATGCGGACAGCGCGGGCCCGCAGCTTTTCGTTTGTCGCCCTCAGGTCGACCATCAGGTTGCCGAAGACCTTGCCCATTCGCACCATGCTGGCCGTTGTCAGCATGTTGAGGATCAGTTTCTGTGCCGTCCCCGACTTCAGCCGGGTCGACCCGGCCAGAACTTCCGGCCCGACCTCTGCGGCAATCGAAATGTCCGCATCGCGCGTGATTGGGGAGCCGGGGTTGCAGGTAACGGCAATCGCCCTGGCCCCAAGGCTGCGAGCATAACGCAGCGCCGAGCCGGCATAGGGCGTTCTGCCCGATGCTGCGAGTCCCACCAGCACGTCGGTGGCGGCGAAGCCGATCCGTTGCAGGTCGGCTATCGCCGCTGCCTCGTCATCTTCCGCGCCTTCCACCGCATGTCGAAGGGCATGGTCGCCGCCGGCGATAAGGCCCACCACCATCGACTCGTCGACGCCGAAGGTGGGCGGGCATTCGGAGGCATCGAGAACGCCGAGGCGACCGCTGGTGCCGGCGCCGACATAGACCAGTCTGCCGCCGACGCTGAAAGCTGCAACGATGCAGCCGACCGCTTCCGCGACCTCGGGGAGGACTCTCGCGACAGCTGCCGCTACTGCGTGATCCTCGCCATTCATTGCCCGAACGAGCTCGATCGCGCTCATGCGATCGAGCTGATCTGTCCGGGGGTTGCGCGCCTCCGACACCAGTCCTTCCAGTTCCGACAGCAGTTCCACCTCGCTCTCCTCCCCGACAGCCTAGACGGCGAGCTGTACGGGCTGGCCGAGGCGAGCCGCATCGATCAGGGCGCTGATGATCCTGGTGTTGGCGAGCCCATCCTCGCCGGTGGCCAGCACCGGTTTGTCATGCAGCACCGCCTCGACGAAATGCACCACCGCATCGAGCACGAAACCGGTCAGGTGCGGGCCGAACGGCGGCACCAGCATATCGGGGAACGTGCCCTTTTCGCTGGTATAGAGTTCCATCGTGCGGTTGTGCGACCCGTCGATGTTGATGGCGCCCTTGCTGCCCAGGAACTCGAGCTTGAGGTCCTTCACCGTGTTGTAGGTGCGCGGCAGGATCCAGGCGTGCTCGAACACGGCCACGGTCCCCTTGGCATATTCGACGGTCGCGACGTGGAAATCCGGCGCGTCGACGCCCAGGTCCTTCAGCACTCCGTCGCGCGACACCACGTAGGCGCGCACCGGCTTGTCGTCGAGAATCCAGCCGACGACATCGATCATGTGGCTGCCCAGGAACCACAGTGCCGACGAGTTGCTCGACCATTTCAGCATGTCCTGGGGCACGGCAACGGTGTTGCTCAGTCGGGCATAGACGTAGGACGGCCTGCCGATATCGCCACGCGCCACGGCGTCGCGCGCCGCCACCATTGGCGGATTGGCCCGATTGTGGAAATCCACCATCAGCTTGACGCCGGCCTTGCGAGCGGCGTCGATCATCGCCTCGGCATCCTCGACGGTCGTCGCCAGCGGCTTTTCGACCAGGATGTGCTTGCCGGCTGCAATGGCGGCAAGAGTCGCGGCACGGTGGGCATGGTCGGGCGTCGCGATCGACACCGCCACCACGTCCGGGTCGGCGAGCACTTCGTTCAGATCGGTGGTGTATTTGCCCGCACCATAGGTCTCTGAGATGCGCTTGGCGCGTGCCTCGTCGAGGTCGCAGACATACTTGAAATCCACCAGCGGATGGCGGCTATACGCCTGAGCGTGCCTTTCGCCGAACAAACCGGCACCAACCAGGGCAAAACCGTTCTTCATAACTTCCTCGTTCCGAGAGCCCGGCGTGGGCTTTTGCCGGCCCTTCACTTTCGCTGCTCTTTATGATACCGGTATTATATTGCGGTATCAGGATATGGACGCACAATCGTGCAGCCAGACGTCAATCGCGGAGTCCAACCATTGGGGCAGGGCATCCCGGACTGCATACCGCCGACATCGAACGTGCCGCGGTTCTTTGGGAAGTGCCATTTATCTCGCCTCGCACCACGAATGACGTGCTATCCGCCCAAAGACCGGCTACATGGTTGTGAGCCGGTATCTTAACGGTCTGATAGTGGTATGATACATGTCCTACAAAACTCGTCAATAGAGCGTCATGGATAAGACCGGTACCCTTGTAACCCTCCTGTTGGAGAGGATTGAAAACGGCCAGTACCCCGCCGGAGAAGCGGTGCCCTCCGAGCGTCAACTGGGCGAGGAACTCGGGCTGTCGCGCACCACGGTACGGCGGGCCATCGACGACCTGGTGCAGCGCGGCCGCCTGCAGCGCCAGCCCGGTCGCGGCACCTATGTCGCCAGCGAGGTGGTGGCGAACGACGCAGCGGCCAGGGCGCAACGCATCGTCTCGGTGATCATACCGAGCTTCTCGAACCCCTATTACGGCGAGATGGTCAACGGCATCGAGAAGGAGGCTCGCCGCTACGACCTGCGTGTGATGGTCGGACAATCGGACTATTCGACCGCAAGCGAGAGCGCCCAGCTCAGCCAGTCTGCGCTCGATCCTGCGATCTGCGGTGCCTTGGTGGTTCCTGACTCGGTCGGGCAGCCATCCGGCGGCGTGCAGCAGTTTCGCTCAGCCGGTAAGCCGCTGGTCTACATTGGACGCTGGCCCAAGGGTGTGGCCTGCGACGGCGTGTGTGTCGACTACCGGATGGCCGCTCTGCAGGCAGTGGAGCATCTTATCGGGCTGGGGCACGAGCGCATCGCCTACGTTGCGGGCTTGCCGCATCTGCCAGGCTTTTCACCCTATGACGGCTACGCTGAGGCCGTGCGTGACCACAGGATGTCGATCGGGCCGGAACTGGTTCGCACCTACGAGCTGCCCTCGGAGGCTGCAGGACGGCAGGCCGTTGCCGACCTCGTGTCGAGCGGAGTCAAGTTTACCGCCATCTTTGCCCGCAACGACGTGACGGCAATGGGCGTCATTCAGGGATTGCGCGAGGCCGGTCTGCTTGTGCCACGGGACGTCTCAGTGGTCTCCATCGCCAATAGCCTGTGGTCGCGTTCCCTCGATCCGCCGCTGACCAGCGTGAACCCTCACCCCGGCCCGGTCGGCCAGTTGGCAATGCGGATGCTGAACGATCGACTGGAGGGGACCTACACCGGCCCGCCTATCAAGACGATAGTTGCTCCCGACCTCATCATCCGGGCATCGACAGCCCAGCTGCTGACCCCCTGAGGGAACCGGAGGTTCGCATGGAAGCGATCGGCATCGTGTCATTCACGAAACTCACGGCGGCGCAGCGCGAGTCCGCCGCGGAGATACTCGTCGCCGCGCTCGCACATGCCCCGGGCGCCTGGAAAACCATGGATGCGGCGCGCAACGTTGTCGCCAGGCTCACGGCTGACCCGAAATGGAGCGGCCTTGCGGCGGTGGCCGACGACGCCGTGTTAGGTTGGGTCGGGGTGGTCGAGCGCTATTCGCAGGCCTGGGAACTGCATCCGCTCGCCGTCGCTCCGGCTGCTCAGGGGCGGGGCATCGGCCGGCAACTGTTGACGGCGCTCGAGGACAAGGTCCGCGCGGCCGGCGTCCTGACGCTGTATCTGGGCAGCGATGACGATTTCGGCGGCACGACGGCGTTTGGCGCCGACCTCTATGCCGATATGGCATCAGCGTTGCGCGATCTGGCCGCGGTACCCGGTAGCAAGCACCCGCTCGAATTCTACCGCAAATGCGGGTTTCAGGTCATCGGCTTCATCCCCGACGCCAACGGGACGGGTAAGCCGGACATCTGGCTGGGCAAACGTCTGTAGGGGGTAAGCGGCCGGTTGCCCGGCCGCCTGATGGCTCAGTCGTGATGCTCGGGCATCGCCTTGAGCGAGTCCTTGGTCCAGCTGGTGACGGCATGGACATCGCCACTCTCGTCACGCATGAACTCGAGCGCGCTGGCCGGGACGGCCACCGGCTTGGCGCCGATCCCGAGGAAGCCGCCGACATCGACGATGATCTCGCTGCTCAGCCCGGCACCGTGGACGTGCGATACGGTTCCGACCTTCTCGTCATCGGCGCCGTAGACGGTCGCGCCTTCGAGCGCGGCCGGGGTGAGCTCGGCATTGCCGAGGCGGATATGCGTGGAATGATCCATTGCAGGTCTCCTCTGTTTGGGGGTGTAGGGGTAACCCCCGGGGGCGCCGACCGTTCCGTCTTTTCCGGCGCTTTCCGCGGGCTCCGGCCGGCGACCATTCGCGGTGCCAGTAATCTCCAGCCGGTGATCACTGCGCTTGGATCGCCCCCTCCATCCGCGAGGAGGGGGCGGCCAGCTTACTCCGCTGCCTGCGGCATTGCGTTCGGCACCGGCGTACCCGACCGTGGCCCGACCGCGGCGATCAGGGTCGTCACTATGGCAAGTGCTGCGACAAAGGCGCCACCGGCAACATAGGGCTCCCAGTTGAAGCCCGGCGCGGCGGTGAAGATGGCCGAGACTGCCGCCAGCACGATGCCGCCGCCGATCTGGAACGCGGCGAACAGCAGCCCCGAGGCGAGGCCCGACTTGTCGTCTTCGACGTCGGCGAGCGCCGCGACCTGCACCGAGGGGTAGGTGGCGGCATAGCCGAGGCCAAGGAAGAGTTGAGTGACGATCACCAGCGTGATCGGCTCGATGCGGCCGATGGCCAGCACCCACAAGACATAGCCGATGGCCTGCAGCAGGACGCCGATGGCCATCACCCTGGTCGTGCCGTTGCGCTGGGCTACGCCGGCGAGTCGCGGGGCGAGGAACATCACGCAGGCGCCGCCGAGCGCGAAACTGAAGCCGGTGGCGAAGGCCGACCAGCCATAGACATGCTGGTAGTAGAGCGTCGCGAGGAACTGAAAGCCGACATAGACGCCCTGGAACAGCGCGGCGACGATGTTGGCGTGGCTGAGCTTCTTCCGCCGGAAGATCGACAGCGGCACCATCGGATCGTGATGGCGGGCCTCGACCACGAGAAAGATGACGATCAGCGCCAGGGCGGCGGTGAGCGGTCCCCAGGTGAGCGGGGCGGCAAAGCCCGAACCCGAGGCGTTGGTGACGCCGAATACGAACAGCAGCAGGCCAGGCGTGATGGTGATGGCGCCGGCCCAGTCGAACGAGGCGCGGGTCTGGCGGCTGTCCCTGTCGGGTGGCAGCACGAACGGCGCGATCAGGAGGACGAGGATCGCCACTGGCGCCGCCATTACCAGCGTGGCGCGCCAGGTGAAGACGGTGACCGCCCCGCCCAGCACCATGCCCAGCACGAACCCGGCAGCCCCGGTCGAAGCGAACAGCCCCAGCGCCTTGGCGCGGGCTTGGCCCTCACCGAACACGTTGAGCAGCAGCGCCAGCGCTGCCGGTGCGGTGAAGGCGGCGGCGATGCCCTTGATCAGCCGCGCGGCGATCAGCGTCGGGCCCGAGTCGACGAAGGCGCCGGCGATCGAGGCGGCGGCAAAGATGCCGAGGGCCCAGAGGAACACGCGGCGGTGGCCGAAGATGTCGGCGACGCGGCCGCCCAGCAGCAGGAAGCCGCCATAGCCGAGCACGTATGCACTCACCGCCCATTGCAGCACATTGGGCTCGAGCCCGAGTTCGGCCTGGATGGCCGGGAGGGCGACGCCGATGGTGGAAACGTCCATGGCGTCGAGGAAGTTGGCGGCGCAGAGCAGGAACAGGGCCAGCCCGGCGACGCCTCCGATCTTGGTGGAGGTCATCGAAATTATCCCTTTCGCAATGCCGCCGTCGCGCCAGGGAGGGGTGCGCCGGCCGGCAGAGGGAGCGGAAGCTGACGACCTCTCATCCATATTGCAAATCGATAGTCGGCATGCGAGGTATCACTGGCAATGATGAATGACGCCGCCCTCCGCAAGATCGACCTGAACCTGCTGCTGGCCTTTTCGGTGCTGATGCAGGAGCGCAATGTGAGCCGTGCCGCCGAACGGCTGCTGCTGGGCCAGCCCGGCCTGTCGGCGGCGTTGAAGCGGCTGCGCGAGGCGCTCGACGACGAGCTGTTCGTGCGCGTCGGGCGTGGCCTGCAGCCGACGCCGCGCGCCCTCGACATCGCCCCGGCGATCGAGGATGCACTGGGCTCGATCGAGCGGGCCATCCGCACGCCGGATGCCTTCGATCCGCTCAGCTACGAGGGCACCTTCCGCATCGGCATGTGCGACAACCTCGAGACCGCGTTTTTCGGACCGCTGGCGGCGCGGATTCGCCGCGAGGCGCCCGGGGCCAGGCTGGTTTCCGTCGCCTCCCACACCCATCATCCCGGCCAGCAGCTCGACGATGGCGATTTCGATCTCTCGGTTTCGGTGCATCCGGAACCGGCCTCGTGGCACGTACGTCAGCCGTTGTTCGAGCAGATCTCGATTTCCATCTACGACCCCGACCAGCTCAAGCTGGCGGCGCCGCTGAGCCTCGAGGATTTTGTTCGCGAAGCCCATATTGCGGTCTCGTTCGAGGGCGACATGACGGGCGATGTCGACGCGGCGCTGGAAAAGGTCGGGCGCAGCCGCTCGGTGGTCGCCACCGTGCCGCGCTTCTCGGCATTGCCGACGGCGCTGAGCGCCATGCCGGCGATTGCCACGATCCCGGAGTCGATTGCCCGCTGCATGGCGTCGCTGCATGGCCTCGCCATCTCCAAGCCGCCGGTGGATCTCGAGGCGGCGCCAGTCTCGCTATTGTACCGCCGTGTCGATCGGGCGGACGGACGGGCGCAGTGGTTCCGCCGGATCTTCGTTGAAGTGGCGCGCGAAGCACTGAAGACCAGCGGCTGCAGCTGCGATGTGGCGGCCGCGGCTTGAACGCGAACACCAGAGCGTGAGGCGCCCCACGCTCGGGACTGACTGGAGGCAACGAGAATGACCAACACCGTCCACGAACTGCGCCTTGTCATCACCGTCGACGACTTCGACAAGGCAGTGGCATTCTGGCGCGATACCATCGGGCTGAAAGAGCAGATTTCGGTCGGCGACGACGACGGCCACGTGGCGATCCTCGGAGCGGGGGTTGCAACCCTCGAGATCACCGACGGCAAGCATGCCGAGTTCATCGACAGGATCGAAGTGGGGCGCCCGGTGGGCGGACAGTTCCGCGTCGCCCTGCGCTTCGACGACGTGCCGGAGGCCACTGATCGGCTCGCCGCAGCCGGGGCGAAGGTGCTGGGGACGCCGCGGCCGACGCCGTTTCGCTCCACCAATTCGCGGCTCGAGGCGCCCGATGGTTTGCAACTGACCTTGTTCGATGCGGAGTGAAGCGTGAGCGACTACCAGCTGATAGAGCGAATCCCGACGGTCGAGGAGTTCTGCGACCTACGCCGGCTGAGCGGCCTGACACCGAAATCTCCCGAGGCCGCGGCGCTCGGTTTACCCAACACCATCCACGCCGTGGTGATCGAGCACGCGGGCGAGACCATCGGCATGGGCCGGGTGATCGGCGATGGCGGCACGGTCTACCAGTTGACCGACATCGCCGTGCTTGCGGCGCATCGCGGCAAGGGGCTGGGCAAGCGCATCGTCGCGGCGCTGGTCGACTGGCTGCAGGCAAACGCCCCCAAGGGCGCCTATGTGAGCCTCATCGCCGATGGCCCCGCCAAGGATCTCTACGCCCAGTTTGGTTTCGAGGAGACCGCGCCGGCCTCGGTCGGCATGTCCATGTGGGTGCGATAGCTCGGCTCGCACGGCTCAACGAGCGCGAGCCGGCTGCTCATGGCAGGCGGTTGCCAGGCTGCAGGGGCGCCCGCGGCTCGTCTCGATCCGACTGGGTGAAGGGATAGCTGTCACGGATGTGGGCATTGAAATAGCGCCCCTTCGACGGCGAATGCCGCAACGCGTCATACTCGACGGCCGGAACCTCGAGGTAGTCATAGCGGCGGCCCGACGGTCGGAACCACACAGACAGCGTCTG
Organism: Devosia sp. A16; assembly: GCF_001402915.1. GTDB lineage: Bacteria > Pseudomonadota > Alphaproteobacteria > Rhizobiales > Devosiaceae > Devosia_A. The sequence goes on from NZ_CP012945.1 coordinate 3,747,361, forward strand.
GGTGTCCTCGTCATAGACCATATCGGCAATCACGGCAGACGGCATCTGGGATACCTCCGAGCCGTCAACGTTTCGAGCGGAGGTCGGTTGCGCGCGAGGGGGTTACTCGAGCTCGGTCACCGAGATCTCGACATCGAGGTCGGGCCAGCGCAGCCCCGTCCCGCCCCCGGTGAACCGCCAGTTGAGGCGGGCCGCCGGCGAACCGTCGCGCAGGCGGGGATAACGGCTGAGCGGGGTGATCAGCTCGCGTCCGTCCTCGAGTTTGACTTCGAGCGTTGCGGTCCCGAACCGAACGTCGATGGCCCGCGAGCCGGTATTGGTCGTCGTGCTCATTGGTCCTCCTTCTCAGAGCAAACGAGATGAGCCTAGCCGCGTTCCGTCGCAGCGAGAAGGTGGGAAGCGGCTGACCGCACCGACCGTTACCCGGCCGGCGGGCTCCCTGGGCGAGGCTCGTTCATCCCACATTCAGCCATTGCGCCGCATAACGTTCCGATGACACAGAAACTGACATTGGTGGCGGCCGGCGTGTTGACGCTGGCGCTGGCGTTCGGTGTTGCGGCACCGGTCGTGGCGCAGGAGTGCCTGTCCAAGCGCGAGATTCAGCAGATGATCGACAATGGCGAGCTGGTGCAGCTGTCGCAGGCGATCGCGCAGTCCGGGGTCGACGGCAAGATCATCAGCTCGCAGGCCCGCGTCTGCCAGGTCGGCGGCCGCTGGGAGTGGCAGGTCAACGTCATGGACGAAACCGGCGAAAGCAAACCAGTGAGCTTGCCGGCTCAGTGAAGCCTCACATAGAATCAAGACCGGGCATGTTTCGCGCGTAGGGCCGGCGTTTGCCGGGCGCGGGAGGTGCCGTTGCGGCAATAGGGGACGTTTCGATGCGCATTCTCGTCGTGGAAGACGACACCAATCTCAACCGGCAGTTGAAGGACGCGCTGACCGAAGGCGGCTACGTCGTCGACGTGGCGTTCGACGGCGAGGAGGGCCACTTCCTCGGCGATACCGAACCCTACGATGCCGTGGTCCTCGATATCGGCCTGCCGCAGATGGATGGCCTCTCGGTGCTCGAGGAATGGCGCCGCGCCGGCAAGAAGATGCCGGTGCTGCTGCTCACGGCGCGCGACCGCTGGAGCGACAAGGTGCAGGGCATCGACGCCGGCGCCGATGACTATGTCGCCAAGCCGTTCCACATGGAAGAAGTGCTGGCCCGCGTCCGGGCGCTGGTGCGCCGGGCGGCCGGGCAGGCCTCCAACGAGATCAGCGCCGGTACGGTGCGGCTCGACGTCAAGGCCGGCAAGGTCACCGTCGATGGGCACTCGGTGAAGCTGACCAGCCACGAATTGCGGCTGCTGAGCTACCTGATGCACCACAAGGGCAAGGTGATCTCGCGCACCGAGCTGACCGAACACCTGTACGATCAGGATTTTGACCGCGATTCCAACACCATCGAAGTGTTCGTCGGCCGGCTCCGCAAGAAGCTGCCGGAGGATTGCATCCAGACGGTGCGCGGGCTGGGTTACCAGATCGCAGAGGACTGACAACATTCCTTGTCGGCTAGCAGCGCGGACAGGGCAGGGGGACGGCCGTGACTGAAGCGCCTGGACATCCGGTGTCGCAGCGCAAGGGCTCGATCGCCGCCTCGCTGTTCCTGCTGTCGGCCGGCTGGCTGATCGTGGCGCTGGTGGCGACCGCGTTCCTGCTCACCGAGCTCTACTCGCGGGCGCTGGACAACAGCCTCGTCGAGACCCTGGAATTCCATGTCGAAACCCTGACCGATCTCAGCCTGCTGTCCGACACGCCGAAATCGGATCAGATCAAGGTCGCCGACCCGCGCTTCGATCGCACCGGTTCGGGTTGGTACTGGGCCATCCGCGACGACAAGGGCGAACTGCTCAACTTCTCCAACTCCTATGTCGGCATGGTGCTGGGGCCGCTGCCGGGACCGTTCGACGCCACCAACTCCAAGTCGGCGGTGCTGACCGATCCGTTCAACATCAAGATCCGGGTGATCGAGCGCGCCGTGACCGTCAACGGCATGCCGCTGCACATCATGGTGACCGGTTCGCTCGACGAGATCCTGTCACTGGTCGACGAGTTCCGCGGCCAGACGCTGATCGTTCTCGGCGCGGTGGCGATCATGCTGGCGGTGATGTCGACCATCGTGGCGCGCCTGGCGCTGCGACCGGTGGGACGGTTGCGGCGCGAGGTGGAGCAGGTGCGCGAAGGCGATGCGGCGATGCTCACCGGCGCCTATCCGGCCGAGCTGGCGCCGCTGTCGGAGGAAATCAACGAGTTGCTGCGCTCCAACGCGCAGATCGTCGAGCGGGCCCGCAACCAGGTGGGCAACCTGGCGCACGGGCTGAAGACGCCGATCGCCGTGCTGCGCAACGAGGCCAACGCCGACAAGAAGAACAGCCTCGCCAAGGTGGTGGCCACCGAAACCGAGAAGATGAGCCAACTGGTCAGCACCTATCTCGACCGCGCCCGGCTGGCGGCGCGCTCCTCGGTGGTGGGCAAGAAGGCCGATGCGACGCATGTGATGCTGCGGCTGACCCGGGTGATGCAGAAGCTTAACCCGCGGGTCACCATCGCCATGGTGCGGCCCGACGCATCGTTGCCGTGGTTCCGGGGCGACGAGGGCGATCTCGAGGAGATGGCGGGCAACCTGCTCGACAATGCCTGCAAATGGGCCAAATCCTCGATCGGGGTGACCGTGGTGGCCGAGCGTAGCGGCGGGACCGCCAATCTGCTCATCAAGATCGACGACGACGGGCCAGGATTGACCGAGGAGGAAGCGACCAAAGTGTTGCGCCGCGGTGTCAGACTCGACGAGAAGACCCCCGGCTCCGGGCTGGGCCTGGATATCGTCAAGGAACTGGTTGACGTCTATGGCGGGTCCCTGCAATTGAAGCGCTCAGTGCTGGGGGGGCTCCTGGCAGAATTGCGGCTGCCGGCCGCAAAAGTGGCGGGTTTCCGCACTTTCGCCTCAATACGTAAGGAATAAGGGCCCGGCCACCCTTAGAGACCCAGATGCAGCAGATCGTCCGCGCCCTTCCTGTCTTTGCCATGCTCCTGCTTGCCGGTTGCAGCATGGGTCCCTCCACCTCCGACGTCGCCCTCGGGCCGACGCTGCCGCAGCCGAACTCGACGCTCGGCACACTCGGCACCCAGCCGACGGTGACGCCCGCATCGCTTCCCGCGCCTGGCGCCGTCCAGTCCGCCAACACCACGATGAACGACGTGACGGCCTTCCTCGATGCTTCGGTCGTCGGCCAGCTTTCGGCCAAGGACAAGTCGGAAGCGGCGAGCGCCCAGTTCAACGCGCTGACCTTCGGCCGCCCTGGCGCGCCGCGCGCCTGGAACGGCGACAAGGGGACGTCGGGCAGCGTGACCGTCGGCCCCTATGTCCGCGTCAACAATATCGACTGCCGCGATTTCACCCATACCGTGACCATTGCCGGCGCCCCGCATGCCCGCAAGGGCACCGCCTGCCGCGAGGCCGACGGTACCTGGAGCGTCGCCGGCTGAGGCGCACGGGCGCCAGGCTTTTCCAGCAGAACCCACCCCGAGCTCGGTGTCGTCTTCGCGAATGCGGCGACCTTCGTTTGAGGGCGCGTGAGGCCCAGGAACGGGTTTCCGCTGCGCGGGGATGATCCTCGTTGTCGGGAACGGTCATAGCTGGTGCCTGTCGGCTGAGGGCGGCCGATCGTTTCGGAAACCCCGTTTTCGCCCGTACTGACCGCGAAGTGATCGCCCGGTCGGCCCCTGGATAGTCTTTTGTTTACCGTCGAGGGCTAGGTTCGAAGACAATCCTCGGACTCCGACGCCTGCCGGTCTTCATGCCAGATACTGCTACTCGTCTTCAGTCAGCTGAAACTGCCGCAGCGCGCCGGTCTGCCGCCGTGCGGCCGTTTTTCGGTCTGATCGATGCAGTAACCGTTCCCGGGCCGGCCGGTTTCGATTTCGATGGCGGCATAGCCGAGCCGCACGCCAACGCCGCATGGATCTGGATGGTGCGCGACGTGGCGCCGGATCTGATCGACGCAAATGCCGGCGACGAGCCGGCCGCTCGTCAGGCGCTCGACCTGCTTATGCCCGAGCTGCTGCAGCGCGCCCGCGCCGCGATCGCCGCGATCGCCACACCCGAGGCCGAGCGCCGCATGCAGATCCAGTTCGGCAGCGAGGACGGTTATCGCCGCTTGCCGGTGGTGCTCAATGCCCTGAAATGCCGGAGCCTGCTCGACAAGGCACAGGCCTTTGGCCGTGCCGCCAACGCCATGACCGACGAGACGGCGCTTGGCGTGGCGCTGCAGTCAATGCCGCTCAACGATCACGCGGTTTCCGCATTGCTGTTCCAGGCGGCGATGGGGCAGGTGAGCCACCCGGGCCGGCTGATGGCCGCCGCCATCCGTCTCGCCGGATCGGCCAGCGAAGCATCGCTGCAGCGCGCCGGCTTTGCGCCGCTGATCGAAGCGATCCTGTCGCATGCACAGGCCCAGATCCCGGCCCTCGACCAGCATGGCGCCTTCGCCGATATCGATCTGACCTGCCGTGCCATCGACCGTTTCCATCGCCTGATGCGTGCGGTGACCGGCTATGTCGAGCTTGGCCGGCTCACCCGCTGGTCGACCGCCGTCGCGGCGCTGACCAAGACGGCATCCGAAATGGTAGAGCCGAAGCTCCGGGACGTGGCGCCGAACGTGAACCTGGCTTTGCGCCGCCACTCCGGCACCGATCGGCTCGACAGTGACCAGGTGCTGGCCGCGCTCAACGGTTGTTACGTGCTGGCGACGATCCGCGCTTGCCGCGACTCGCTGGCGCTCAACGCCATGTTCGACCAGACCTGGGCCCAGGTGGGACAGGGTCTGGAAATGCACGTCCAGCGCAACCTCGAACTGTTCCGGCAGAACCCGAGCGACCGGGTTGTCGCCGCACGGCTCGATGCCGCCATCAAGATGGCCGAGCTGCGCTTCAACCCGGACTATGCCGACGTGCTGCGCCGGGCGCGCGAAACTGCCGAGAAGCGGGCGAGCTGAGGCCGAGCGGAAGCTTGCGCAGCCGGTGCTTGCTCAGGCCTCAGGAACGCAGCTTCAACCTCTCCACCAGCCGCGCCGCAACCGCTGTCCCGGCATCCCGCACATAGAGCTCGGTCCCCGCAGCGTCCGGCCCGCTGCGCAGTAGTGCGATGCCGCCATTGGCGCCGGCCCGATGCGGCGCAAACGTGACGCCGATCGCCTTGAGCGGATCGCTGGTCTCGGAATTCTCGAACACCAGGCAGCCCGGCTCGAACGAGCGGGCGTCCGCGGCAGTGATCGTCCAGATCTGCGCCTTGTCGCCGAAGCGGCCGGCAAGATAGGCAGGCGGCAGCGGCACCTCCTGGTCCGGCGCCGGCTGCGCCGGCACGCGCCAGCCGACATCGCGGATCTCTCCCGACAGCGCGCAGCGTTCGGCCGCCACCGAGCCGGCATCGCGCGCCGTTATGGCGCCGATATCTACGGCGGCGGCGATGTCGGCGAGCCCCAGTTGCACGGCGCGCGTGGCGAGGCCGGATATGCCGTATCTGCTGGCCGCGGCCGCGCGCCGGGTGATCAGAGACGATCCGCGATCGAGATAGGTGCCGCTCCGCGCCGAGCTGCGGAACGGTGCAATCGGGGTGCGCGCGTCGGGCGTCTCGAAGGCTTCCTCGATAATCGCATCGACCACCGGCGGCGCCATCTTGCCGAGCAGGCCGAGTACGGCCGCCTTGCCGCTGCTCAATGCGGCAGCCGTGGTGTGGTAGCCGGCGGCAGCGCCGGCCAGCGCCACCGCAGGCAGTGTGCCCTGCGGACCGAGCCAGCCATTGGCCTGATCCCAGGCCGCCCTCCCGCCGGCGCGAAGCCAGAGCAGGATGTCCGGCTGCCAGGCCCCGGCGGCGACCAGTTGGTCGGTCTCCATGGCGCTCGAGTCCTGGGCGATCCCGTCGATTGCGACGGCAAAGCCGACCCGCAGCCCGGGCTGGTTGCGCTGCAGCGGCTCGGCATGGCTCGGGGCCAGCGCCGAGGCGAGGGTGATGCCGGTTGCCTTGGCGAAATCGACAAAGCGTGAGGTGGTGCTGAGCCGGCTGTCGACGATACGTTGCACCTCGATCCCGGCATCGGCGACATGCAGCGCCAGCCGGTAGGCGAAGCTGTTGGGTGTGGTGAATAGCGCCCGCCGTCCTGGCCAGACCCCGAAGCGCTCGGCCCGCAGGAACGCCGTGAGCGCCCCGACGACCCCGGGCGTCCGATTGCCCGGGAACAGCGGCAGCCGCTCGCTCGCACCGGTGGCGAGAACGATGTGCCTCGCAGCGATGGCGAGCACCCGCGACACCGGCTTGCCGTTGTCCACCACCACCTGGTGCACCCGAAGGGTCGTGCCGGCGATGGCGAAGGCCTCGGCGCGCGTGAGGATGCTCACCGAGCTCTTGCCGGCGAGGCCGGTGACCAGCCGCTCTACGGTCACTTCGGGCGTAGCTTCGGCATCGATCGCCCCGAAATAGCGGATGGTGCCGCCAAGGCTCTGGTGGCGCTCGATCAGCACACAGTTCTTGCCGGCGCCTGCAGCAGCGACCGCGGCGCTGAGGCCAGCGACCCCGCCGCCGACGATGGCGATGTCGGTCTCTATGGTTTCGTCGAGCGCGGCGCTGTGCCAGGGCGGACTCGCCATCGGCTCGTTGCCGTAGCGATGGTTGAGCGTGCGCGCCGGGCCGAGCAGCCTATTGCGCAGTGCCCCGAGCAACCCGCTCGAGACGATCGGGTCGCGCCGGCTGCCGATGGTCACCAGCTCGAGGCCGGGCAGGGCCGGCGTGCGCTCCATCGGCAGCGCGATGCCTTTGCCGGTGCTGACCAGCGGCGCGAAGCTCTCATCGAGCGCCAGCGCTTCGTCGCGGTGCCGGCCGGCGATCTGGATGCCGTTGGCGAGGGTGGCCGAGAGCACCGTGTCGCCGGCAAAGCCCGTAATCACCCGCCCGTTGAGCCGGAACTGCAGCGGCTTGTCCCGGTCGAGTTCGGCGCCGCCGAGGCCGTGCGGGGCGTCGGCAGGAAAACGGTTGGAGAGGGCGCTCACGCCGGCACCGTGGGATAGTCGCCGACGAGGAGCCTGTGGTTGCCGCGGCTCGGGCCGCGGGCAGCGAACCACCTGGCCTCATCGGTCGCCGCGACGCCGGCGAAGTGGCGCGCCAGCGCCGGCGCGAGAAACGCCGCCGCCGGGCCGAGGGCGGCGACGACCTGCGCCTTGTGGCCGCGCGCCGGGCCGATAAAGGGCGCGCCATCGGTAGTGCCGAGGCTGCCGACCACCGTCTCGCCCGCAAGGCGCAGCGCGCCGGCTCTGGCGGCGGCGCTGCCGAGCCGTGCTCGCGCCGTGCTCGACTCTCCGCTCAAGAGCGCCGCGGCGCTGGCCTTGCCGTCCTGCACCAGCACGACGCCGCGATCGAGGAATGACAGATAGGGCGCCGGCAACGGCTTGAGGGTATCGAGCAGCATGGCAGCGCCGGCGATCGGCGCGAGGCTGCGATCGCGCGCCTCCTCGGGCAGATAGTCAAGCACGGCATCGTCGCCGGCGAGGATCACCTGCGCGGCCTCGGCGCCATGGTCGCCGGAAACGAGGTGCGCCGTGCCGTCCTTGCGCAGCGTCAGTACGGTCTCGGCGCGATCGAGGTGGCGTACGTCATGACAGCCGAGCCAGGCTTCGAGCGCCGGCTCGAACCGCCCATGGCCCAGCAACTGCACATCGCGCACCCGCAACATCAGACCCTCGGCGATGCTGCGGTCGGCCACCGGCTCCACGGCATAGCCGAGTGCAATGGCGAGATGCCGGAAATGGCCGAGCACCGCGATGCTCGCGGGCGTCTCGGCGACGAACAGCGGATCGACCCGGCCGACGAGGCCCTTGCCCCAGCCGGCCACCAGCCTTGTCGTTTCTGCAGCGCTGCGCTTCAGCAGCAGCAGCGTCTCCGGCCGGGTGATCGGCGCCAAAGAAATGTCGATGCTGCGCTGCAGCCGGAACGGCGAGAACGGCTCGCCGACGAGGCAGACGCGACGCCGGTGCTCCGTTGCCAGCAGGCCGGCGATGAGGCCTGCCAGCGGAGTGGAGCCGAGCACCAGGTAGTCGTAGCTGCCATCGGCCATCAGATCAGCACGCCACCTTGTGGGCTGCGGCAATGCGCCTCCCACACATCGATGTGTCCGGGTGCATAATTTGCCCGAATGCCTTTATAGATCGGCCGCGTATCCGCACCGTCGCATGAGGCAGAGCCCTGCACATGATATTTTGGTCGCTCGCTTTTGTGGTCACAGCCGTCGCCTGCGCCGCGCTCTATTATGCGGGGGCCGGACGAAGGGTCAACGCGGCTGCCGCTGTTGTAGACAGCCCCGAGGTGGCGCACCTGAAACTGCAGCTCAAAGAAATCGAATCGGACCTGGCGCTCGGCCGCCTCGGCGCCGCCGAGGCGACGGCGGCGAAAGGCGAGCTGGCGCGCGAGCTGATGCGGTTGAAGGCAACGGCGAAACCGGCGACCGATGCGGGCGCGCGGCGCGGCCTCGTAGCGGCAGCGGCGGTGGTGACTGCCGTGCTGGCCTTCGGCGTCTATGGCGCGCTGGGGCGCCCTGACCTGCCGGCGCAGCCGCTGGCCGAGCGCCAGGACATGCCGCCGCCGGAGATGACGCTCGACGACGCGATTGCCCGTATCGAGGCCCAGCTCAGGGCCAAACCCGACGATCTGCGCGGCTGGACGGTGATCGCACCCGCCTACATGCAGATGGGCCGCTTCGTCGACGCGGCGACCGCGCTGCGCAAGGCGATCGAACTCGACGGTCCGACCGCCGACCGCGAGACCGATCTGGGCGAAGCGCTGATGATGGCCAAGGACGGCGACGCCTCGGGCGAACCGCTGGCGCTGTTCCGCAGCGCCGCCAATCGCGATGTGACCCATGTGCGCTCGCGCTACTATCTCGCCAGCGAGGCGATGCGGGAGGGCGATTTCAAGACGGCCAAGGCCGAGTGGCAGGGCCTCTTGCAGCTGAGCAAGGGCGGCGAGAGCTGGCTTGCCAATGCCGAGGCTGGCCTCGCCGCCGCCGAAGCGGGCCTCAACGGCGGCGAGGTGCCGGACAATTCCGCTATTGCCGGCATGGTCGAGGGGCTGTCGAGCCGGCTCCACCAGGATGGCGGCACGATCGACGAATGGACGCGCCTAGTGCGCTCCCGGCTCGTTCTCGGGCAGACGGAGCTCGCTCAAACGGCGTATGATGCAGCTCGCAAAGCCTATCCCAATGCCGGAGATCGCACCGAGCTCGATGTTCTCGCCGCGGATAATGGACTGGTGGCAAGCAATTGACGCAAAAGCAGAAACGCCTGACTCGCAAACAGAAGCGCCTGGCGGTGATCGCTGGCCTTGGCGTGATCCTTATCGCGGCGGGAGGCTTTCTGGCCTGGGCCTTGCGCGGACAAGTGGTGTTCTTTTACTCGCCGAGCGAAATCCATGAGCGGGCGGTCGCCGCTGGAACACCGATCCGGCTGGGCGGACTGGTCAAGGAAGGCACCTGGAAGCGTGTCGGGGAAACCTCGGATTTCGTAGTGACCGACGGCCAGACTGAAATGGCGACGCACTACGTCGGGCTGTTGCCCGACCTGTTCCGCGAGGGGCAGGGCGTGGTGGTCGAGGGCAGCGTCACGCCGCAGGGAACCTTCGCGGCAACCAACGTGCTGGCCAAGCACGATGAGAACTACATGCCCAAGCAACTGGTCGACGAGCTGAAGAAGCGCGGCGAATGGCAGCGTGATGGAGCTCCGCTGTGATGGGTATTGCACCGGAAGGCCCCCTCACCCGGATCGCTTCGCGATCCGACCTCTCCCCCAAGGGAGAGGTGAACGGCGGCACGATCGCGCCACGTTACACCTCTCCCTTTGGGGGAGAGGTCGACGCGGTAGCGTCGGGTGAGGGGGCCTTTACGGCGCACCTCGGAGGAGCATCCGCATGAGCATCGAACTCGGCCATTTCGCCCTGGTTCTGGCTTTCGCCATTTCGGCCATTTCGGCCATTGTCGGGCTGATGTTCTGGAAGCGCGAGGCGCTGGCCGGCTACCTGCAGCAGGGCGCGGTGCTGCAGTTCGTCCTGGTCGCCGCCGCCTTCGCGGCGCTGATCCAGGCTTTCGTGGTTTCCGATTTCTCGCTGAAGCTCGCCTATGAGCATGCCAACTCGGCGCAGCCGCTGATCTTCAAGATCACCGCCGTGTGGGGCAACCACGAGGGCTCGATGCTGCTCTGGGTACTGATCCTCGTCATAATGGGCGCCGGGGTCGCGGCTTTCGGGCGCAGCCTGCCCAAGGACCTGCTGACCCTGGTGCTGGCGGTGCAGAGCCTGATCGCTGCGGCCTTCACCGGCTTTACGCTGTTTACTTCCAATCCGTTTCTGCGGCTCTCCCCGGCCCCGTTCGAGGGCAAGGATCTCAACCCGATCCTGCAGGATATCGGCCTCGCCATCCATCCGCCGCTGCTCTATCTCGGCTATGTCGGCTTTTCGGTGTGCTTCAGCTTCGCCATGGCCGCCCTGATTTCGGGCCGCATCGATGCGGCCTGGGCGCGCTGGGTGCGGCCGTGGACGCTGCTCAGCTGGTGCTTTCTGACCCTCGGCATCGCCATGGGCTCGTACTGGGCCTATTACGAGCTCGGCTGGGGTGGCTGGTGGTTCTGGGATCCGGTGGAGAATGCCAGCTTCATGCCCTGGCTCGCCGGCACGGCGCTGCTCCACTCCGCCCTGGTCATGGAAAAGCGCAACGCACTGAAGGTCTGGACGATCTTTCTCGCCATCATCACCTTCTCGCTGAGCCTGCTCGGCACCTTCATGGTGCGCTCGGGCATCCTCACCTCGGTGCACACCTTCGCCTCCGATCCGAC